>DTYH01000226.1 GCA_012961955.1 Desulfobacterales bacterium | reverse complement strand
TTCCGGAGGGGCGGAATTTCAAGACGAACAACGTTAATCCGGTAATACACGTCCTTTCGAAACGCGCCATCTTCAACCATTTTTAGTAGATTCTTGTTGGTTGCAGTAATGATTCGAACATCGGCCTTTTCGGTTTTTACACCTCCTAAAGGCTCGTAGACCTTTTCCTGCAATACTCTGAGAAGACGGACCTGTAAGGCTGGTGAGATATCGCCAATCTCGTCAAGGAATATTGTTCCACCTTCGGCAAGCTTGAAACGTCCAGGCTTATCCTTTTTTGCATCCGTAAACGCGCCAGCCTTATATCCGAATAATTCTGATTCTAAAAGAGTATCTGGAAGTGCGCCACAGTTGACAGCTATAAAAGGCTCGTTCTTTCGAGGGCTGAGGTTATGGATTGCGCGAGCAAAAAGTTCCTTTCCTGTACCGCTTTCTCCTTCGATTAAGACAGTGCTATCACTTTCTGCAATCATTGGGACGATTTCGAATATCTGCCGCATTTGATGATTGATGCTTATGATGTCCTGAAAGGAATAGCTTTGATCAATTCGTTTCCGCAACTCTTCCACCAGGGTGAGATCCCGGAACGACTCAACACCCCCTATCACCTTCCCCTTTTTGTTCCTGAGAATCGCGGTAGAGATGCTAATTGTCTTTCGATTACCATGGGCATCAACTATTGTAACAGACCGGTTGACGATTGGTTTACCGCTTTTCATCGTTTCTCCAAGGGCACAGTTTCCTTCGCAGCACTCTGCCTTTAGCACCTCCCTACAAACACGGCCGACGGCTTCATTACGAGGAACACCGGTGATTTCTTCGGCTGCACGATTGAACGAGGTAATCCTCCAATCGCTGTCAACGGTGAAGATACCGTCCGCAATACAGTCGAGGATTATCTCCATTTGCTCTCTGTCTGGCACATCAATCATAGTTTATAGCAGACTCTTCCTTTAAATCTCTAAGGACAACAGTTTAGCTCTTTGAAAAAGCGCTCTTCGGTCGCGGCTGCAGGCCGTTCCTGCTAAGAGCAGACAACGAAGAGTGAAAAGTTAAGAATGGATGCGGAATAATTCCTTCACTTTTCACTCTTAGATCTTCACTCTCCCTAACCCCCCTAGGAGGAGCATCTTGCTGTGGCTGTCCTTTTTCAAAGCGCTAAATTGCTACTTTGAACGTTAGTGAAGGATAGAAACTCTTAGCAGATTCCATATCGATCTTCAACAAGGGATTCTTTGTAACCAGTCAGCAGGGTTTCCTTCCAGACCGATGTCTGGGGCCTTGGTTTTTCAGCAACACTTTAGCTCTTTGAAAGAATTCGCCCTTGAGGTATATATCCATGGACGCCACATAAGCTACAAACGTAACTGGTTACGGGGGTAAGCTTTTCTTGAAACGCTTGGCGGAAAAACAAAGGTTGGAGACATCGGAGTGTAAAAATAAAGCTTCGCCCGGTGAACAGTTATTTACAAACAGCTACATAGATACATTTTTTTCAAAGAGTCAGAGTGTTACGCTAGAACTTTTAGCCAGGTCGTTGCAGGAAAAGCCTTCCCCCTAATGAGAAGAGAGTCCATCGCAAAAAGGGCCATTTATGCACGCAGACTATTTGGACTTGAGCTCTCAAATGATTGCAGGTCGATTCAAAAAGGATAACGGGAGAAGGTTTACGCTCAGGTAGGCCGTTTCCAGCGGGGTTTATCCCCACCAGAAAACATCTCCATAAGCAAAGTGATACTAAAGATTAACTATTGCACCTGTTGTTTATCTCGCATCTGATTCCATTTGACCCAATCATTCATATCTTCAGCCAGAGTAAATCTAAACGGTTTCCTTACTGCACCATCCGGAAGGACAACTATTTGTTGCATTGCGCCGACAATATACGTCCATTCCTGCATGGTGACAGGATGCGGTCCAGGGATCCTCTTTGGCTTCGAGATTGCGTGTCGTTCTTCCGTCCCCCTCTTTGGACTTCTAACAAAGACTTCTCCCCGGTAAACCTTTACAGTAGTAGTGGTGTCTTTGTCGACGTTCATCCTGTAGATCGTCCCCCGTACCCCAGCGACAGCAGTTGGGGAAGAGAGTAGAAATCCACCTTTTTTCGCGCCAAACAATTTTGCCACCCTGGCCCAGATACGCCCTACAAAAAGGTGAACCCTTATGTTGCGCGTCTTTGTCTCGATAGAGTATTTTTCGGAATGAATTTCAAATGAAGTATCCTCTGCAAAACGGACAATGCTGGAGTCAGGCAAGAGGATTTCCAACCTGCAATTCACCCCGGTTCTAATCCGGTCACCTTCTTTTACCAGATCACCCACACAGAGAGGCAACCAATTCCTTTCTCCTTTCCGGAGTATTTCGGGTTTCCCCTTTTCGATCAGGGTTACTCTTGCCAATCGGCCTTCCATGTAGACCGTCTTCGACTCGTCAGCATATCCTGTTCCACGGTTAGAGATGAGTATCACTGTTACTACTATCAAAAGGAGTTCTATTCTTCTTTTCATTTGAGAAATAAACCTTGCCTTCTTGGCCCGTAAGTCGATGCGTGAACCGTCAGTGTATGATCATATCCGGGATTTTTCTATCTCGGACCTCAGTTTACGAATAATTAAGAGAGCATCTGCGCCAGACACGGGACCTAGAGGATCAAACTCTCCGGTAGTCAGGTTGTTCGCTTCCATAATACCTCGAGTCGTACAGACCATAACCGCATTATAGTATGGTAGGTCACTTCTCAAATCTGGGAAGGGTGATGGAGTTCCAATAAATTTGGTGGCCAGCTTTTCATCCGCAGTGATCTTGATGAGGATGTCCTGGATCATCATTGCGTATTCGGCACGGGTGACTATCTTATCAGGCTTAAAGGTATGATCTGGAAAAGGTTGGAGTCCGTTTATTCCGATCCTGATTACGGCCTCGATGTCGGCCTTCAGTACATGATCCTGGATATCTAAAGCAGGTGGGGTCTTGACCAGCCTCTCAGCCACAAACTTCCTCGAGGGCGCTTTATAACCCGTGTCAAACTTTTCGTTCTTTGCAAATATTCGATCGATCTTTAGCTCCTGGATAAATAGGGCAGCCATATCGGCGCGCGTAATCTTGTCTATCAGAGCTATCTTCTTTCCGATCTTCGTGCCTGGTGCTGCTCGTTGAATCTTCTGAATTAACCCATACTCTCTATCAGCCTCGGCCACATACTGTTTGTTTATCTCAAGTACCTTTCGAAACAAAGGGATGGCCTTGTCAAACATGTAGGCATCTTTATAAGCAATACCCATGTAATAATAAGGACCAGGGGCATCAGGAAGGAGCACATGGGCTTTTCCAAAAGCATCTTCAGTGCGGGCGAGCCATTCTTTGTGGAGTCTTTCCTTTCCCATGATATAGAGCCGCATAAAACCGAGATATGAATCGACCTTTTCCTGCTTTGTCTTTGCATATTTCCTGGCCAGTTTTATCTCCTTCAAGCCCTTTTCATATTCCCTCTTGTAGCCCCATGCCAGTCCCAATCCAAGGTTGGCTCCGGAAGATTTTGGGTCCAGCTCTTTGGCCAGCGTAAATTCGCGCAAGGCGTCGTCTATCTTGCCGAGTTTGAGAAGTTTGTAACCATTTGACACATGATGTTCAGGCGTGTCTAAAACGGCCTTGGGTGGTCGTGCTTTGGGAGCACAAGCACTTAACACTCCTGTTATTGAGAGTATCATTAGCCCAACTAAAAGTTCGTACGTCCAACCTTTTTTAAGATTCATGTTTCCTCCTCGCTGTTGATCTTTGATTCTTCTTGGCTCTCCTTATCAGGATTTGACTCCTATACCTATCCAGTTGTCCGTATTAGTATTCTGCTTAATCCAGAACAATCATGACACGGCATTCTTTCAAAAAGGAGAGGTTCTTTTCCGTGCTTCTGATCTTTGATGCGTCATCGTTCCTTATCATTATATTGGCCTTATTCGGCCCTTCGCTCCTTAGGCCCCTTACAGTAAGTGGATTGTTTGTCACACGCGGGTTGCTTTGGGCTGCAGTCAGGTCTTTTGCATATCCGGTCATTCCCTGCTGAATAGCAAACTCCCGGCTCACGTATGCCGAACCATAGACCTCCCGTCCGTCCTCGTCCAAGATCTTAGGAGACATGGCCGGTTTCACGCCAATACCTCTTGCATCCACTACTAAACCTGTAAAGACAGTTGGGGGTGGAGCAGGTGGGGTTACAGTTGGGGCAGTAGGCTTCTTAGGCTCGGGAGCAATAGTTTCGGGCGGAAACGACTTAATGCCAGGCTCCGGCTTAATCTCTGGAGGAAGGATCAGATGTGCAAAGTTACCATGTAATTTCATGGCTACTGTCACTTCAACTGTGCCGTCTGAAAGATATTCCTTCTTTATGATCCTTGCCCCTTTGACAATACCCTCTACCTTTGATCTGATAACATCGCTCTGAGCAACATAATTTTCGACAGTTGTCTGTGAATCGATCCTCACACCTTTTACCGTCTCCAAGAGGTTTCGATAGGCATCCAGCTGGGCAGCACGAAGTGCCATGGGTCTGGCCTGGGGCTTTCCGTAATATCTTTCAGGGGGAGCACCAATGCCTGTCGCCATAATAATCCCCTTGGTCCAGTCAATCTTTCCGTTTGCACCCATCTCTTCCACGACATTCTGCCATTCCACTCCAGGGCTCTGACCTCCCCAACAGATCACGATCAGGGCAATCAGACCGACAATGCAAAACCGGGTTGGTGTCCTCATAATTACCTCCTTAAAAAAGTTGATTATGTTTATTAACTTACCGATTAATCGGCGATTCCCATGGGTCATTTTAACTTCCGACCTCCCACCTATCATGTAAATTGAGCGTTAAAAATTTTGATTTTTTTGTAACATTTTAGCCTCTTGAAACAAGCCCGGCCACATCAAAAGACAAACCGGGTACCTTTAACATATGATACAGGATGCTAGATATAAGATTATATTTAACTGGTCACGGAGTAAACCCTTTTTTTCACTACGATGCCTCCAACCTTTGTTTTTCCAGTGAGTTGAGACCGCGGTGCGCTCTTCTCACAGGACGAATTATATCTTAGCTCGTCTTAGAGACGGGAAGGGCTTGATACCTCCATGCCCTTCTAATGGGGGTGAACTTCAGTGGCTGAGGTGTTCCCCAAGTCGTTTCATAAAAAGCTTCACCTCATGAAAGGTTACGATTATGTAGCAACAGGCAAAAGTCGTTATCGTCATATTTATGGACTAAGTGCAAAATCCAATATAGAGCAAACAGCCATAGAGTTCGTGAGTTAAAAGTATTTGTATGGTCTGGTCTTACACCCAATCCTGTTCCTTTAAGGGAAGACTTGCTTTTGAAGTATTGTAACCATCTTTAGTTATATAGAATATAGAGATT
>DTYH01000225.1 GCA_012961955.1 Desulfobacterales bacterium | reverse complement strand
CAGAAAAGACTACAGAGGGGCACTGGAATCCTTTCAGAAACTGAAGGATTGGTATCCCTTCAGCAAGTATGCCATACTTGCTGAGCTGAAGATTGGAGATGCACACTATTTTCGAAAAGAATATGAAGATGCTATATTAGCTTATGAGGAGTTTGAAAATCTTCATCCCAGAAATGAGGCAATACCATACGTAATATATCAGATAGGAATGTGTTATTTTAAGCGGTTGCGTAGTATCGATCGTGATCAGACAATGGCCCAGAATGCCCTTAAAGTTTTTCAGAAACTGATTAGGAAGTATCCGGATACCATTTATGCCAGAAAGGCCCAAAACCATATCAATATATGTATTAAGAACCTGGCTGAGCACGAGTTCTACGTAGGTGTTTTTTACTACAAGTCAAAACACTATAAGGCGGCCCTGGAACGGTTTAAGACCGTTGTTTGCGAGTATCCGGACACGGGTGTTCATCATAAAGCTCTGCGCTACATAGCCCTTTGTAAATTAAAGCTAAACTCTAATCAGTAGTCCTTGGTTAATCTTCACCCATGATGGGTCTTTTCCTTGTCGGCCAAGTTATGTAGAAAAAAGTTTTTTGTGCCTGTTTAAAAGGGTCTTTGTCTCGCAAGTAGTGTGTTGAGAGAAGATATCTAAGAATCTAAGATGGTTGCTGTAAGCGCGTGTTTGCTTGGGTACAACTGCCGGTACGATGCCAGCAATTCGGCGTGTGAAACTTTGATCGAGCGCATACGTTCAGAGTCGGTCCTTGCAATCTGTCCAGAACAGCTTGGTGGATTGCCAACTCCTCGAAGTCCTGCCAGAATTTTTGGAGGGGATGGGTTCGACGTCCTCGAAGGCAAAGCAAGCGTGATAGACTCTGAGGGCATTGAAGTTACAGAAGCATTTGTGAAAGGCGCATTTGCTGCCCTTGACCAGATACGGAGGTACAATGTCAAGCGATGTTTTTTAAAGAGCAAAAGCCCTTCCTGCGGACTAGGCAAAGAGGAAGGTTCTATCGGTGTGTTGGCGGCCCTTCTGACCAGGGAAGGATTTGAGGTAGAAGAGATTAAAAGCTAAGCCAAAAAAATTGAAAATCTTGAAATTTTATGCTCCAAAAAAGTTGTTTATCAGATCCAGAAAGAACCTTTTGTAACACTTTGATTCTTTGAATCGTCGTTCAAGGTGGTTATGCAAAGTTCTCGGAATATAAGAAATCTTTCGCTACGGTATGAGAGAGAAAAAGGAGAGAGACGATATGTCCAGGGTGTGTGATATATGTGGCAAACGACCCCGCGTTGGAAATAATGTGAGCCATGCCAATAACAAGACCAAACGTCGTTTTTATCCTAATCTTCAGAAGGTAAGAGCTGTTCAAAACGGAAGGGTTAGGAGAATCAACGCGTGTACTCGATGCATCAGGTCTGGATTGGTACTAAAACCTGGCAGTTCAATGAGGAGTCTGCGTCCCCAAGCGAGTGATGCGTAAGACATCTTGAATCTTCTTTACGGAATTGATTACATCCTGGAGGTGTTGAATACTCGATACAGCGATTGTGAAATAGCAATCTGCTTTTTTGTCTTCTCGGGTCTGGATGTTACACCCAAGGATGTTGGCCTCTGATTTACTAATAGCAGCCGATATGTCGGCCAACAGACCAATTTTATCCATACATTCTACGTATATCTTTACCGGGTACACTTCGTGGGAGTCCGTATCCCATTCCAGATCGATTACTCTCTCGGGGTCCCCCTTTAATACGTTTATGCAGTCTGCGCGGTGGACAGTGATTCCCTGACCTCGGGTGATATAACCTGTTACAGGATCCCCGGGAAGGGGATTGCAGCATTTTCCAAATCGAATCAATGGGTCATCAACCCCTTTTACCACTATACCGACCCTTTCTTTCCTCTTCTTTTTAGTGGCCCGCTCAACTCTATCCAGGATCGATTCTTCTTCATACAGATCGTCTGATTTTGAAATGAACTGCCGCAGCACCTGCATAGGCGTTATATTGCCGTACCCGACGCTGACCAAAAGATCATCTAATGTCTTATGGCCAAACTCCTTAACCACCTCGTGCACCTTTTCGGAGTTTAATAACTCGTTCGGGTTGAGTCGATGCTTCCGAAACATCTTTTCGCACATCTCACGGCCTACAGTTAGGCTCCGTTCTCGCTCCTGACCCTTTATCCACTGTCGAATCTTAGATCGCGCCTTTGCAGTCCTGACAAAACTAAGCCAATCTTTACTTGGATGATGGTTGGATGCAGTAATAACCTGCACAGTGTCTCCGTTCTTCAGCTTATACTTCAAAGGAACCATCCTGCCGTTGACCTTTGCTCCTGCACAGGCATGTCCCACCTCAGAATGGATGGCGTAAGCAAAGTCAACCGGTGTTGCTCCACGAGGAAATGCCAACACATCCCCTTTGGGGGTGAATACATATACCTCTTCGGGGAAAAGGTCGGTACGTACGGTTTCCAGAAATTCCCTTGGGTCTTTCAGTTCTTTGTGATGCTCGATCAATTTCCGCAGCCAGGCAAATCGCTTACCGCTCTTTTCATCAATGGTATTCTCCTTATATTGCCAATGTGCAGCAATCCCTTCGTTTGCCACAAGATCCATCTCCTTTGTTCGGATCTGGACTTCCATCCTTTCTCCAAAAGGGCCAATCACGGTGGTATGCAAAGATTGATACATGTTAGGCTTTGGGAATCCAATATAATCTTTAAAGCGATTCGGGACAGGCTTCCAGATGGAATGAATTACCCCTAACGCCTCATAGCATTCCTGGACCGTATTGAGAATTATCCTGAAGGCAAGAATATCGTATATTTCATCAAACTCCAGGTTTTGCGACTCCATCTTGCGATAGATACTGTATATATGTTTGTGACGTCCCAGCACTTCACATTCCAGCCCTGAATCTTTCATCTTCTTCTTTAAGATATTCTGGACTGTATCGACGTATTCCTGCTGCTCCTCCTTCCTCTTCTTTACCATGTTGGATATCTCTCGGTACCGTTCCGGAGAAAGATACATGAATGAGATATCCTCCAATTCCTTAGTCATCCAGTATATTCCAAGTCGGTTAGCAAGGGGAGCGTAAATATCTATCGTCTCACGAGCAATGCGAATCTGTTTATCCCACTTATGGTACTGAAGAGTACGCATATTGTGTAAACGGTCAGCCAGCTTTATTAGGATCACCCTGATATCCTTAGCCATCGCCAGAATCATCCTTCGGATGTTCTCTGCCTGCCGGTCTTCATAGCTTTGGAAGTTTAAACTGCTCAATTTGGAAATCCCGGATATGATGTGACATACGTCTTCCCCAAAAAGTGAGGTTACTTCTCCTACAGTAGCCCTGGTGTCCTCCAGGACATCGTGAAGTAGGGCTGCCACCACACATACGAGATCCAATTTCATGTCGGCTATAAGGCTGGCCACCTCAAGCGGATGCGACAGATATGGCTCTCCAGAGAGACGGACCTGTCCCTCATGCATCCGTGCGGAATAGATATAGGCACGTCTCACAAGATCGAGATCCGCCTCCGGATGATATGAGGCTATCTTGTCCAGGATGTCGGTTATACGTATCATTTAACTAACGGGTTCTCTGAAGAATCCCCTAACCTTTTCTATAACATTTTCCAGACGGACCTCGTCTGTCTCACCTGTCCTGCGTAGCCTGATCTCTACCTGACCGCTCTTTAACCCCCTCTCCCCAACTGTAATACGGACAGGGATACCGATCAAGTCAGCGTCTTTGAATTTAACCCCAGGACGTTCATCTCGATCATCCAGAAGGGTTTCAATATTTGCTTCTTTAAGTCCATTATAAATCTTTTCTGCCTGAGATGCTACTTCTGAATCTTCCGGCTGGAGCATGAGTACAGTAACCTGAAACGGAGCAATGCTCCACGGGAATATGATCCCGTCCTGATCATGATTTTGTTCAATTGCAGCTGCTGCCGTTCTGCCTACACCAATCCCGTAACAGCCCATGACTATAAGCCGCTCTTTACCCTGGTCATCCAGATAGGTAGCGGACATGGCCTGGCTGTATTTTTCACCCAATTTGAAGACGTGCCCCACTTCAATACCGCGTATAAAAAGTATATCCTTTCCGCACCTGGGACATCGGTCTGAAGGCGTTATAAAACGCAAGTCTGCGAATCCAGATACATCAAAGTCCCTACCGCGATAGACGTGCACAAGATGGGCATCTTCCTCGTTTGCTCCCACTACCATGTCCTCCATTGGCCTAATGTCATTATCAGCCAGGATTCTTATCTTGAGGCCCAGGGGCCCAGTAAACCCTGGAGGTGCGCCAGTAAGCTCTCTTACAAGGGTTTCGTCGGCCAGGGCTACTGTCTCCACCCCTAAGAGATTTTTGAGCTTAATAGGATTAACCTCATGATCACCCCTTACCAGAACGGCCACAGGTTCTTTGCCCGTTTCGAATATCAGGGTCTTCACCAGCCGGTCCGGTCTTACGCGCAAGAAACGGGTAACCTCCTCCACTGTTTTAATGTTGGGCGTGCCTCTCTTTTCTGCTGGCAACCCTTTACTTCCCAAAGGTTTGCCATATCTATCCCTGGCATAATCAGGGTTTATCTCAGCCTTCTCCAGGTTTGCTGCATAATCACAGGAAGTACAGGTTACTATGGCATCCTCTCCTGTATCGGCCAATACCATGAATTCGTGTGAAAAGGTTCCTCCAATGGCTCCTGAATCGGCCTCGACCGCCTTAAATTTGAGTCCACACCGCTCAAATATACGTACATAGGCGTCATACATCTTCCAGTATGACTTCTCGGCATGTTCTTCGTCTATATCAAAGCTGTATGCATCCTTCATAATAAACTCTCGACCCCGCATGAGGCCAAATCGTGGACGGATTTCGTCCCGAAATTTGTTCTGAATTTGATAGAGATTTAAAGGCAGATCACGATACGAACGAACCTCTTTCCGAACCAGGTCGGTTATTACCTCTTCATGGGTGGGGCCAAGGCAGTAGTCCCGGCCATGTCTGTCCTTAAAACGGAGCAGCTCTTTTCCATACACGTTCCAGCGCCCAGTCTCCTGCCACAGCTCTGCTGGCTGGACTGAGGGCATCAGAACCTCTTGGGCGCCAGCCCTGTTCATCTCCTCCCTGATAATTGTTTCGATCTTTTGAATGACACGAAGCCCCAAAGGTAAATAGGTGTAAATCCCTGAGGTCAGCTTGCGAATCATGCCCGCCCTTATCATTAACTGATGGCTTACAACCTCTGCATCAGCAGGGGTCTCCCGTTGGGTGGGCAAAAATAGCTGCGAATACCTCATTGCAAAGCTCCTTTATTTCTTTTGTAGTAACACCTTAACTCCTTTGAAAGAAAGTTGTAATCTGTTAATCTTGTGAACGGTTTTGAACAATTTTGAATCCCAAAATTGTTCACAAAGGTCGGAAAGCTTAACAGATTACAACATTATCAGTCAATTTTTTCAAGGCGCTAGATTGTTACCTTTCGTAGCACAAGGGTCACCTACCCCTTTCAATCTCCTCTACTTCTTCGATCACAACCCTTACCAGATCTGCTTGGGGGATCTTTCGGATCACGTTCCCCTTTTTGAATAGGATACCGTGTCCCCTTCCTCCAGCGATTCCTATATCGGCCTCCCTCGCCTCGCCAGGACCGTTGACCACGCATCCCATAACCGCAATCTGAATCGGTATGGTTTTATTTACAAGGGCTGATTCTACCTGTTCGACGATCTTGAAAAGGTCGATATTGCAACGACCGCAGGTTGGACACGACACGATCTCAGGCCCCCGCCTTCGAATCCCGAGGGCCTTTAATATCTCGAATCCAACCCTTACCTCATCTACAGGGTCACGGGTAAGTGAGACCCGGATCGTATCCCCAATCCCGTCCAGCAGGAGGATTCCGATTCCGAGTGCCGATTTTACGGTTCCTGAGATAAGAGTCCCTGCCTCCGTTATACCTACATGTAGAGGCAGGTCCGTCTTTTCAGAAAGGATGCGATAGGCCTCTACCGTCCTTATAACATCTGATGTTTTTATGGATATCTTAATATCATGGAAATCAGCCGAACGGAGTTCCTCCACTTGGCGGAGCGCGCTCTCCACCATCCCTTCAGGCGTTGCCGAGCCATACTTTTTCAAGATATCCTTTTCCAGTGATCCCGCATTCACTCCCACCCTAATTGGAATTCCCTCCTCACGAGCCTTCTTAGCCACAGCTTTTATTTTCTTGGCACTACCGATATTTCCTGGGTTGATACGCAACCCGTCGGCCCCTGCATCTGCTGCGGCAAGGGCAAGTCGATAATCGAAATGGATATCTGCTATAAGTGGAATCCTTATCTGTTTCTTAATAGAGGAAATCGCCTCAGCCGAGGCCATATCAGGGACTGCCACACGCACGAGCTCACACCCTGCTTCCTCCAGCCTATGGATTTGTGCTACGGTGGCACGGACATCGTGGGTAAAGGTGTTGGTCATGGACTGGACAACAATAGGTGCGTCTCCACCGATCCTTACCCCGCCCACCGAAATCTGTCGTGTTTTTTTTCGTTTCAAGGTCATGTTACGGTGACTCAAGCTGTAACAGTCATTTTCATGCCATCAAAGAGAATGCTACCGCTGTCGTGGTGTGAAGAACGGCTTGTGTAATCTTTTACGGAATCGCCTCCACCCAATGCACGATCGTGTCAAGATCACTGCACCAACGGCTCTTCATATAGTCGCATAGTCCGGATTCGGGGCTGTGCAAGGCTCCGTACAATAATCATTAGATAAGGATAGTATGAAATCAAAAAATTGCAAGGGCATAACAAGAATCGTAGAGAACGACCTTCTAATTATATGATCTCTCGTTTATCCAATCAATAGTAAATTCGTGACACCCTAGCTGTCTCGATGACTCTGTCCTGTATACCTGCTTGTAACTTACATGCCATCCCTTCAATTGTATAAAGCCAGCATATTACGCATGCTGATTTCAAAGAGCTAAGCTGTTAGGTTGATTCTAATCCTTCTATGAGTTCAGACCCTGAAAACCTTAGCGACCAGAAGTAGCAAGACGTATGATTTACCCCGTTAGAAGAGCCCCATGCGGGAGCACGGGTCGAAATCGATATATACGCCTTTTTATACGGGCCTCTAAAAAAAACCGACCGTCTTACTAGGTAGGGTTTAACTCCGTGTGGAAATTCTAACGGGGCTCACTGCGACGTCGCATGCAACGTTTTTTCGTCGCAGAGACGAGTACCCTTTTAGGAATAGACAACCGTTGTTGGAACGAGAGATTTTTCTTTTCTTCCGTAGCGAGGTGCTTTCCTGTCGCTAACTGATGGAAAAAACTGAGACTTCCCTCTAACATCCTTACAAAGAAAAATGCATCTGATAAGCTACTATATGGGGCTTAGTGGAGACTGGCATGCAAATTGCAAAACGATATATACGAAATTTCGAGATTGCGTGGCGCCACTGCAATTCCACATTCGAAATCTTATGAAAGGAGGATGATATTTATGTTATTTGAGGATACCCTTCGTGAAATGGAGGCTTTACGGCGTGAAATCGATCGTGCCTTCCAGAATTTTGGGTTTATGACCACTCCGCTTCCTCGTGCTGCATTTCTGCCCGGGAAGTCTGCCAGACGCTATCCCCTTATTAATATTCATGAGGATAAAGACAACATCTATGTGGAAGCCCTGGCTCCAGGAGTTGATCCTAAATCCCTTAATGTCTCTGTAATCAAGAATGCCCTTACCATAGCTGGTGAAAAGCCGGCTGTAAATGGTGGTATTGAACCTGAGGCCTTTCATCGCAACGAACGATCTGCTGGTAAGTTTATGCGCAACATTGAACTTCCAGCAGAAGTGGACGAAAAGGATGTAAAGGCCGATTACAAGAATGGCATTCTTGTTATCAAGCTGCCAAAGGCAGAAGAGGCAAAACCTAAACAGATTAATGTCAATGTATCCTAATAAAGGTGTAACTCTAGCTATAAGTAGCCGTCAAAACTAAGAACATATTACCTGTCTTTAACCGATGGCAGCTAATCGATTTAACAAGTTAGAATCCATGTAAAGGAAAGGAGGATGAAAAAATGGCTGAAAAGACTGTTCCTGTCACCACAGAGCAAAAATCCCCGGTGACCCGGGAGGAGACTCGTTCTTCAGACCGTTACATTGTCCCACCCGTGGATATATATGAAACGAGCGAAGGATTGACCGTTGTGGCCGATCTTCCTGGTGTTGAAGAGAAAGACTTAGATGTTCGGGTGGATAAGGGTATACTTACCATCCAGGCCCGATCTGCCCACGCTGTTTCAGGAGATCCGATATACCGGGAGTATGAACTACTTAACTTTTTCCGTCAGTTTCAGCTATCAGATGATGTGGATCAGAGCAAGATTTCCGGTAAGCTTAAATATGGCGTGTTAACCCTAAATTTACCCAAGGCAGAGGAAGTAATACCGAGAAAGATAGAGATAATGATCGATTAAATACGAGACATATCGGCAAAGGGCAGGGCGTGTAGGCTAATAATGATCGCTCTGCCAAATTAAACGAATTATTAAAGGGGGTGAGCTTTCGTGGCAAGCTTGATTCCAGTTAACTGGAGGAATTCTATTGAACGGTTACGGGATGAAATCAACCAGACATTTGAACGTTGGTTTCCCTTTAGGCAAGAGGGATTACGTGAGGATGAGGACTTCTGGTTTCCATCACTTACTGCCTTTGGACGACCTGCAATCGATATCGATGAGACCGACGACAAAATTACGGTGACAGCTGAACTACCAGGCCTTGATAAAGATGACTTCAATGTTGAGGTCACTGAAGATCGCTTAATAATCAAGGGTGAGAAAAAGGATTCCAGGGAGAAGAATGAGAGAGGATATTATTACTCTGAGATAAGTTATGGCTCCTTTTGTCGTACAATTCCCCTTCCGTGTGAGGTGGAGCTAGATAAGGTCAAGGCAAGATACAAGGATGGTCTTTTGAAGATCACTCTTCCAAAGAGCGAGCAGGCCAAGGCTCGAAAGGTGCGAGTCAGGATTGCCGAATAGTATACGTCGGCAGGGTCTTCTCCCTCCCCACTTTGGGCTGATACTTACCCGTAAGTTGCTCGCGCTTGATGACTTCTGGCCCCGCACCTCTCCGAGCTACCTATAGAATGTGTGAGCTGGAACCTGGAAGGTTCGTTCGTAGAGCCTGTACCTCAGAGAGCGGGGGATAGGTGGGGAGGGGAATAGAGTCAGCGAGAAATCTTTTCATGGTCTCTTTCCCCTATTGCACAAATCCGTATTAGCTTTATCAAAAAACGTTTTTCTAATGATTACTCATAGGGATTTGTACAGTAGCACATTGAATAATGAGCATACAAAACCTAAAGACCATGCTGTAATACTGCCCTAGCGGCATTTTCTTCACCTTTGCGCCACGATCAACCAGAAAACATATTTTTCAAAAGAATATCAACTGAGAAGGAGGAAGGCTATGGCTAAAGCAGTAGGAATAGACTTGGGAACCACCAATTCTGTGGTTTCAGTAGTGGAGGGCGACAAGCCTGTGGTAATAGTCAATGCCGAAGGGAGCCGGACTACGCCTTCGGTAGTGGCATTTACCGATGATGGCCAGCGATTAATAGGGCAGATAGCCAAACGCCAGGCGGTTATGAACCCGAAAGCGACCATATTTTCCACGAAACGGTTCATTGGCCGCAATTATGATGAAGTCACTGAAGAGATGAAGATAGTCCCATACAAGGTCAAGCGGGGGCCGAATGATGCGGTACGTTTCGAGGTGAGAGGAAAGGAGTATGCACCGGAAGAGATATCGGCCCAGATTTTGCGCAAGCTTGTGGACGATGCTTCAAACTATTTGGGCGAAAAAGTGACAGAAGCGGTAATTACTGTACCGGCCTATTTCAATGATGCACAGCGTCAAGCCACCAAGGATGCAGGCAGGATTGCTGGACTTAATGTCCTTCGCATCATTAACGAGCCCACAGCAGCGGCCCTTGCTTACGGAATGGAAAAGAAGAAGAATGAAACAGTGCTTGTATTCGACCTTGGTGGGGGTACATTTGACGTCTCTATTCTAGACGTAGGAGAGGGTGTATGTGAAGTACGCGCCACTTCAGGGGATACACACCTGGGAGGAGACGATTTTGACAAGTGTGTGGTAGACTACTTGGCTGACGAGTTTAAGCGAGAGCATGGTATTGATCTGCGGGATGACCGTCAGGCCCTTCAGCGTCTGTATGAAGCAGCAGAAAAGGCCAAGTGTGAGCTTTCCAGCACCACACAAACCATTATCAATCTACCGTTTATTACGGCAGATGCGAGTGGCCCAAAGCACCTGAACATGACTCTTACCAGGGCAAAATTTGAAGATCTAACCTATCATCTTGTGCAGCGGTGTCTAAATCCGATAAAGCAGGCCTTGGCGGATGCGAAACTCACAGAAAAGGATATAGATGAGGTCATACTGGTAGGCGGTTCTACACGTATCCCTGCAGTTCAAGCGCTCGTAAAGAAGCTAACGGGGGGCAAAGAGCCAAATATGTCTGTAAATCCAGACGAGGTGGTTGCCGTGGGGGCAGCCATCCAGGCGGGTATAATAAAAGGTGATGTTCAGGATGTACTGCTGCTGGACGTAACACCTCTTTCCTTAGGGGTTGAAACCTTAGGTGGTGTAATGACTAAGCTTATTGAACGCAACACAACCATTCCATGCCGAAGAACTGAGGTATTTTCAACAGCCGAGGATAATCAACCAGCAGTAGACATTGTAGTCTTGCAGGGAGAACGGGAGATGGCCCGTGATAATCGGAAGCTTGGCCATTTTAAGCTGGATGGTATTCGTCCAGCACCAAGAGGAGTCCCGCAGATCGAAGTCACTTTCGATATAGATGCCAACGGGATCTTGAGTGTGTCTGCCCGGGATAAGGACACAGGTAAGGAGCAGAAGATTACCATCAGCGGTTCTACCAATCTCGACAGGAGTGAGATCGACCGGATGGTGCGTGAAGCACAGGAACATGCGGCTGAGGATAAAAAGCGTAGGGAAGCTGTAGATTTGCGAAATGAGGCAGATTCTTTGGCGTATAAACTGGAGCGGACAATTAAAGAGCTCGGTGATAAAGTTCCCCTCCATGAAAAGGCTCGCTGTGAGCAGCTTATTGCCGATGTACGTCAGGCCATAAAAGATGAAGCCCCTGTGGAAAGGATCCGCCAGTTGAAGAGCGATCTTGAGCAGGCAGCATACGGTTTGTCAGCCAGTGCCTATCAGCAGGAGAGTGCTGCCGGCGCAGGAGGTGGATCATCTACTACTGGGGCTAGCAAGGCGGATGATGATGTCATTGATGCTGAGTTTACGGAGAGATAAGGAGTATCTTCGTATGGACATTCAGTAGTAGGAGAGTGAATGAGTCTTTAATTCATGAATGAGGGATTTTTTGACGGCTTTGGCTGTACTTTACGGGATGGCTTCCGGTTCGTAGACTCCACAAGTCACAAGGAGAACCCAGCTCGTCGTAAAAAGAGCGATATGGGTCTTTTTTTTTAAAGAGTTAGAGCCCTTTATCGATCATTACCAGCATTATCAAGGGGAGGATGACTTCATGGGTAACAATCAGACGGGGCCAATAAAGGTCCCAATCAATGCTTCTTTTGATACATCGTCCTCAGATGAGGACAGGCACGAAGATATGAAAAAGAAGGATGAGGCATATGAAGAAATCGCTCAACTTAAGAAGCAGATTGTTGAGCTTAAAGAGGCCTTAGCAAAAGCAGAGGACTCTCGGAGGCGCGCAGCTGCCGATCTTGAGAACTCGAGAAAGCGTTTTGAGCGTGAGTTGGAGCGCCAACAGGCGCTGGAGCGCGAGTCGATCCTGAGAAGGTGGCTTCCTGTTGTGGACAATCTAGAACGTGCCCTCAAGGCAGAGGATGGTCGAAACAATCCGTGGTATCTGGGGGTAGAGGCGATCTATCTTCAGATGCTTGACATCCTTAGACAGTTTAATGTTCAACCCTTTGCACCTATTGGGGAGGAGTTCGATCCAGAGAGACACGAGGCGGTGGCTACTGTTGATCTTACTGATGAACCTGAGGGTAAGATTGTGGAGGTGACAGAGAATGGTTATATGATAGGAGATAGCGTGTTGAGGCCCGCAAAGGTGGTTTCAGTGATTCACAAATAGTTAGAATAAAGGGGGAAGTATCAAGAGATGGGTGTCAAATTTCAGGACTATTATGAGATACTAGGGGTTCCACGAAATGCCTCTCAGGAGGAAATACAGGCTGCATACAGGAAGCTTGCCAGGAAGTACCATCCCGATATTAACAAGGAAAAGGATGCAGAAGAGCGGTTTAAACAGATCAACGAGGCCTATGAGGTTCTAAAAGATCCGGAAAAACGCAAAAGATACGACTCTCTGGGTGCAAACTGGCGAGCCGGTCAGGACTTTACCCCCCCGCCTGGTTGGGAGGATGTCCGTTTTGAATTCCACACAGGTCCGGGTGGAGCACCCGGTATGTCTGGTTTTGACTTTGGTGGATTTAGCGATTTTTTTGAGGCCCTGTTTGGGGGTAAGAAACGAGGATTTAGCCCAGGTGGAGGGTGGGCTTCGCCGGAAGGTAGCGGCTGGTCGAAGAGAGGAGAAGACCATGAGGCTGAGATTACCATCTCCTTGGGGGATGCCTACCATGGGGCTTATAAACAGGTTTCCCTGGAGACATTGGAACCAGACCATGAAGGTAGAGTTACGCGCAGGGCAAGAAATCTTGAGGTGAGGATACCTCCGGGTATTACTGATGGTGCTCGACTTCGTCTAAAAGGCCAGGGCGGTCCCGGGATCGGGGGTGGCGAAGCCGGTGATCTCTTTTTACGCGTTCGAATTTTGCCGCATCCTACATTTAAGGTTAATGGACACGACCTCGAAGTTAAGATCCCTGTTGCTCCCTGGGAGGCAGCACTGGGTGGAAAGGTCGAGGTTCCAACCCTGGACGGGTCGGTAAAGATGTCGTTGCCAGCAGGTACCCAAGGAGGGCAGCGCCTCAGAATCCAAGGTAAGGGTATGCCGAAACGAGGAGGCGGTAGGGGCGATTTGTACGTTGAAGTGCAGATTGCGATACCAAAAAGGCTCAACAAAAAAGAACGCAAACTGTTTGAGGAGCTGGCTAAGGTATCGTCCTTCAACCCGCGTAGCAAATAAGGAGGATCAGCATGATGGCATATAAGCAATATCAGTTAGTTCTTTATCGACCGGGATTGAATATCTTCATGGGAGACCTGCTCGAACTGGGTGAAGTAGCCCGCTTAACTGGCACCCACCCTGGCCTGGTGGAACGTATGGTATGTTTGGGGTTGATCGAACCGGAGGTACGAATACCCCAACTCCTCTTTCCTCCGAGTACTATACAACGGATATATCGTATATTGAGATTACGAAACGATTTGGGGATCAATTGGATCGGGGTTGGGCTGGTTTTGGATTTACTCGACAGGATTGATGAACTGGAACAAAGACTGGAAAACGAATAAGAAAGCCCTAAGAATGAATAATGGAGGCATAAACCATGGATATAAATAGACTTACACAGAAATCGCAGGAGGCATTAAACAATGCCCAGACAAAGGCGTTGCGTTATGGCCACGTGGAAATAGATGGTGAGCACCTGCTCCTCTCCCTCGTGGAACAACCTGACGGTCTTGTGCCACGGTTGTTCGGGAAGATGGATGTT
>DTYH01000224.1 GCA_012961955.1 Desulfobacterales bacterium | reverse complement strand
GCTGGGGATAGGGTTTATATAAGGGTTTAGTGTAATCAGCCTCGGTCCGGGAAACCCTTGCCACCTGACTGCAAAAGCAAGGATGGCCTTGGAAAAGTCTGAGGTGGTCGTGGGGTACAGGACCTATGTAGGGCTTATCGATCCAGACCTCCTCAAGGGAAAAGAGACGATTTCCACTGGAATGAGGGGTGAGATTCATCGCTGCAAGATAGCCATTGAGAAGACCCTTGAAGGGAGGTATACGGCACTGGTCAGCAGCGGTGATGCTGGTATCTATGGCATGGCCGGCCTGGTTTTGGAACTCCTTGCCGAAAACGAGCTGATGGAGAGGGTGGAGTTCGAGATAATCCCTGGAATCCCTGCATTGTCTGCTGCTGCCCTCCTTGGTGCACCCCTAATGCACGACTTTGCCGTTATTAGCCTGAGCGATCTCATGACACCTTGGGAGGAGATTCAGGCCAGGGTGGAGGCCACATTAGTTGCCAAGATATTCTGGTCTATCTGTTCTATTTCGTCTGTCTGGTTGACCAAACAGACCAAATACCTGGACCGTTGTGTCCTGGAATCCTTAGTTTCGGGATAAATGTGAAAAGAAGCAACAACTATCTATTGATCTTTATGCCATTTTTTATTAGAAAAAGGAATCAAAAAAATATTGTTCAGGTGCTCGTGCTCAGCTTAACAGGGGAACCTCGTGAAAGTCGAGGACGGACCCGCCGCTGTAATCGGGGACGAATACCGCGGGATGCCACTCTCTGAACCTGAACATAGCTTATGGTTGAAAGTTTAAAACATCTTTTTATGTGCTAAGAGCTAACCGGCTGGAAGGCGCGGTAAGTAGAATGGATCCAAGGGTCAGAAGACCTGCCTGAGTAAAAAGTGGTGACCATCGGGGACTGAGGTTGGCCGAAGGATCTTACGGGTAAAAAGGGATATCCCTGGACCGATTTTTGTCGGTTGAGGGATTTTTTTTGTTTAATAAGAGTCCTGTTGCTCAAATAAAAGTCCTTGTAACACTTTGGCCCCTTGAAACAAACCTGGCTACATGAAATGACAAGCCGGATACTGGACATACGACACAGAACCCAAGAGCAGGTAACATTCATGATGCACTGGCTGGGGACAGATTGCCCGTAGATATAGCGTTCCGCAAAATTGGTGATAATGGCTTTTCCACAAATATTGTAGGGTGGCAGTTTATATACCCCCGAAGTTGCTATATTCTTGTATCTTGCATCCTGTATTCGCATCTGTATAGTAAGTTCAGCTTCAGTCTCGCGCAACCGGCTTGTTTCGAAATGCTAAAATGTTACGAGTCCTTAAGATTTTATTTTCGGCAATACTCTGTTAAGAGAGGAGGTCAAACAAAATCATGGGAATGGCAGAGACGATTGTACAGGGAGACATGCTAACAGCCTCAAGGCTTGTAACAATGGTCGAAGATGTATCTGAAAAGTGGATCGATTCAGCAATAGGAACGGAGTGGGAGAGTATCTGATGGAATATGTGGGCCAGATTATCCACAAGAAAACTGGCCCTTACCCGGTTGCAGATACTATTTTGGAGCGAATAGGATTGTAAGATCTCGATATAATTTTTTAGACAATGAAGGGTATGATATGTATGATTCCCGAGGTGGTAAATCATTCGTGGCTTAGGCTTACCGGGCGTACGCTGACGCTGTATGGATAGAGGGGTAAGAAGGGGAACAATGCTAACAATTTCTGATAATATCCGTATTATGAACAAGAGGATAGCTAGGGCCACAGAAGAGATGGACCCTAAAGCTATCCAAGGGCTTACACCTAAGATTAAACACCCGGGTGCAAGAATGAATGATAGACATAAACCCGGGGCCTTTACGTGAGGATTGCAAGAAAAAGATGACTTTTTTGGTGATAGACTCTTTCTAGGAGGTAGCAGACCTACAGCTATGTCTCGATACTATAAATCCGGAGTTAATAATAAGTAGGTTTAATAAACTGCAGAAAAAGACCAATCATAAACGGTTTTTCTCTTGAACCTCATAAGATAGAAAATATCCTTCCCTTGGCTGTGAGGTTTGAGGCTGAGATAGTGGGTTTCCTTCTTTCACCTGATTGGAGGGCCCCTCAGCCCCGATCAAAGATTAAGTATTGCAACTAAACTGGTTGGAGTGGGAAAGAAAGCTGGATTGGTCCTTGAGAAGCTGATTATTGACCCAATCGTTGTCCCGATCTTCTGGGAGGACGGAAGCCGTCATGCACGTGACGTATTGTCGTATATAAGGTTGTTACCTGAGCTTTTGGGTTTTTCTGTAAAGACCCTGGCAGGCTTTGAAACTTAACAAGTCGCGCGTCCTCAAACAGTGGTACCCTTTTGCTGGAGGAAATATATCTTGTATGCTGGCTGGAACTGGTCTCAACTTAGTGCTCTTAAACGTGCTTCGAAAAAGGAGTGTAGCAGCGGTTCATATCTGCAATTCCATTAAGAGTTCTAAGCTTCTATCCTGGGCAGAAACTGAAGTCTAAAAAAGGGAACCACACCTTTCAAATATAAGAGTTCTTGAAAAAAGGTGGTTGGTTTTCTTATCTCGACGCTAAGTGTTATATTTTACCAGATATCTATTTAAATTTGGACCGTCCCACAAAATCGTTATAATTGTGGCTACGTGCAAAACCCAGTATAGAGCAGACAGGCAACACCTTTATGGGTTTGATAATATTTGAAGGGTGGGGCTTTACACCTACCGTAATTTCGGAGGCATATCAAATGCCACCCTACATCTGGTTTTGTTACGCGGATAACTGCAATGTATCTAGTATGTATGGGTAGTCCGAGAGGACGTAAAGGAAGACGGTGAAAGGGCGTCGCGGACCCGCCGCTGTGATCGGGGACGAAAGCCGTAAGATGTCACTGTCCATATATTAAAGACGGGAAGACCCGGTTAGTAGGGAGAACCGAGAGGCAGAAGACCTGCCCTTAGAAACATAAGTGTGGCTATACCTCTGTGGATTGGGGTTCTACTTATGTTGACCGAGAACAAGAAATGGCGTCCCCGGACCTACTGATTTAGGTCCGGGGATTTTTTTAAGCCAGACAGTGGAGTGCAGGTCTGTGTTTGCTCAGAAGCTTATGGCCAGTGGGCAACACCCGGAGACGAGCTGAAGCAACCAAATGGCCTCCCGAATTTGGGGGGTCGGGGACAATCTATGCCTTGGAGGTGGAATGAATGGAGTAATTAGTATTTCCCATAGTACGGTGTCAGCGGTCAGCGTCAGAGGTAGGTTAACCGACACCGATGACCGATACTTAGTACCCGTCACAGCAGGGATGCTGCTGCTACGGTTTTATTCTGCATTTTCTGCTGATTCTGAACGAAGCTTGTTACCACGTCATTCTGAATGGAGCGAAGCCGAGTGAAGGATCTCTTCAGGTGCTTTGTTTACAGTCGGCATGACGGCTTTTATACGAATACTGATATGAATGGTTACGAATTGAAAGGAGGTTCAAACTATGAAGGAGACGAATCTTATTATTGTATTGATCGCGATGTCTTTGACGTTTCCTGTTTATTCTTTTGCAATGGGGCCTCAGAAGGAGAAGAAGGCAATTGTTCTATCCTGTTTTGTTACAAGCTGTCCTTTCTGCCTTGGTAGCCATTACAAATACCCAAAAACAGGTTCAATCAAGATGCCTTTCCAGGGGTATGCGTAAAATTGGCATCTACTTCTAACATCATCAGGAAAATCAGGCTGGTCTCCATTACCACGATTAAAGCCAGCATAACCCTTTCAAGAAAATACTTATGGGAAGACCTTTGTTTGAAAAAAAAAGAGAATGCCCTCCTTACCTTAATGATCTGGAGGCTGTTGCAAAAGCAGTTATACCGGGTGTGGACCTGGCCAGGAGAAATAATCCAGCTTCGGGTTTATATGGGTCATGGGAATGAATATTTACTATTGGTGGGTACATAGAATTTCAAGAAACTTTAAGAAGAATGTACCCTGAGAGACCTATACATATAGGTATATATAGGCGTGGTTGAGGGGTTTCCGTCTGTCGAGTATCTTGTTTCAGGATTAGTTAAAGACAGGACAAAAAAAGTTGTACTAAAACCTTTAATGATCGTTGCAGGCGATCATGCCAGGAACGTATAGCGCGTGATGAAGATGATTCCTGGAAAACAATCATAAAATCAAAAGGGATCAGGGTTGTCTCCGTTATTAGTGGTCTGGGTGAAAACCCTGAAATCGCAAAGATCTTCATTAAACACGCAAGAGATGTTGCACAGGACAATCAAATAGGGCTGCAGATCATGACAAAAAGAATTGGTTTTGGCCCTATGCAGAAACGGGGACTAAACCTCTTTTGTTTCTGGCCCTACTTTTTATCGTTATAGTCTCAGCAGGGATGGGATATATAAATATCCCCTCCTTGAGGTGATAAAGATAGTGATTTCTAAGATTGACGGCAGTCATAAACTACTACAGGGAATAGATGCCGTCTATCCGTACGTTGTATTAGAAGTCAGATTTCCCCGTATATTAACTTCAGCTATTGTGGGAGCAGGGCTGTCAATCGCAGGAGTCGTATTTCAGGGTATCTTGTTAGACCCATTAGCCGATCCATACACCCTGGGAATATCTGCTGAAACCGAATTTGGTGCGCCTATTGCTTTACTCCTGGATGTAACATTACCCGGGGATTATTCTGTCCCACTATTTGGATTTATCGTAGCTGTTGCAGCCCTTTTTGCAGGAATCTTCTTATACCGTAAAAGAGATAGTAATTATGGGCAGACATCCATATATGCATAGGTTTTCGTACCCCTCAGGCAAGGATTTAAAGATCGTAGACGGGATAATGGAGGTTATTAGGATTCATAAATCCAAGGCCAAACATATTACAGAACTGAGCGGAGGAGAAAAACAGAGGGTTGTCTTTCCAAGGGCCCTGGCCCAGAAGACACGTGTGTTGAAAATGGATGAATCCACATGAAACATGGATATCTGGTACAGATTAGGCATCGCGGATATTGTGGCAGATAGGGTGAGGGCGAAAAGGACAACTGTTATTGCTGCCCTCCATAATCTGAATCTGGCAGCAACCTACTGTGACAAACTGATATTTATGAGATCAGACAGGATAGTATCTGAAGGAAACATTGATGCAGTCTTAAATTCTCTTAGCATTTTGAAACAATCCGGTTGGATCAGAGTCAAGCTGAAGTTACAATACAGGATACGTTTTGCACTGGGCAGGAACACATTGCACGTAGATATAGTTATCGGCGCAACCCTTTTATAAGGAAAATACTATATAATCTTGTGTCTTGTATACTGCATCATATATTCATTATTCGGTTTCTCTTTTGCAACAGGCTAAAGTGTTACGAACTGATCCTAGCTGGTCATAGATTCAGTGCAACACCCTGAGAGTATCGTGAAATTTTCTGGTTGCTTTTGACTATAATGTTGTATAATAAGGGACAATTATGAAAGATGTTATAAACCTTTTATTCGAGGCAAGAATCCTAAAAGAGATTCCCCGGACAGGATACCATTTCCTGGGATCAGGCAGGGAATCGGTTGCTGAACACGCTTTTTCAACCATCTTTATTGGTTATGTCCTCTCCAAGATGGTGCCCGAAGCGGATGCATTAAAGCTATTACAGCTGTGCCTGGTGCATGATCTCCCTGAGGCAAGGACTGGCGATCTCAACTATGTCCACAAGAAGTATCTTAATATAGACGGAGCTAAGGTATTCAAGGATATTGCCAGTGGATTACCCTTTGGCGATCATATCATCGCACTCCTTGAAGAGTTCGATCAAAGTGAAACATTGGAATCGCGTTTGGCAAATGATGCAGACCAGCTATCCTTTATATTAGAGTTAAAGGTGCTTTCTGACAGGGGAGATCGACCTCCAGAGAAATGGCTCCGTTACGTACTGAGTCGCTTGAAGACAGAGGCAGGCAAAGAGATAGCAAGAGAGATACTGAAGACAGAATCCGATGAATGGTGGTTTGACCGTATCTGATACACCTTATGCCCGCTAATCTAACCCCCCAATATTTAGAAGCAGAGAAGAGATACAGGCTGGCCAAGACCGTCCCGGAAAAGCTCGAGGCCCTGGAGATGATGCTGGCCCTCATCCCGAAGCATAAAGGTACGGATAAGCTTCAGGGTGAGATCAAGAGAAAAATATCGAAGCTAAGGGGTGAGTTCCAGAAGAAGAGGTCATCCGGGAGAAGGAACTATCCTTTTCATGTGGAAAAGGAAGGGGCGGCTCAGCTGATACTGTTTGGATTTCCAAACGTGGGTAAATCAGAACTCCTAGCTGCTGTTACCAACGCGTCATCTGAGATAGCCGATTATGCATACACCACAAAGAGACCCAGGCCTGGAATGATGACGTTCGAGGACATCCAATTCCAGCTGGTGGACGGCCCTGCCTTTACAGACAGCGCGAATGAAACAGGGCTCTTTTACATGGTAAGAAACGGAGACCTTATCCTCGCCGTGCTGGATTTAACCGATGAACCAGTGTTACAACTGGAGATGATATTTGACGAGTTGGACAAAAGAGGGATAAGAGTGGCAGGGAAGGGCACGGACGATTCAGAAAATAATAATAATCCCGGTAAGAAACTCTTAATCGTAGGTAATAAATTGGACATGAATGAGGCAGATGCGGCTTACAGGGAAGTGGTTAAAGAATACGGAGCTCAATATAACACGGTTGCTATCTCTGCCAGAACAAGGATCAACCTGGAGGAATTTAAGAAAGAGGTGTACAAGGCGTCTGGTATTATCCGGTTGTATACTAAAATGCCTGGCAAGAAGCCAGATTTAGGGAGCCCCTTTGTACTTAAGAAGGGAAGCAATGTCCTTGATCTTGCTAGGATGATCCATAAAGACTTTGTGAAAAGACTAAAATATGCCCGAATCTGGGGTTCAGAGAAGTATCAGGGACAGAAGGTCAAGAAAGAGCATGTCCTGGAGGACGGAGATATCATAGAACTCCATGTGTGAAATCAGTAACACTTTAGCTCATCGAAAAATCTGTGCTTTAAGCGAAGGTGCCTGACGATATCTTGGGTCACGTTGTACCATTCTCTAAGGCACTGTGCGCAAGGGTCATCACAGGTTTGATTTTCCCTCGACAGGTGACTAAGAAACAATAGAACGGCATCTTTGGGCTGTTGAACCTGCCATTCCTTGTAATTTTTCCCCAGTTGGGTTAAGACCAGTCGGATAGTTTCGGTAGAGGAAAAGTCTATATTCCTTTCTGTAAACTCCAGGAATTTTGAGAGCCACATCAAATAATATGGCCTCTTCTTTTCAGGGGCGAGGCCATACTCTTTCAGGAAGTCTTAGAACTCATCCCCTGGTATATAATTAGATCCTACACCTGAGTCCGAGATGGAGTGATAACAAGGAGGGAGGAGGTGTCGAATATGAGGGGGTG
>DTYH01000223.1 GCA_012961955.1 Desulfobacterales bacterium | reverse complement strand
GAAGAGGGTTGCACAAGGGGAGCCAGGAGACAAAAAGGACCTCATTGAGGTCCTTTTTGTCTCCTGGCTCCCCAGCACGGACTCGAACCGCGGACCCGGTGGTTAACAGCCACCTGCTCTGCCAACTGAGCTACTGGGGAATTGCCGCCGAACATTTATAGACGTTTAGATTTATATAATAAAATATCAGCTTTTGTCAAGAAGAAATATGTGTAAAAAGACATGTATATCCGTACATTATGAATGGGGCGGGTGTAACTCTGAACAATTATGAACGATTCTACGCCCTAGCGTCGCTGTTAACGGTGATTCTGCCTACTAAACAAACCTCCGGAAGTTATTTCCGGGGGTTTCTTCTTATTTATCATGCAGTACTACTTCCATTTGACCGGAGGAATCGGTATACGAGGCGGAGGCCAGTACTGCGGATCAAACCGTTCCCATCCAGCGTTTGGGTTAGCAGCGCACCGGATCTTGAACTCCGAGAAGAGAGTTACCAGACATGTGTTGCAGTGCATACATCTGATGATTATGTGAGCATTACCTGTCTTGACTTTATTGGGCCATTCCGGGTCGGCGATGAGGCTACGTGAAAGGCCAATCATGTCTACCTTTCCTTCAGCGAGAGCCTTTTCGCCCGTTGCGGGATTGCTGATATTAGGAGAAAGGACCGGGACTTTTGAGACTTCTTTAATCTTCGAGTGGACCTCTACCATCGTTCCTTCAGCAGAAGGGTACTGGATTTTGAGATTTCCCGCAAATCCTCGGGAAAGGCTGATGTAGTCGGCTCCGTGGTCGACAAGGATGGGGACTATACGACGCATATCATCCAGGGTGAGACCACCCTCGCAACCTTCGTCAGATGAGCAGCGATAGCCTACAATGAAGTCTTCCCCGCCGATTTCCCTTACTGCCTTCAAAAGGGTGAGAGGCACGTTTAATCTGGCCTCCTCTGAGCCGCCATACTTGTCGGTCCTCTGGTTATGGGCCGGGGACATCAACTCCCACAGCAGGTATCCATGGCAACCGTTCAATTCAATTCCGTCAAATCCGCAGGCCTTCAATCTCTGGGCAGCAGCTTTGTAATCCTCGATGAGGGCATCGACCTCTTCGGTGGTCAATTCACGGGGTGTGGGAAACGTAGCGCCTTCGTAGATTTTTAGGCCTGAAGCGCAGCTATCTTTGGGAATCGTAAGGGGAATGGGGGATGGCGCCACGTATTCGCCGTACTGGGGCAAGGCCTGTTTTCCGAAGCCCAAGGATAACTGCGCATCGGAAATTCTGTTGCCATAATATCTCCTTTCCTTAAAGAAAAATTCAGATGAATAGAGCTTGTTTTAATGATACCGATAAATGGTGTTACCATTCCCTGTGAAAAGATGAAAGAGCACGTATGTTTGGACCGTTGTAGGATTATCACCCCCTTTCAAGCGATAACGGGTAAAAAACGCTAGAAAGGCACACTGTGGAATAAACCGTCTCGCGGACCGTAAATGTTGTAAACACGCAAATAAGGGAAGTATCAATCGGACAGTTGGGGTATGGAACTGAGAGAGAAAATCGCGCAGTTTCTCGTTATTGAGCTTGCAGCAGCATTCTTTTAAGAGGCGAGTACTAGTTTGTGCGTAGAACTATATGTGACATCAGCGAATTCTTGTTTTGTTACCAAATAGACGATTTCTCATCCGTAGCCAATCAAAAAAACGGTTTAAAAAAAGATCTTTCTTTATTTTGGCATATGTTGAGTTGCTTCGCCAACTTGTACGACGAGGCTGATTTTACATGTCGAGGTTATATCTTGAAGGTTCTTCTCGGAATAGCTTCGTTCAAAAGGTAGAGGTTATCGCGTTAGAAAAGGCCTGTACCGAAGCATGTGACCAAAATTGATGTATTATACCTAATTTTCACCCTGTTAAATTTCCCGAAGGGAACCCTATTTGATGGGCGAAATCCTAACGGGGGCTTACGTGAATCTCCTCACCCTATTACATGAGACGCTTCAAGAAGAAGCTTCGCCCCGGGAACAGTTAACTATTACTCGCTTCCTCCCATATCTCCATACAAGTATTGGATTAGTGTTGCTGAAGCAACTGCTGCAGTATCAGCCTTCAGGATTCTGGGGCCGAGAGAGAGGGGTATAAAATGGTGCTCTTTTGCCAATTCGATTTCTTCTCGAGTGAATCCCCCTTCTGGCCCGATCACTGCAAGGACATCCTTTACTATTGGTACCCTTATATCCGAGAATTTGAGACGATTCTCGGCATGGCCTTCCCAGAATATTATTTTCAGGTCATGAGGGGTCTCTTCACAGATCAGGTTACGGAACAAGACAACTTGGTTAATCTTGGGGGGAACACATCTATTACATTGTTTGAGGGCCTCTTTTGCGATCCTTTCCCAACGCTGGCATCTCTTTTTGAGCCTTTCGTTATCTGGCCGGGGGACTGAACGAGCAGAAATATGGGGAATAAACCCGGTTATTCCGAGTTCGGTTATTTGTCTTACGATGCGATCCATCGCTCTGTTCTTGAGAAGAGCCTGAGCAATAGTTATACGGACCGGCGATTCTGTTATGGAGGGGAAACAAGTTAATATCGAAAGGGCTATACGATTAGGCTCAACTGAAATGATGCGTGATTCGTATCCATTACCTTCCCCGTCAAAGAGATGGATATGGTCTCCGGGCTTCAGGCGGAGGACGTTACGGATATGTTTCGCATCCTGCCCGGTAATAGTGGGTGTACCGGAATTGATTATTTCCTTGTCGAGATAGAAACGTCTCATAATCGTAGGTGTTTGATTATGAAATGTTTAAGAATAGATATGTTCCCACTCCGACAAAGAGAATGTTAGCTGTCCACGCAGCAACTACTGGGGGTAACATTCCAGAATATCCAAGCGTTTCGGAAAGCTTGAAGGTGATAATATAGAGTATGATTATTACAAAGCCCATACTAATGCTCATAGCGATTCCCCCCCTCCCGGGTGTGCTCAGGGAAAAGGATATTCCCACAAGGCTCATGATAAGGGAAATAAAAGGGAATGAGATCTTGTTGTGCATGTCAACTATGTAACGACGGGCATCATATCCTTCTGCCTCAATCTTTCTGGCGTACTCTCTCAACTCCCAGAAAGACATCTCATCGGATTGTTTTACCACCTTTTCAAAATCCTCGGGCGTCTCGCTAAATTTAAACTCTTTTTTATTAAAGATTGTAATCCTATACTCCCCATCGGGTTCCAGATCCTTCAAGGTTCCGTCAAGAAGAAGCCAATAACCTTCTTTCCATATTGATTTACGGGCCTTGATACGGCGAACCAATCTGAAATTACAATCAAATTGATTGATTACCACTCCCTCCATAGTACGATTCAGACTATTAAATGTTCGAATATTGTATATGACGTTTTTCCCCCGATACCATATCATTTCGTGCTTATATATATGTTGGCGTGGTCTTTTTTCTACATAGTTGTTCCATACATCATTCACCGTACGACTGGTATAAGGGACTATGATTTCGTTGTTGATAAATGAGAATATCGAGATTAAAAGAGAGATGGAGAAAAGTGGAGTTACGATACGGAATATACTTATCCCACTTGCCTTCAATGCAACGATTTCGTTATTTCGACTCAAAAGACCAAGGGTAATCATGGTTCCCAAAAGGATCGCAACAGGTACCATCTGCGTTAAGACAAAGGGTACTTTAAAGAGAAAATATGTTATTGCATGGCGAAAGGTGGCTCCTGCCTCGATAAAGTTATCTATTCGCTCGAAGAACTCAACAAGGATATAGATCATAATAAACGCGAATAGGGTAACTAAGAACGTCTTTATGAACTCTTTAAGAATATATTTTGTTATAATGATCATTGGTCTAACGGTATCTGAAAAGAGACCGTAATCGACGTCGAATAAAATGTAACAGCAGGTTAAAGTAGTTGATCAATCTAATCTCTGTCTCTTCGGCCGTCTTTTTAAGCATGAAAACAGCCAAAATTCCTAAGAGGATATTGGGAAGCCACATTCCTATAACAGGGGGATAAAGCCCGGATTCTCCAAGGCTCGATGCCGCAGAGATTAGAATATAGTACAAAAGAAATATGATCAGACCAAGCGAGACCCCTGCGTGGGGACCTGAAGCCCTAGTCTGAATACCAAGTGGTACCCCGATAAGACCCAGTACAAGACAGGCAAATGGGATAGAGAATTTTTTATGCAACTCCATCAGCATCAGGTTGTACTTCACGTCGTGATTCTTTCTCGATCTTATCTTTGCCCAAAGCTCAGATATATCCATTTCACTTTCGCCTATCTCGCCTGTACGTCTCTTTTGACCTAATTGCTCCAGGTTAAGGACTAGGTCGTAGGTCTTAAAATAGGTCGTACTGGAAGTGGAAAGGTCTTCACTATCGTGGTGGATAGTTCCTTGGAATACCCTGAGAACCAGAACCTTATTCTCTTTGTCTGTAAGGATCACCCCTTTCTTGGCTATGATGGTACTTGAAAATGCAGGATCTCTCTGGTCTGATATGAAGACCCCTTCCAGTACCTTGCCAGAAGGATCGATTTTGTTTACGTAGAGGACTATATCCTTGAAATCATCATTAAAGATACGGGGTTTGATCCCGATATACGCCCGTTCTTTTGCTATCCTATATACTAGGTCGTTAAAGGCTCGATTTCCTTTTGGAAGAAGGTGTATTGCTATGAAGCTATCAATGAGATATGCTGAAATAGATAGAATCAACACAGGGGGAAGAAGCTGGTAGAGATTAATCCCAGCAGCCTTCATTGCAGTGATCTCATTATCGTGAGAGAGCCGAAGGAACGTCATTAGAACGGCCAACAGTGTGGACATCGGAAAGGTAAAGACAAAGAAATAAGGGATGGTGTAAGCGATCAAAAGGGCAATAATATCGGGTGATATTCTTTTATTTACTACAAGGTCGGTAAGCGCAAACAACTTGGTCACAAGAAGGATAAATGTAAACGTGGTCAGGCTTAATCCAAAAATCACACAGAGCTCTTTTAATATATATCGATGAACGATTCGGCACATAAGAAAAAAAAGTGTAACTGTTCACGGGGTAAAACCTTTTCTATTCACTCCAATGTCTGCAACCTTTGGTTTTCCAGTGAATTGAGAGGGGGGGACGGAAAAATTGAAGGATTCCTCCAAGTCGTTTGAAGAAAAGCTTTACCTCCAGTGAACAGTTACGGAAAAAGGATTTCACAAAAGGATTTTTTTCGAAGATCCTAATCTAAAGTAAAACTTTTGTAAATTCCTTTTTTTGATAGGATAAAGTCTATGAATATCAGAAAACGTTTTGAGGAAGAGGAGAAGCTTTTTCTGTCCCCTCATGCGGTTCTCAGTTCTGAAACCAAGGGTCGGCGGATTCCTGAAGAGCCTTGCAACATCAGGACCGAGTTTCAGCGCGACCGGGACAGGATTATCCATTCCAAATCGTTTCGACGTTTGAAGCACAAGACTCAGGTATTCTTATCTCCCACTGGGGACCATTATCGTACCAGACTCACTCATACACTGGAAGTAGCCCAGATTGCCCGTACTATTGCCAAGGCATTGTATCTGAACGAAACCCTGACTGAAGCCATTGCCCTGGGACACGACCTGGGACATACTCCGTTTGGGCATGCAGGAGAAGCAGTACTGGACGAAATCCATCCCGGAGGTTTTCAACATAACAAACAGAGTTTGAGAGTGGTTGATGTGCTCGAGAAGAACGGCCGGGGGCTCAATCTCACTGCTGAGGTACGAGACGGCATTCTGAAACACTCGAAAGGAAGAGACGAGATACTCCCAGAGAATCCCGAGCTATTACCAGAGACAATGGAAGGGAGGGTGGTTCGGATTTCAGATATAATTGCTTATATCAGTCACGATCTAGACGATGCTTTGCGGGGAGGTATTATTGTGAAGGAGGATATTCCAAGGGAATGTAGTGAAATCCTTGGAACCTCCCATTCCGAGCGGATTAATACCATGGTTAAGGATTTGATCTTTTCTACGCTTGAGACAAAGGAGATGGAGATTCGAATGCATGATAGAATCTATAAGGCCATGATAACACTACGGGATTTTCTGTATGAACGTGTCTATGGTGTCCACAAGGTTCATGGTGATTTCATCCGTGCAAAAAAGATTATTATGGAGCTTTACCAGCGACTTAACGAGGATGACGCAATCTTTGAGAAGGAGATTGGAGCAATTCCTCCCGGGAGTACACGGACTCAGACCGTATGTGACTTTATTGCCGGTATGACCGATCGATATGCATTGCATTTGTATGAAAAGATTTTTCTGCCTAAGCCATGGGCTATCTTCTAGGAGTACATAAACAGCTTGACACCCATAAGTCCTTGTGATATTTTTTGAAATTACAAAGTTCTCTTAAAAAGAGCCTTACTGCGGGATTCTAAGCTTGGGAATGACTGTATCCCGCTCACCAGGTCTTACGGCTTCGTTTTCCGGTAAGACCTAGATGTATTGTAATTTTTCTAACAAACTGGACCTACACAGCTTAAGAGCCGAAAAGGGATATTTTTTAGGCACGGGCTTACGGATAATGGTGACACAAAAAGCGATCTTGACATGTGGCCCTGGAGTCTTATGGGCCGTAAGCGATTGACAGGTCCAGGGTTGTTTGACATGGTGCTTAAAAGAATATCCCTGTGGGCGTATACCATATACAACTTAAAGACAAGTTGAGCTGGGCATGCCAAGAAAGATGGATAAGGTGAACCATATTTTGAGGAGCTTTTAATATGGAAACAAAGGATTCTACGGAAGGAAAGGTAAAGGGACTAGAGGAAGGAGCCGGCTCCGACGGGCGTGACGAGGAAGAGATCATAGAGCTTGAGGACATAATTTCTGAAGAGGACGATGAAATCATTGAACTTGACAATCCAATTCTTGATGAAGATACAGACATGGAAACAGCTCCAGAGAGGGACAGAGAGACCGAAGAGAGGGAATCAATGGGTTTGGAGGAGAGTGGGGCTGAGGAAGCGTTACAGGTAGCGGGAATAGATGATGAAATAGCTGTTCCAGGAGAAGAGGACACGCTATTGGATATCGGAATAGAGCTTGTTTCGGAAGAAGAGGAAATAACCGGTGAGGAAACGGAGGTGGAGGAACGAATTGGGGTGGAGGAAGGTGATCGTGAAGGAAAGGTGGAGGAGGAAATGACTGCCGCGCCAGATTTGGACGAAAAGGTCTCAGGAGAGGGCGTAGAAAAACCTATTCAATCAGGGGATCTGGATCGATTACTTGAGGATAGGATTGAACCAGATGTGGAAGAAAAGCAAAGATTGCAGACAAAAGCGGTTTCCGAGGAGGCATTAGGTCTTCCACGAGAAGAGAGGACGTCAGAAGGAGAGCGAGCCTTAGACGTGTCGAAAAGGCCTGAAGAGATTATTACCCCCCCTTCCCAGGAAGCACATGATAAGGGAGTGGCTATGGTTAGCCCCCCTGAAGATCTAAGGGGTCGCGTACTTAATGCAGACAGATTTGAATGGCAGGAGGAGGGGCCTTCTTCTGAAGAGTCTACGCTTGAGACTGAGAATGAGGTTGCCAGAATCGTAAAAGAAAGATTGTCTGAGAGGCAAATAGAGGAGACAATAACACGAACAGTTAAGGAGATTGTTTCACAAAAGGCAGAACGTGTTCTCCTGGAAGTAGCAGAAAGGCTAATAACTGAAGAGATCGAAAAACTAAAGAAGTTAGTATAGATTAGTAAGGAGATTAGTATAAAATCGGTGTCTTGTTAAAGATGGGGGTTAAGCAATTAATCCCCTTTTCAATTTTTTACGAGGGACTAAAGCCAATACGTTACTCTTCGGAGCGTGAGCCTTTTGTTTTCACTCCGATGTGTCCAAGCTTTATTTTCCACTGAGTTGAGGGCCGGGACGGGAAAACTAAAGGTTTCCGACAAGTCGTCCCAAGAAGAACGTCGCCCCGTGAACAGTTACGAATCTTTTACTGGAGAGTTGGTCCTTGGAATCTATGGTACCGGCCATGGGGACACTTTTTCAGCAGGGGCGCAAAAAAGGCCTCTCCGATACGTAGCGATCGGGACAGCCGCCCTTAGAGGGGGACAACAATTCGCCTCGCTCCAATTGCGTAAAGCTGAGGTATTGCATTGAGACTAACGAGGAAACATAGTTAGAGGAGATGAGACTTATATGGATTCAGATACATTAGATAAGGCTTATGATCCAAAGAAGGTAGAAAAACGCTGGTACGATTACTGGGAAAGGGAACACCTTTTTGCTGCCAACGATTATAGTAATAAAAAGCCTTTTTCTATAGTAATTCCTCCCCCTAACGTTACAGGGGTGCTTCATATGGGGCATGCCCATAACAATACCCTGCAGGATATACTCTGCCGTTACCGGCGCATGCAGGGGTACAATGTGCTATGGATGCCCGGAACAGACCACGCTGGAATAGCTACGCAAAACGTAGTGGAAAACCGGTTGGCTGAGGAGGGTATTGATCGACACACTCTTGGAAGGGAAAAGTTTATTGAGCGGATATGGGAATGGCGCGAAAAGTATGGCAGGGCAATTATCAAGCAATTGAAGCGACTTGGGGCTTCGTGCGACTGGGATCGAGAAAGGTTCACCATGGATGAAGGGCTCTCGAGAGCGGTGAGGACAGTCTTTGTCCGGCTCTATAATGAAGGTCTGATTTATCGAGGTGACTATATTATAAATTGGTGTACACGCTGTCAAACCGCTCTTTCTGATCTGGAGGTAGAGCATGAGGAGCATGAGGGTAATCTTTACTACGTACGTTATCCCATTGACAATGGTAGTGGAGCTTTAATAGTTGCGACTACCCGGCCGGAAACCATGTTGGGAGATACTGCAGTGGCTGTCAATCCCAATGACGAGAGATATCGTCATCTGAAGGGAAAGAGTGTCCTGCTTCCCCTTGTGAATCGAGTTATTCCCGTCATCTTTGATGAATACGTTGATGTTGATTTCGGAACAGGTGTATTAAAAGTTACCCCAGCCCATGATCCTAATGACTTCGAGATCGGAAATCGTCATAAACTCGCCTCTGTCAAGGTAATAGGTGAAGATGGAAGGATGACGGAAGAAGCGGGGGTCTTTAAAGGGATGGACCGGTTTGAATGCCGTGAAGCCGTCATAAAGGCCCTTGAGAAGGAAGGCCTCATTGAGAAAGTAGAACCTTATCAGCATAGTATAGGACACTGCCATCGATGTCGGACCATAGTGGAACCAAATCTTTCGCGGCAATGGTTTGTAAAGGTGAAACCACTGGCAGAGAAGGCCATAGATGCTGTAAAAAGGGGAGCTACAAGGATTATCCCCGAAACATGGAATAACGTTTATTTTGATTGGATGTACAATATTAAGGACTGGTGTATTTCACGTCAGATATGGTGGGGGCATCGCATACCTGCCTGGACGTGTAAGACCTGCGGTGAGCTTATCGTAGCCGTTAAAGACCCGGCGGAATGTCCTGGTTGCAAGGGGACGGATCTCGAACAGGAAGAAGACGTATTGGACACATGGTTCAGTTCGGCCCTATGGCCCTTTTCTACTATGGGATGGCCTGATGACACTCAGACCTTGAGAACATTCTATCCCACTTCAGTCCTGATTACCGGGTTTGATATCCTGTTTTTTTGGGTTGCAAGAATGATGATGATGGGCCTCCATTTTATGAAGGAGGTACCTTTTAGGGATGTCTACATTCACGCGCTCATCAGGGATTCTGAAGGTAAGAAGATGAGCAAGTCAAAGGGAAATGTTATTGATCCCCTACATATCATAGACAAGTTTGGCACGGATGCCTTGCGTTTTACACTGGCTGCTTTTGCGGTACAGGGACGGGATATTAGACTGTCAGAAAACCGTATAGAGGGATATCGTCACTTTATTAATAAGCTCTGGAACGCTGCCCGTTTTTGCCTGATTCATCTCAGGGAATTTAAGGCAGAAGGTACTACCAAAACAGATAAAAAGGTCCTCCCCCTACCTGATCGGTGGATACTAAGCCGTTTAAACAGAGTGGTGGAAAAGGTCATAAGTTCTCTTGACGAGTATAAATTCAATGATGCGGCAAGTACACTTTATCAATTTGTCTGGCATGAATTCTGTGACTGGTATATCGAGTGCGTCAAGATTGTGCTGTATGAAAAGGAAGATAAGACCAAGAAACAGATCACACTCAATGTGCTCTGGCATATTCTCCATGATATCTTATGTTTACTTCATCCTTTCATTCCGTTTGTAACAGAGGAAATCTGGCAAAGGTTGCCAAATACGAAGGGCTCGATAATGAAGGCGGATTTTCCGGTTGCGGATCAAGGGCGTGTGGATAACGAAGCTGAGAGTACTATGAAAATCCTTATGGGGATCATAAACGGTATTCGGAATATAAGGGGGGAAATGAATATACCCCCTGGATTAGTCCTGAAGGCTGTTGTCTATTCTGAAGATCGAAACATCCTGGAGATTATTAATAGATATAAGGGTATAATTATCCATATTGCCAGACTCAGTTCTTTAGAACTTACATCTGTAGAAAAATATCCTGAAGCGTCCGCTACAGCAATATCTGGCTCATGTACTATTTTTGTCCCCTTAAAGGGGATAATCAATTTTGAAGAGGAAATAAAGCGACTCTCTAAAGAGCTCTCGAAGGTTAACAAGGAATTAACAGGTGTGGGTAAGAAGCTGGTGAATGAAGATTTTCTGAAAAAGGCGCCTCCTGAGATCGTGGAAAAGGTGAGGGGAAAACAGAAGATGCTTGTTGAGAAGAAGAACAAGCTGGAGGCAAATCTGGAAAGGATCCAGGGGCTGGCCTGAGCATGGGGTTTGAGTCTGAGATTGGGAGATTAAATCATGTTTGAAAAAGAGAGGTTAATCCGGTGCGCTCTGGCGGAAGATGTGGGAAGTGGTGATATTACAACTGATTCCTTGATAGAACCGGACAGGATAGGAAAAGCTGCAATAATCGCCAAGGAAGACCTAGTACTGGCAGGTCTGGAGCTGGCTCAAAGCGTCTTTACCACGCTTGATCCAAAGATGGCCTTTGAGACGAGATATAAAGATGGTGACGCGGTCGAGCGTGGAGGTAGGATAATTACTGTTAAGGGGAATCTTCGCTCCCTCCTTAGAGGTGAACGTTGCGCGCTCAATTTTTTGCAGCGTCTTTCTGGTATTGCGACACTTACTAGAAGGTTTGTGGAGCGAATAGAGGGAACCGGGGTGCGTCTTGTCGATACCCGTAAAACCACCCCTGGGTGGAGGTGGTGGGAAAAGTATGCTGTCCGTATGGGGGGTGGTCGTAACCACCGTTTTGGCCTATTTGATGGCGTATTGATTAAGGATAATCACGTTGTAGCGTGTGGGGGAATAAAGGAGGCGATGGAGCGCATTCGACAAAATCTACCTACCCATATGGTACGTATAGAAGTAGAGGTGTCTGATCTTCGTGGTGTGGAAGAAGCCATCAATAGTGGTGCTGATATCATCATGTTGGACAATATGGATCTGGCGGATATTAGTGAGGCCGTGAATCTCATAGCAGGTAGGTGCTTGATAGAGGTTTCTGGTGGGATAAATCTGGATAACATAGCCGCCCTAGCAGAGACAGGGGTCGATTTAATCTCGGTGGGAGCCCTCACCCACTCGGCTTCTGCTGTGGACATAAGCATGAAGCTTCTACGTTGACCCTTTAGGTTTATCGAATTGAAGGGGTGGCATTATCAATCGTTTAATTTATAAAGCTTAGGATATCTAATCAGCGAGGATTTTCTGGGATGGGTGAGCATGGGGAGGGGATGGGGGACGACAAGGGAG
>DTYH01000222.1 GCA_012961955.1 Desulfobacterales bacterium | reverse complement strand
TATAAACATATATCGCGAGACCTTCGGCTGCGTCCTTGCTGAAGGTCGAGAGCTGGTGGCCGGGGCTTTTGTGCTGGGAAAGATGATCAGGATTCAAGGCGGCTCTTGAGCCCTCGCTGGCGTTGGCAGACAAGATAGAGGAGGGCCTGGCGGTCGCTGTCGTCGAGGGAGGTATTGACCAGGTGGTTTTTGACACAGTGAAACGATTGGAAGGAGGTGTTTTGTATACCGAGTTTTGGCAGAACAAGTTCTTTGCGCGAAGGCCCACGTACAGGTCTAGGGCTAGGTAAATGTGGCAGGCCCAGAGGCGGCCGTGCCGTAAATGCCGGCACATTTGAGCAAGGCAGGCCGGACTTTGGCAGAGGTGCTAACCGTTGGGTCGGCCGGGGTGTCTGGAGAGGCGGGAGCAGCGGAAGAGGCCGTGGTCGCAGATAACGAAAAAGCTTGTAACTAATAACGTAGATACTCTGTTTCGGAAAGCGATAGGGTAAGCTGAATTGTCCCCTGAGCAATTCGGCTTAAACCGACGGGGTTTCTTACCTTACCGTGCAAATCCTTGTGCAATTTGTCCACGTTCTTTTGGTCCCCCGATCATAAATGTCCGGCGAGGTCGCGAATATTTAAGAATGGGGTGTTTGCAAAACATATAGTTTTAGAAATCATAAGCCGTTTCATCGTGCTGGCTCGAATCTAATTCTCTTTCTTCATCAGTTTCGGGGACTCGCGACCGATTTCCCAAAATTATCGCAGCAGCTAAAGGAGTTGCTCCGGAACCGGGATTGCCGCAACACCGCCAGTAAAGTCAAGTACCCCAGGATTGGCCAGGATCCCCCATTGGGCCAGACCCAGTGAGCCAGCGGATTATAAACAAAGGTGGCCCGCGACAGAGTGAACGGTAGAAAAGGCTTGAATTGCATCCTTTGAGCAAATGTACCTGTAACGAGGGCCGGCTCGATAACTCCAAACATACATTGGTGTATCATAAAGACCTGGTGGGGGAAGGGTAGAGGCATAGGCTGGGTGGGGTGTCAAACCTACTCCCCTCGGGCAGACCATTCCAGTCCTCCACTAAGGCCGAATTTATCAGGGCCTTGACCTGGCGAAAAAAAGGGAGTAGAGCGGGCTTAACTGCGTTAAATCATTGAGGAGGTCTTTCCATTCTTTTCTTTGCAATGAAAATGTGGCAAATACCAAACCACAGTGATAAGGATTGGAGAACCGTGAAGCCACTCTCCCACAACATGTGCTCCAGTTCGGCGGGTGTGTGAAATGCCATAACTGAATCTCTAAGATACCGATATGCTGATGCCTTTCTTGAAAAGAGCCCCCCAAGAAGGGGAAGTATCTTCTTGAAATAGAATAGATATATCTCACGCATAAAATGGCTTTGAGGAACGGAGAATTCAAGGATCGCAAATCTTCCTTCCTGTTTGAGCGTCCTGCGGATTTCTCTGAGAAGACGTCCAATATTGGACACGTTCCTGATTCCAAAGGCTACCATCACATGTTCAAAGGAATGTCCTTTAAGCGGGATATTGGAGGCATCTCCTTGAACAAGTAAATATCGCGTCCTATAACCTTTTGCGTCCCGTTTCTTTGTGGCGATATGAAGCATCTCACCGGAGAGATCTATCCCCACAACCCGACAGCCCCGATTCTCTTTCAGGGCAAGGAGAGCGAGATCACCTGTGCCAGTTGCTATATCCAGAATCACGTCCCCGTGTTTGATTTCAAGTTTCCTTATGGTCCTTTGTCTCCACACGATATCGATCGAAAGGGAGAGAATGTGGTTTACTAGATCATAGGTCGGAGCTATCTGGTCAAACATACTCTTTATGGTCCTCGGCCTTTTATCCATTCTTTGTATATCCCTTTGTGCAGACCAAATCATGTTCCATATAAAACCGGTCGACGATTCCCCCCCCCGTAAATGCAGTAAGTAGTTGACATGTTCCGGCTTGGTTCAAAATGGTGGGGAGGCTGGGATAATGATGACCTCTGCTTTGGTGGCAGGTACCATCCTTTGAGGTCGTATTAAAAGGTGGTAGGATATCGGATAATACGATCCTCAACATAATCTTTCAGGAAGACTGTGTCAACTCCCTAATTCCGTGACAGAAGCATGGGGATTTGGGAGCTAAGGCCGCATCTTCACTGGCTGTTCTCCAAACAAGAATTCCTTTTCGCGGTCATTAAAAGGCTTTTTGACAAACAGAAAAGGATTCTTATTTGGGAAAGAGCCCGTAACGACTCCAAAGGATGTGATTTTTTTCGATCGATTAATATATGGTATTACGATAGCGAGGCTGATATCTTTTCCTCTCTTCTTGAAGATGTCGATAATCTGCTTCTGTGAGCCAGCAGGAGCAACTGGGGTCAAATCTTTTTATCGACAATTTAAGATAGATGACAATATGGGTTAGGCGTGGCTACACCTTTAGGAATTCAATTTCTAGATGCTGGTTACCACGTCACCTGCTGTGGCAAAGGGAAGAAGGATATCTTTCTGGAGAATCATGACCGTAAGAGATTCCTTGAGCTACTTCAGAAGTCCGTGAGATCTACCAGGTTATCCCTCAAGTCTATGTTTTAATGAGGAATCACTTTCGTTGGCGTGTGGACATCCATTGGCTAACTTAGGCGAGTTTATGGGTCATTTCAATATCATCCGTATACCTCTTTCCTTTAACAGATCCCACAGCCATTCAGGGCATTTATACCATATACCGGGGTAGGTTCAACAGCATTTTGGAGGAGCTTGGGAGTTACAGAATGCGACGTAAAGGGATTGATACAGAAGGAGAGATATTTGAGACCGTACAGGTGGAGTAGTCTAGCTGGTTACGTTCGGAAGAGCGAAACCAGGGGTGGGTCAAATTATAATTTGGTTTTTTTTACAGTAAGGTGGTGAGACCGAAGAAGGGATAAGGAATTACTGGTAATGCAATTCGATCCGAGACAGACCTGCGCATTACCTCTCTCAAGTAAGAGATTATAGGACAGAGTTTGTTGGGAAGTTGAGGTTTTGTTAATCGGGATGGGGAGAATTTTCTTGACGATAAGGTTTCAGATGAAGGGTTGCCTCGGGTACGACGTATCCAGGGATATCTTGCAATGCAATTCTTTTATCGTTTTGGAGGGTCGACACGATTCGAAGGTTAATGGGCTTGGATTATTCAACAGCAACCCGGGGTCGAGAAAGGTTCAGAGACTCCTTCGGCTTCTCGCCTCTTTGATCGACACGGCATGGCCGAGTTCCCGGACGACACCGCAAAGGAAGGAGACACGGTGCGCCTGCACGTGACCGGGGTGTGCGTTCCGGCGGTGGGTGCCGGAGGACATGCTGGCGGTGCGCCGCAGCGGCCTCACCAACATGCTGGACCGGCCGGTGGCGGCGGACCTGGCGGACCGTGCCTTCCGGCCTGCCTGCCGCGGCGGG
>DTYH01000221.1 GCA_012961955.1 Desulfobacterales bacterium | reverse complement strand
GAATATACGAGCGGGGAATTTGTTCTAAAGGGGTTTTTCCCTGACAAAAGGTTTTCGAGCGACGAAGAAAATATCCGGCATATAAAGGAGAATTGTGGTTGGGATCTAAGGGTATCAACTGAAGTTGAAAAGATTTATCCCCCAACTCCAGAAGAGTTGCTAACCCTGCGCATGTTGGATCCACATCGGTACTTTCTTGGAAAGATAGACTGATAAATAACCCTCTGGTTCGAATCATACACACCAGTTTCTAAACGAGCGACGTATTGCTCCCTGAATCGATAAAGCGCTTGGCTCTCGAAAGAGAGACAATGCGTCCCCGTCTCCATTGAAGAACTTATTTAATAGACTGAACACCAAATGTGAGAAAGGAGGTGATCGAGCCGTTTGTGGTGTAGAGAATCTGGATGGTCAGAGATAGGTTGTATGCATCAACTAACAATCTTAGAACGGGAAGGAGGGAAGTACGATGCCAAAACCATCAGAACCAACTCCTGAAGTCCCTGCTGGTGTATTAGAACGTAGTCCAAATGCAGGGGAATGGATAGCAGAGGCCCTGAAAGAGGAAGGTGTTGAGTATATATTTGGAGTAATGGGGGGACATGAATGGCCATGGTTGGATCCGATCTGCAGAGCCGGAATCAAACATATCACAGTCAGACATGAACAGTCCGCAGGGTATGCAGCAGAGGCATATGCCCGCGTCAAAGGGAAGATCGGGGTATGCAATGTAACAGTCGGCCCCGGTGCAACGAATATCTTTTCTGCTGTTCATCAGGCTCATCTTAGCAACACCCCTATACTTGTCCTTTCTGCCGACCATGAATGTAGTGACGACGGCTTGGAAACGCTTCAGGAATGTTATGCAGAAACGATATATTCTTCATTCTGCAAGGTCTCCAAACGCATAATCCACAATACTCAATACAAGTACTGGGTAAGGAGAGCGATCAGAGAATCCACGAGGCCGCCCAAGCGAGGACCATCCGTCCTTGTAATCGAGCTGGAGGCCCTCTTAGGCGCCCCGGGTGGTGGAGCATATCCTCCTGAGCCAAGGTTCTACCTGGAAAACTTCACAAAAGAACCGATAAGTGTTCCATACCCTGATCCCGATTACTTAGAAAAGATTGTGAAGCTGATCTATGAGGCCAAGAAGCCCGCAATGTTTGTGGGGGACGGAATCCTCTGGAGCCGGGCAGGAAAAGAGTTAGTGGAGTTTGCCGAGCTCGCCAAGGTGCCGGTGATGGGCCGAAGGGGTGGAAGAGGTGCTATTCCCGAAAATCATCCCCTCTGCTACAAGAGTGCTGGCGTTGTCAACAATTCAGACCTGTTCATACTCTGGGGAGCAAAGCTCGATTTTTATGACTTCTGGGGGCAGAGATGGCAGATCTCGAGGACGGTTCAGGTAAATGACGATTACCGCTGGATCTACGGCTGGCTGCCAACAGAGGTGTCGCTCATCTCAGATGCTGGTGCTGCTCTCAGGCAGGCAATAAAGTACATCAAGGAGAAGGGTCTTGAGCCTCCAGCAGACAGGGATGAGTGGATAAAAGAAGTCCAGAAGATGGAAGAAGGGAGGATAGAGCACCTAAACAAGACCGCCGACCGGTTCAAGGACAGAAAACCCATACACGGACTGTACCTCGGCAAGGTTATCAGAGATACCATAGAAGATTTATACAAGAACGACGTAATCTATTGTGGCGATTCCTTTACTGGCTGGAACGTGACCAGTCCATTTGTTATGTCTGTCCATGAGGGGTACGTGCTCGACAGCGGACAGCAGGCAGGTGTCGGGCATGGAATAGGACAGGCCATCGGGGCAGCAATAGCTACCGACAGGAAGAAGATGGTCTTCGCAATGATGGGTGACGCCGGTATAGGCCTCGCAGGCGGAGATATCGACACTGCTGTGAGACACAAGCTTCCGATCGTCTACTGCGTCTACAACAACGACCTCTGGTACGGCGACGGTATAAAAGCGTATGGCAAAAAAATGGAGGCCTTAAAACCACCAGAGGGTGAATTTTTGCCGAATTTTCTCCAGGAGGACACCCGGTATGACAAGATGTATGAAGCTATCGGGTGTCATGGTGAGTGGGTACAGGATCCCACAGAGATCCGTCCTGCCCTGGAACGTGCCTTCAAGGCAGCAGAAAAGGGGCAACCAGCAGTAGTGAACGTAGATGTAAGCAACGAACTCATACAGGCAATCTCTGATACGCCGCTGGTCATGATGATGTTCTCTCACTTGCCATGGAACGAGATACCTGTGATCCATAGGAAAATGCGGAGAAAACACCTTGCACAGGTATTTCCCTTCGATAAGTACAATATTGAGCTGGAGGATTACGACAGGTACGAAAGAGAACCAAACGATTTTGATATATTTGGATGATCCGGAGAGAGGCAACGACAAGACTAAAATAATTATAACAGTCTAGAGAGTAACCGTTTGCCGGAGAAGACATTCCGGTAAACGGTTACTACAAGAGCGATGAGTAAAACATGAACATACGGAATTTCATACAAGAAAAAGCGAGAAGGAACAGAGACAAGGTCTATCTCTACTTTGGAGATCTAAGGATCTCCTACGAAGATTTTAACAAAAACATAGATAGCCTTGCGTGGGGTCTAGTTCGTGCTGGGATCCAAAAAGGTGACAGAGTCTGTTTAATGCTACCCAATTCCCCTGAATTTCTATACTCCTGGTTTGCCCTGAGCAAGATAGGCGGGATAATGGTCCCGGTCAATTTCGCCTTTAAGAAACACGAACTAAAATATATTCTTAACCATTCAGGGGCAAAGGCGATTATCATCGATGGGACAAAAGCTGAACTTGTCGAGGATGTAAGGGAGGAATGCACGGCCTTGAGATTAGTGATCTCTCATCGAAGGACGGCTATGAATACCATCCTTTTTGAGGAATTAAAGGAAAACGCCGCATCTGGCTCTCCCCCTGTACCGATCGGAGATGAAGATGTGGCAGCTATAATCTATACCTCAGGAACTACAGGACCCCCAAAGGGAGTAGTCCATGTCCACAGATCTTATGTCCTCTCCGGACAGGCTTTTCTACGAAGGGTGCCTGTTGGACCTAATGACAGGTTGTTAACCTCCCTCCCACTATTCCATGTAAATGCCCAGTTCTACTCCACTATGGGAAGCCTTGCCGCTGATGCCTCTCTTATCCTAATAGAGAAGTTTAGTTCGTCCAGGTTCTGGGACCAGGTGAGGCGATATAAGGCCACGCAGTTCAGCCTTATTAGCGTAATGGTCAGAATGCTCCTAAACCGACCTCAAAGTAGTGAGGACAGGAACCACGCAGTGGAGTGGGTAAACACGGGAGGAGCTCCAAAGGATCTAATCGAGGAATTCGAAGACAGGTTTGGTGTAAAGGTGATTGAGGGATACGGTTTGACAGAATGTCCTCTTGTCTGCCAAAACCCGTATGACGGTGTGAGGAAGCCTGGCTCAATAGGCCTCCCTACAAAGTATCCTGATCCTAATACAACCTTTGCTGAAATGAAGATCGTGGATCAGGAAGGGAATGAACTGCGAGAAGGAGAGATTGGGGAGATAATCGTTAAAAGCCCGATTATGATGAAGGGGTATTTCCGCGATCCAAAAAAGACAGCAGAGACGATTAGGGATGGTTGGGTCTATACGGGCGATTACGGATTCAAGGACGAGGATGGGTACTTTTATTTCTTTGAGAGAAAGAAGGAGATAATTAGAAGAAGGGGAGAGAATATATCACCAGTAGAGGTGGAAACAGTCATAAACAGACATCCCAAGGTCCTTGAGTCAGCGGTTATCCCTGTCCCCTCTGACCTTGGTGAAGACGAGGTGAAGGCAATCGTAGTGGTAAGAGAAGGGGAGGATATCTCTGAGGAAGAGGTGATCGAGTGGTGCAAGAAGGAGTTAGCATACTTTAAGGTGCCATCCGTGGTTGAGTTTCGGGATGATATACCAAAGACCGAAACAGGAAAGATAGCGCGTTCTGTCCTGAGAAAGGAAAATAGGTAGTATTGAATCGATCGTAACTCTTCAAAGTATAACCTTTTGACGTTTTGAAAAAATCCTTCGCAGCAGGATACTGCTCCTGCGGGGAATTGGGAATAATGAAGGGTAAAGAGTGAGGGTCTCGCAAAGAGTCTAATTTACCTATCTCTGGGAACAGAATGACTTTTTACGAAACCATCAAGAGTAAAGAATAAAAAGTGAATGTATCATTCGAAATTAGTTCTTCAGTTTTCACTCTTCATTCTTCATTCACCGAGGAGGGGGAATATGAGTGAACGGATTGGAATTGTGGCTGTTGCCCAGACGAAATACCAGAAGAGTAGACCCGACGTCCGCGAAAGCGAATTGGTCTATGAGGTGGTTGAAAAATTGCTCACTGAGACAGGGCTCAGATTTACAGACGATGGGACGGGTATTGACGCAGCAGTTACTTGTTCTCACGACCATTGGGACGGCGTAACAATCTCCAGCTGGCCCATTGCTGATGTAACAGGCGGACATCTAAGACCTGAAGAAAAGGTGGCTGAGGACGGAATATTTGCAGCATACTATGCCTTCATTCAGATTCTCTCTGGTCATTATGACGTGGTTCTTGTAACTGCCCATACCAAAGAATCTCAAACATCCAAGAACCTGATCGAAAACAGTTCGTTTGATCCTGTGTACCACCAAATGTTAGGACTCGATTATACAATGTGCGCAGCACTGCAGGCAAAGAGGTACATGTATAAATACGGAATCACTGAAGAACAATGCGCCCGGGTTGTGGTGAAAAATAAAAAGAATGCTTGCAAAAATCCGAATGCCCAGGAACCTGCAGAACTTGAGATCGGGGATGTGTTGAGTTCAAGGCCGCTTGCCTACCCTATCAGGTATCTTGACAAGAAGCCAACCTCTGATGGAGCCTGTGCCATGATTCTGGCCAGGGAGGAAAAGGCAAAGAAGCTTACGGACAGGCCGGTCTGGATTGAAGGGGTAGGAAGTTGTTACGAAGGATATTATATCGGAGATCGGGAATTAGGGGATTGCGAAAATTTAATCAAGGCGGCAAAGAGTGCGTATAGAATGGCTGGAATATCCGACCCTAAAAAGGAGATAGGGGTTTTTGAGATTTCCGAAGAGTATTCATACCAGGAACTTCTATGGACAGAAGGTCTTGGGCTGTGTGATAAGGGCAGGGGAGGAACCCTAATCGAGTCGGGAGCAACCGCTCTGGACGGTGAGATTCCAGTAAACCCATCTGGTGGTCTACTCTCCGGTGTGCCGACAAATGTTGCCGGACTCTCCAGGGTAGCCGAGGCTGTGATACAACTCCAAGGCAAGGGAGGAGATAGGCAAGTCTCTGCCAGGAAGGCCTTAGCCCAGGGGATGTGTGGACCTTGCGGGCAACTTCAATGTGTCATGGTTTTGGGCATCTAATCAGCGGAGGTCAGGTAATGAGAGAAAGGATAGCAATTGTGGGTGTAGGTCAGACCTACCATAAAAGCAAAAGACCGGATGTGAACGATGTGGAGATGATAAATGAGGCAGTAAATGCAGCATTGAACGACGCACAGCTTCATCCAAAGGATATCGATGCTGTGGTTATGGGAAACATAGATTTCTTCGAAGGTAGGTATCTATCTGACATGTGGACAGTGGATGGGATCGGATCCTATCTAAAGGCTGGATTTAAGGTCCACACTGGGGGTACGACTGGAGGGACTGTCGCCAACTGCGGATTCTTTGTAGCCGCATCAGGACTGTTCGATGTGGTCCTTGCTGTAGGTTACCAGAAACAGGATGCGTGCGACAGCAGGGCGGCTCTCATGACATGGTCAGACCCTGTGTGGGACAGACATATCCATAAAGGAGCCATCGGTCTCCATGCAAGGAGGGCAGCACTGTATATGAGGGCGTCAGGGGCTCAGGAGATTCATGGGGCAATGGTAAGAGTAAAGGAGGACAAGGGCGCCTGTCTGAATCCGTATGCACACCTTAAATTGAACCTAACAATCGAGGATGTGCTTAATTCCCCACCACTTGTATATCCCCTACGAAGAGTACATATGTGCCCAACATCCTGCGGGGCGTGTGCGCTTGTAATCGCCACCGAAAAGAAGGCGAAGAAGATCTCAAGGAAGCCTGTCTGGGTAAAGGATTGGACTGAAGCACACCTGGAAAAAGCCCCTGTTCCCGGTATAGGGAGCCCTGAAGAGGAGGTATCCATAAATGCCCTGGAGACTGCGGCCACAAAACTGTACCGAAGGAACGGCATCACAAATCCCCGAAAGGAGATCCACCTGATAGAGATGTATGGCCCTACCTCCTGGTCTGAACTTCAATGGCTTCCAGAACTACATATCTGTGACCTAAAGGATAGCTGGAAGCTGATCGAAAAGGGGGTAACAGAGATCGATGGAGAACTCCCTGTTAACCCCTCTGGTGGAGTGGTGGCAACAAACCCGATCGGTGCCTCAGGAACCTTAAGAGTAGCGGAGGCGGCACTACAGATAAGGGGGGATGCAGGGGGTCATCAGGTCACGAGAGAGGTAGATAGAGCACTCGCGACTGCATACGGTGCTGGTGGATGGAACGTAGTGGTCTTATTGGAAAAGAATTTATGATACAAGTGTTCAGGTGATGAAAATTTTTCCTTACACTCCGATCTCTCCAACCTTTGTTCTTCCGATGACTTGAAAGCTGGGACGGAAAAACTACCGGTCTGTTTGCTCTGTCTGGTGAACCCGATGGACGAAATAGACCAGATAAGGCTTTCCGCCAAGTCGTTCTAAGAAAAACTTCATCCCCTGCACTCTTATTTGTAATGATCAAAACGGGAGGAATCGTCAATAATGGCTGAAAAGAGTCTGGAACAGGTAAAGATCAGTATCAGGGTCGAAATACCTTATCTGTGGACTGCGGGTAAATATCTGGCAAGGTTGTACAATGAGATAAAGGAGAACGAAAGATTTGTTGCCAATAAATGTCCAAAGTGCGGAAGAATCCTCTTTCCTCCAAGGATAGTTTGCGGGAGGTGTCACGTCAGGGCATCAGACGAGTGGATCGAGCTGGGACCGAGGGGGACGGTTAAGGACTACACCATTGTATACTATTCGATGAAGGATCCTTCAACAGGGAAGCCACGGCCAGAACCGTATCCACACGCAGTCATCGTGCTGGACGGAGGGGGGCTTATCCAACACTATCTGGAAGAGACCGACCCTGAGAAGTTAAGGGTGGGGATGAGGGTGGAGCCGGTGTTTAAACCAAAGAGTGAACGTGTAGGTCATCCTACAGACATCCGGTATTTCAGAACCGTAGAAGAATAAAACCGGTTAGATCTCGAGATTTCACCTTTGCCGTCTGAGCTATCTTTAACTTCATGCAAGGAATTGTGAGTCGTAATCATTTCAATGGGGTGACGAGATGGAAGTAATTCAAAGAGATGATATGTTGCTTTTCCCGGGCAAGATCATCATGGACTATAGCCATGCGGCTGGGAGGGTAGGTTCAAGGTTTCTTGCAGAACTCAAGAAAAGTAAAAGATTATTGGCCATAAGATGCCGTACCTGCAACAGGGTATACATCCCTCCAAGACTGACCTGCAAAACATGTTTCCACAATATGGAAGACTGGATCGAACTGGACGGAAGGGGCACACTGTTGACATATACGACAGTCTATTACGGAGAACCGGTACTTGATAGGGAAGCGCCGACGACCTACGGTATAATTAGGCTCGATGGAGCAGATACAGGTCTCGTGCATTTCTTAAATGAAGTCAAACAGCAAGATTTAAGGGTGGGGCTCAGGTTAGAACCCGTGTTCAAGAATGAGAGGAACGGGAATATACTCGATATAAAATATTTCAGGCCGATCAAGAGTGGATAGACGGCGCCGGAAGGTCCCTACACCCGTTGCCTTCTCATCAGAAGGTCTCATCCAGTGGGCGGCTACAAGTCAAGGGATCCCCGCTCTACAGTCAAAGGTGAGCAGACCGAGAGATCATCTTTGTCCTTGGAATAGAGAGACGGGTAGCGAGCAGGTAGCGTGCCAAGGATCTGAGGGCTTGGGGAAAAGTATCAATCCTAAAAATATCGATCCTCGATGAAAGGAGGGAAACGATGACTACGGAATTAAAAAAACTTTTTGAACCGGTTCAGGTCGGTAATATGTGGCTGAAGAACCGGGTGGTCTATCCTCCCATGGTAGTCAATTACTCCGATCCTGTAGGTGGGGTAACGCCACAGTTGATCGAGTATTATGTGGAGACGGCGCGTGCAGGGATGGGCCTCCTCACACTTGAAGCCACCATGGTCATGGAATCCCAGCGGGTTCTGTCAGGAGCGATCGGGATCCACACCACTCCCATGGTTCCAGGACTAAACGCTATTGTGGATGCGATTCGTACCGAGGTACCGGACCCTCCCAAGCTTTCCATTCAGCTCATTGCCGTAGGGCGAGAGACAGAACCCGAGTTTACGGGAACCGAAATTGTTGGCGCAAGTGATAAACCATCAATCTTGCACCCCGTCATGAAGGGAACCTGTATCACACGCAACCTTCGGGACGGGGCACCGCGGGCGCTCTCGACAGAAGAGGTGGTAGAGCTGGAGGATCGATTTGCTGACGCTGCTTTGCGTGCCTCCATGGCCGGGTTCGATGCAGTGGAACTACATGCGGCACACGGTTATATGCTGGCGCAGTTTTTAAGCCCATTTACCAATAACCGCGAGGATGAATACGGTAAGGACCGCACCCTTCTGATCCATAACATCATAGACAAGATCCATGCAAGGCTTGGGCCCGATTTCCCCATCATCGTTCGGTTCTCAGGCGATGAATACATTCCTGGAGCCGCCACGCTGGAGGACAGGCGCGAGCTGGCGAAAAAACTCCAGTCCTGGGGAGTGGTTGGAATCAGCGTTACTGGAGGGATCTACGAATCAGCCCCTTATATTGTAGCCCCGTCCGGTCTGGGGGTGGGAGTCCATATCGAGAACGCCTCCAGGATTAAGGAAGTGGTGGATATTCCAGTCTGGGGCGTAGGCAGGATCATCGATCCCCGCTTGGCAGAGAAGTACCTCCAGGAGGGGAAGGTGGATCTCGTGGCCATGGGGCGTCCATTCTTTGCGGATCGGGAGATACTCAAGAAAGGGATGGAGGGCAGATATTCGGAGATAAGAAAATGTATCGGGTGCAATACGTGCGTCTTGCGCATCTTTGGTCAGAAAAAGTGCAAATGTGCCATAAATCCCGCACCAGGACACCATCTTGGCGAAGTGGCCTTTGAGGAATCATGTCGCAGGCCGGCAGAAAAGGTAAAGAAGGTTCTCGTAATAGGTGGAGGCCCTGGAGGCATGGAAGCAGCCCGGATCGCAGCCCAGCGTGGCCATCACGTCACCCTGTGGGAGAAGGAGGGCAGTCTTGGTGGTAACGTGAGGGCTGCGGCAGCGGTCTCTTTCAAGGAGAACTTCACAGATTTCATTGATTTTCATGTGAACGAGTTGAAGAGGCTCGGTGTCAAGACAGAGTTGAATAAGGAGGCTACTGAGAAGGATATAGTCGACTTCAAACCCGATGTAGCCATCATCGCTACAGGTGCGGAATGTATCCTTCCCGACATTCCTATCGAGAAACCGGATATGGCGAAGAGGGCATCGGATGTCCTTTTAGGAAAAGAGAGTGTGGGCGAGAACGTGGTAGTTGTTGGAGGAGGACTTGTAGGAGTGGACACCGCTATCTTTCTGGCAGAAGCAGGAAAGAAGGTTACCATAGTAACTCGACGCACGTCTGAATTCTCTCCTACCACGGGTCTGGCCCCCGATACTGACGGCCTTACACGAATATACATCCTCTTCATGAAGATGCCTGGATTGGACATCAAAATCGTGGACAAATCCCACTACCACAGGGTAACTTCCGAGGGCCTGGTGGTCCTTGACGCTGATCAGAAAGAGAAGTTAATCCCTGGAGATACTGTGGTTTTCGCTCTTGGGTTTACTCCCAATAACCACTTGAAAGAAGCGCTTATGGGGAAGATTCCAGAAGTATATACCCTCGGCGATTCCCGCGAGCCACGAAAGATATTCGATGCAGTCCATGAAGGGGCTGGCATCGGAAGACAGATTTAAAGAACAAGTTACTCCCCTTCCGTGTTAACTGTTTCCCCAAGGGGAGGGGAATGTGTAACTCTTTACGGGGTGAAGATTTTCTTTTCACTCCTTTTTCTCCGACCTCTGTTTCTCCAGTGGGTTGAGAACAGGGAAGGTTTCCGTCAAGTCGTTCCGACAAGGTCTTCACCCCATAAAAAAGAGTTACGGAAATTCTCGTGAAGCTCGAGGTATCCCCTTCCGATCGTCTGATAATCAAGATTTAAGCAAACCCCGGCTGAAAAAAAAGAGGTATATATCAATCTTGACCCCGTGCTTCCGCACGGGGCTGTCCTAACGGGTCAAGACAGGAGGAGAGTAGACGTGTGAGGTTACCGCTGGAAGGCATAAGAATCCTGGATTTGTCTCAACTGCTTCCCGGTCCTTTCTGTTCAATGCTTCTTGGAGATCTGGGCGCCGAGATCGTAAAGATTGAACCGCCGGGAGGTGACCCTGCCAGAACGATGCTTACTCCCGGGTATTTCGAGAGTATAAACAGAAATAAAAAGAGCATCGTGCTGGACCTCAAGAACAGACTATCAAAATCGGTATTCTTTAGCCTTGTAGAAACAGCGGATATTGTAATTGAAGGCTTTAGGCCTGGAACTGTTAAAAGATTGGGAATAGATTATAAGGCCGTAAGGAGTGTAAACCACGGGATCATATATTGCTCAATCTCTGGCTATGGCCAGAGCGGTCCTTACCGCAATCGTCCAGGCCACGACATAAACTATGCTGGCGTAGCTGGGATCATAAGCCTCTGTGGCGAACCAGACGGGCCACCTTCGGCCTCGTATGGGGTGGCAATAGTCGACTTATCATCTGCCCTATTTGCCACCATCTCTATCCTTGCAGCGATAAGGGCTCGAGATAAGACCGGCAGGGGGGAATATATAGATGTTTCTATGACAGATGCCGCTGTCTCTCTTATGATAAATAGGATTCCGGAATATTTTTTACCGGATGGACTCCTCAAGGAGAAACCGTCTGCAAGGGGTAGCTACGGAGTGTTCAGGACAAAGGATGACAAATACATTACCCTTGGAGTAGCAGAGGATCACTTCTGGCTAAGGCTTTGTAAAGTAATGGACAGGGATGACCTGAAAGAAGACCCAAGGTTCTCATCCTGGATAGACAGAAACAAGAATCGAAAGGAATTGATTCCGATACTTGAAGAATTCTTTCTTCAAAGGACCAAAGAGGAATGCATTAGGCTCCTTGTGGACGCAGACATACCGTGTGGGCCTGTAAACAGCATAGAAGAAATCTTTAGGGATGAGCACCTCTCGTATCGAAAGATATTTGATGAGACAGACCACCCAAATATAGGTAAGGTTAAACAGGTTCTGTTTCCCGTTAGATTCTCAGAGACGTCAACAAGGATAAGGTCTCCAGCCCCATCTCTTGGTGAACACACAGAAGAGATTCTTAAGGATCTCGGATACACAAAGGATCAGATTGAGAATTTCAGAGTGAAAAAAGTGATTGAATGAATGATAATATTATGTTATCTTTCCAAACGATAGAGAGATATCTTCCGGATAATCTGTCTTATTACCACTCATCTTCAGTTTACAAGATATGGCATAGAAAAAACTCCACCTCACAAATGGTTGACTAAATTCTTCCTGTAAAAAAGTATCTAAAGTTCTAAAGTCTTAGATAGGCCTGCTTGTCACTACAACTTCGATTAGCACTTCATCTCTTATTAATAAATATAGCAAAGATCTTCAGGAGTTAAAATCCTTGTTTTACCTATTTAGTCAGGAAATTCTTTATGTGTACCGAATAATACGTGGAAAAAGGTAGAAAAAAGGAAGAAGTAGCCACAGGAAAGGCCATGCATTTTGGTACTCGTCGACAATTTAGTGCCTTCAGAGTAAACGAAGTCTACGACAAAGAAGAAATACGAAGATGTTGGGAGAGATTTGTAACCACAGGGGAGATTGACCGAAATACTATCAGGGAAATCGTAGCTGATTCTTGGGAAAGGAGTAAAAGGCTTGGCATAAATCCATATATGAAAAGAATAGGAGATGGACTGGAAAGACCAGAAGTGTTGGAGGACAGGACAAATCGAATCATTGCTGAGATTAGTGATCCGTTCCTGGATATCCTCAGCTTAACTCTAAAAAGCTCCCATTATGCAATCTCTATTTTCGACAGGAAGGGGTTTAAGATAAAGAGCAGGGCTTCAGGGGAATTGAGGAAGAGATTTGAAGAAGTAGGAAACGTAACGGGTGTATCCTTTTCCGAGGAGAGTATAGGGACCAATGCAGTAGGCTTAGCACTTATCTATGACATGCCCGTCCAAATGATAGGACCCGAAAACTATATTAGGCTCTTCCACCACGTTATGATAACAGCGATTCCAATAAAAGATACAAAAAGCAATACTGTCGGGATACTTTCCATAAGCTCATGGAAGAGGATCACCGACATGAACACCCTTCTCGGGATGGCTTTTGCCTCTGTGAAGTCTATTGAGAACAGTTTAAGGCTGAGAAAGGCGTATGAAGAGAAGAAGTACTTAGCCGATCTATTAGAGTCTTCAATTGAGAATATGTCAGAAGGACTGATTACCATTGATAAGGACGGGCGCATATTACAAATAAACTCCATCTCAGAGGAGATTCTTGGGCTAAAGAAAGAAAAGG
>DTYH01000220.1 GCA_012961955.1 Desulfobacterales bacterium | reverse complement strand
CGTAAAAAAACATTTTGGCAATCTTGGAAGAAGATTCAGCATGAGCCTGGCGTTAAAAATTTCAAACTCTCTGAAGGCCCCAGCCCAAGTTTTTGAAATTTACCCAGGCGAATTCTAAATCCCAGAATTCCTCACGCCGTTACAAAAGTTCTGTGCAGGATATTAGATGAAAGTGGAATCTCCTATCAAGAGAAGAACGAAATCGAATTTTACAGTGCTGTGTAAACCCCGTAAAAATTTTTTCACAGGGCATCAAACCCCGTGTGGAAAGAAAGGTATATATCGATTTTGACCTAGTGCTTCCGCATGGGGTTTTGTAACGGGGTAAAATTCTAATCACGTAGAGAGCAAAGTCAGAGCTTTTACGAGACTGTTAACCTTGGGAATACTTCTCCCGCACAGGTTTTCTGAGGGGGTAAACTACGAAAACACGTTTCCTGCAGTATTTAAAAATTGGTAGCATCTTAGCATCTTGAAACAACCGGTTACATCGGGCTCATCCTGAGGTTAGGATACAGGAGACAGGATACATGATGCACTGGACGGGAACTCATTGCACAAAAATATAGTTTTCCACGCAACCCTTTTTTTTATAAGCAAAACCAAACATAGAGTGGCATTTTGTATGCCATCGAAATCGCTGTTTCCTCTATATCTATATCATCCGGCTTAGGACGTAACCGTAATTGTGAGGACTTTTGCATGATGCCACAATCTTGTATGCTGCATCTTGTATCGTATATTCAGTAATCGGGTTGCCTTTTGATGTGGCCGGATTTGTTTCATGAGGCTAATGTGTTAGAAAAATTGTATAAAACTGAAATCTTTCAAATAATCATATAGATAGACTAACACAATTTGCCTATGGAATACAAGACTGATTTTTTAATAATCGGAAGTGGCGTGGCTGGTCTCACATTTGCTCTTAAGGTAGCAAATTATGGAGATGTAGCCATAGTCACTAAGAGAGACGTAATGGAGACTAACACAAGGTATGCTCAGGGCGGAATCGCCTCTGTATTCGACAAATACGATTCATTTGAGCTTCATATCCAGGATACTCTGTCTGCCGGTAATGGTCTCTGTAATGAGGAGGTAGTAGAACTGGTAGTAAGGGACGGTCCCACGCGTGTTCGAGAATTAATGGACTGGGGTGTTCAGTTCAATCTGTACAAGTCAGACCGATCAGTCTTTGATCTGGGACTTGAGGGGGGACACTCCAAAAATCGGATAGTCCATGCAGAGGATTTAACAGGCTATGAGGTAGAAAGGGCACTGGTTGATCGTATCCGTGAAAACGAGAGGATTATCCTATTCGAAAACCATATCGCCATCGACCTGATAACCTACTCCAAAAGCGTAAAACGTGGCGTAATAACCACAACGCATGAGGATTCGTGCTGTGGTGCTTATGTCCTGGATACAAAAAAGAATGAGGTGCATACCTTTTCTGCCAGAATAACCTTATTGGCAACAGGAGGGGCTGGAAAAGTCTATCTTTATACCAGCAATGCCGATGTGGCTACAGGAGACGGTATCGCTATGGCCTATAGGGCCGGAGCTAGTGTGGCCAATCTGGAATTCGTACAGTTCCATCCTACTTGCCTTTATCATCCTAAAGCGAAGAATTTTCTTATTTCTGAGGCGGTCAGAGGCGAGGGGGGCGTGCTTATAAACGGAGAAGGACGTCCGTTCATGGAGAAGTACGACCCGCAAAAGGATCTGGCATGCAGAGATGTGGTAGCCCGGGCCATTGATAATGAACTAAAAAGGACTGGACATGAATCGGTCTATCTGGATATCACACACAAAGACCCCGACTTTATACGTAAGCGCTTTCCAAACATCTACAAGAAATGCCTATCCTTGGGAATAGATATGACCAGGGAACCGATTCCGGTAGTCCCAGCAGCTCATTATATGTGCGGAGGAGTAATTACAGACACTTATGGAAGAACCGATATTAAAAACCTGTTTGCAGTGGGAGAAACAGCATGTACCGGGCTTCATGGGGCCAATCGACTGGCCAGCAACTCCTTACTGGAAGCATTAGTATTTGCTCATCGTGCTGCTTCGCGGGCTATCCAGGAACTGGAAAGGCTTTCACGTAATCCAATCCATGACTTGCCTCCCTGGGATACAGTAGGTACGACAGACAGTGACGAGGTTATTATGGTTTCCCATAACTGGGATGAGATACGTCGATTCATGTGGAACTATGTAGGGATTGTCCGCTCCAATAAAAGGCTTTCCCGTGCTTGGAATCGTATCGAAAACATACAGAAGGAAATCATGGCCTATTACTGGAATTTTACTGTGACTGCTGATTTGATTGAGCTGCGGAACATAGCAATGGTGGCGGAATTGATCATAAAATCTGCAATGAGCCGTAAAGAGAGTCGGGGGCTCCATTATAATATTCAGTATCCGCAGAAGGATGATGAGAAGTGGCGCAGGGATACTATTCTCAAACGTTCAATTGAAGGATAATGTGATTCTTACCACTTGCGAGTGGGGAGCTAATCTACCTAACTTCGTAACACTTTAGTATTCTGAAACAAGCCGGTTGCATCAGACTCAAGCTAAACTTAAAATACAGGATGCAAGATACGAGACTGCAGTCGTCCGCATAATTCCATATAAATAACTGTGGGGTGCATTTTATATCCTGCCGTACGTAATGGCGGCGTGTCGGGGGTGTGTAGTTTCCCGCAAGAGTCGTCATGCTTATGACTACGTGCAGAAACCAATACAAGGCAAAGCAAACTTTATGACTTGATGATGTTCCCAGGGTTGGAATTTATACCCCACCGTAACTTCGGAGGCACGTAAAATCCCACCCTACGTCTGGCTTTGCTTATAATATGTTACGCAGATGAGTATAAAAACCCCGCCTTACAACCTTACAATATTTGTATTTGTGGAAAGACCATTGTCACAATTCTGCGGAACACCGTATTTGACGCTTTCGTAAAAAGCCGTTTTGCAAACGACATTGAGCAATTTTGGAAGAGGATCAGAACGAGCCTGGCGGTGAAAGTTTAAACCTGTTTGACGGCGTCAGCCCGAGTTTTAGAAACTTAGGTTGGCGAATTCTGAATCCTCTTCCAAAATTGCTCGCGGAGAGAGCAAAATCAGAGTTTCTACAAAACCGTCAAATTTACGTGCAAGATGCATCATGTATCCTGTATCTTGTATGCTGCATCGTGTATTCGTACCCAGCTTCTCTTTTGATGTGGTCGGGTTTGTTTCAACAGGCTGAAGTGTTGCCTAACGTCTCAAGATTAACCCATGGGGCGGTCTGCCTTATCTGATATAATACTATCAATACTTACAGGTCTCCTCCTGACAGCCTCCTTTCCAAAAGCGAATCTGAGTTTCTTGGCATGGGTAGCCCTGGTTCCTTTCTTCTGGGCAATAAATGGAAGGTCACTAAGGTCCAGCTTCTGGCTCGGGTTTATTTCTGGTCTAGTCCACTACCTTACCTTGCTTTACTGGATCATTGGTGTGACGTACAGATATGGACATCTCCCCCTACCAATAGCTATTTTAGCACTCACCCTACTGGCCGGTTATCTTAGTCTCTATCCAGCGTTCTTTGCAGTATTATCCAATCGATCTAAATCACGGTCGATGACATTCCATTTTGTTTCTCCTTTTGTATGGGTAGTTCTGGAGTATATCAGATCCTTCCTCCTATCAGGGTTTCCATGGGAACACTTGGGCTATTCACAATTTAGGTGGTTACCTCTTATTCAGATCTCAGATATCCTTGGAGTATACGGTGTTTCAGCTTTGATTGTGGCAATAAATAGCGGACTCTTTTGTACACTCTATATATGGAAGGCAGAGAGACGCATTTCGCTAGGGCTCCTGTCCGTAGTTCTAATTATCATGGGCACCTGTCTGGTATACGGAAGTTTCCGCATAAAGTTAATCGATGCCCAAGCAGATATGGCTACACATCGCGTCATCACTGTTGTTCAAGGAAATATCGACCAATCCAAGAAGTGGCTCACCTCTTTCCAAAATCAGACAATCGATCGATACAGGGAGCTTTCTCTTTCTGCCCTTCCTATGCAGCCCGATCTTATTGTGTGGCCAGAGACCGCCCTGCCCTTCTATTTTTTGTATAACCCGCCCCTTACAGAGAAGGTTTTACGCGTTGTCCGCTGCGCGGCTACATATTTCATAGTTGGAAGTCCTGCATTTGAAAGTCATAAGAGAAGGATTTGCTACTACAACAGGGCCTATCTGATCAGCCCGGAAGGTAAAGTGGTTGACCAGTACGATAAGGTACACTTAGTCCCATTTGGAGAATATGTTCCTCTACGTGACGTACTTTTTTTTGTTGGAAAAATAGTGCCTAGCATGGGGGAGTTCTGTCCTGGAAAAAAGGGCAAGATACTTACATGGGAATCGCATAAGATTGGCCCATTGATCTGTTTTGAGATAATCTTTCCGGAGCTGGCCCGCTCTATGGTTAAAAAGGGGGCAAATATATTGGTGACCATTACTAACGACGCGTGGTTTGATACTTCGAGTGCCCCCTATCAGCATTTCTCCATGGTGGTATTCCGTGCCGTTGAAAATCGTGTAGCTGTTGTTAGGGCAGCAAATACAGGAATCAGTGGGTTCGTTGATCCTGCAGGCAGGATCTTAGAACAAACCCCTTTGTTTAAAGAAGCCATTCGAACATGTTCCCTTCCCATGATGAGCCAAGAGACCTTCTATACACGGTTTGGTGATGTCTTTGTACTTATTTGCTTCTTAATCACAATCATCTTTATCTTTACGCCTGTATTCCGGAAGACGCTGATCCAGAAGAAGATTATAAGACTTTAGTACTTTGAAAAAGATGGACCTGCGATAACTTTGCATAACCCTTCTTCACTCGTTCCTATGAGCTTTTTTGACCTAACCATGGACTCGGAAACTTGTCCCTGAAAACCGGATCTCTTGGCCTAAAGCAGTTCAGGATTTGCCTACTCCCGTAAGCCGTTTAGCCCCTCGAATTCCCCGATAGGAACCCTGG
>DTYH01000219.1 GCA_012961955.1 Desulfobacterales bacterium | reverse complement strand
TTTAGTTGCTCCCGCCTAATCTGTGCCCCTTCCAAACCCCCGTTCAGACTAATCTCAGAGAGATAGCTTTTTCCATCCGAAATACACATGATATCAATATGAGCAAATGGGAACTTACCACGCGTCATCACCTCATTACACAGCCTTTTCTGCACAGGATCGAGGATACATGGTCTGCTCCTTCCCCCAACAGACATATTCGTTCTGAAATTGTACGGATTTTCCCGGATGTACGCCTCCCAATAGTCCCCGGCTACAACGACACGTATGTCCGTAAACTTCTCGATAAACGGCTGCAATACGAAGGGGTAATCTATGGACTTGAAGTATGTCTGGTTATAGAGGTCTTCAATGGAATCCCACCTATAAACACCGTGACCGCAGTGTAAGTGATCTGTCTTAGTAATGACCTTCTCAATTCCGTTCATGTTGTAACGATTAATAGCCTTAAGTAAATCGCTCCGCCGCGAAATGATGAGGGTATGAGGAATCATCCACTTTTTGAACACTAAGGCCTGAGCTACCTTGGAACGGCTTAAAACTTGAGATAGTGGAGAGGGGAAACAGTACACATTTCGTTCCAAAAGATCGATAAAGGCATAATCTTGTAAATGCTTGTAACTTAAAAGGCCAATAAAGCAATCCCCTTCCTTGAGTTCATCGTAGCGTTCTTTTAACTCCTGATTACTCTCTATGATCATCACGATACTGTACCTGTCTACGTGCTTGTAACTTACACACCTGCTTCGCCTCCATGCCCAGCTCGATCAACCGATCCAGAAGCTGGCTGAAGCTTATTCCCGCTGCCTTGGCAGCCAATGGAAACAAGCTTGCCGGGGTCATTCCTGGAATAGTATTTGTCTCTAAGACAAAGATTGTGCCGTTATGGTCAACGATCATGTCTGTGCGGCTATAGCCCCTGCAACAGAGGGTCTTGTGAGCAATTATAGCACACTCCTGAGCCCTTGAAGATATATTTTTGTCAAGTCGAGCCGGACATATTTCACGCGTAGCCCCTTCCTTGTACTTGGCCTCATAATCGAAGAAGGCATATTGTTTATCGGGGACGATCTCAACAATGGGAAGGGCTTGGAGGTGATCGTTTCCTATGACTCCACCAGTGATTTCCGTCCCCTTGATGAATTTCTCAATCATTATTACGTGATCATAACAGAATGCATGATCCAACGCCTTCTTGATATAGCTCTTTTCCTGCACAATTGTGATGCCGATACTTGAGCCACTATTAACAGGTTTGACCACTAACGGCAACCCGAGTCTGTCAACAATATTGGCTGTCTCGATCCTTTGGCCCTTCCTTAGAACCTCAAACGGTGGCACAGACAGTCCTGCATCCATGTATAGACGTCTGGAAACCCATTTATTCATGGCAAGTGCACTTCCCAGTACACCCGAACCCTGGTAAGGAATACCCAACATATCGAGCAGCCCCTGAATCGATCCATCTTCACCATAAACGCCATGAAGGATAATCAGAGCAAAATCGATATTCTTGGCATCCGCAATTAGCCGTTCAATATCGTATGCCGGATCGTAGCGAAATACATTGTACCTCGATTTGTCCAGGGCATTGTAAACCTGATCACCGCTCTTAATGGAAACGCCACGCTCCGATGACCTCCCTCCTGAAAGCAGGGCTATATTCAGTTTCTTCATCTATACTGTTCAAGAAAATGTTTTCGGGTAATAGTTTTACGCATTCAATAAAACTAAGAACTCAATCTACTCATTTAATCCCTTTACAGGACAATCTTGGCACCTGGGATTCCTTTTTAAACAAAATGTATGACCAAGCTTGACCAGCAGGGCATGATATTCGTTGAACATAGAGACACAGGGCTCCAGGTGGGACATAAAAAGATCCCGTGTTTCATCGTATGATGCATCTTCTGGGAGCAAAAGGTGCCGCATCAGAATACGCCTAGTATATGTATCCACAACAAAAGTGGGCTTCTCCCCGGCGTACAGCAGAATGCTGTCTGCGGTTTCCGGTCCGATTCCATTAATACTCAGCAGCTTTCTTCGCAATGGATCGAGTTCCTGATCAAAAAGCCTCTTCAGATCACCCCCTGTATCTGCAAAAAGAAACTCTACAAAATGCTTCAAACGCCTGGCCTTAATATTGTAATATCCTGAAGGCTTGATTATAAGAGCAAGGTCCCGAACCGGAAGGTTATAAATGGCCTCCGGTGACATCAGACCCAGCGATTTTAAAGAGGTTATTGCCTTTTCTACATTCCTCCAGGCTGTATTTTGGGTAAGTATAGCCCCTACAATAACCTCAAACGGAGAATCTGCCGGCCACCAGTGCCGCGGACCAAACGAATCGTACAGTCTTCTGTAAAGCTCCAATAAAATCCGCTTTTTTTTAGACATTCACCCTTTTTTAACCCGTAAATAAGACTACAGCCACATTTTATCGCTAACTATCTGAAATTCATTCCAAATTATATGAGATGGTTATTCCTGGCGTCATGCCCGAGAGGGTTTTTCCTCGACCACGATCGGGCGGGAATCCAGCCAGTTTTCAATATGGCTGGAATTTTGGAGGCCAGCTTCCTGATCGAGCCAGGAACAGGCTTCGCGGCCATCACGTCAAAAAGTGACGCTGTACCAATAATGGCGGTCTCCTAAAAAGTCTAATCTCAAGTTTCCCGGCCTTAGTCTTCCGGATATGATTGTCACTAGACCTTTTGGCCGGAAGATTTGGAGTGAAACAAGAAGCCAGCAGCCAGAATTCAGACTATAAAGGGAAATCACTATATTCTTCTGCCTTGTGATCTTTATACTCCTGTTTTCAATGCGTCATCAGCATATAACATGAGTTTGTGCTGGAAAAAGGGAGCGAAACTCGAGTACACAATTAAGGTGCAGTATGTTACCCCCTTTGAAAAGCCCAACCTTGCAGAGTATTTAGCCTTACATACTGCATAGCTGTGCATGGGGATATTTGGTAGCCGTTCGCAAGGCAAAATTTTTCTTTTCACCCTGTGAATCGTTATGGTTATCTTCTAAAGCGCTCTAAGAGTTTCTTTTCATAGCGCTGTGGTTTTTCAAGTAAGGGACACGGTCTACCCATCATATTCAGCTTCATAATCATAAAATTAAGCCTCTTGAGCTGCCGATACTTTTCCTTCGTATCCTTCATATGTCCCAGCAGTTCCTCGGTGCGAGCAATCTCCTTTCTCAATTCAAGCTCTGGCGGTAGACAATTGGCATTTTTCAGGATCTTATAAGCTAGTCTAAGGTCTTCCGCAATGCGTGAATCATCTTCGAGCTTAATAGGCTTACCTGCCCCCGGCAGATCGTCAAATAGCCCCTCCTTTTGAGCCTCAATTATGCGTTTTTCGGCTATCTTTTGAAAAAGAATCATCTTCTTCCTTATACAATTCCTTTTCGAAGAACAATTCTACTATATCCTGGTCAAGACGCCCCTTTGCCGCCTCTGACTTTAGGATCTCATAGGCCTTCTCTGGAGGTAGGGATCGACGATAGGGTCGATCAATTGCAGTTAAGGCGTCGTAGATATCCACAACGGCCAGAATCCGGGACTGAACAGGTAGTTCTTCCCCTTTAAGTCCCCTTGGGTACCCAGAACCATCCAACATCTCATGGTGAGACGCTGCAAAGAACGGAATATTTTTAAGATTCTTAGTAAATGGAATATTTCCTACTATTTTTAGTGTCTGAAGTACATGGCCTTGTACCTTTTTGTACTCCTCGTTGGTCAGATTTCCTCTCCGTACTGAAAGACACTCCAGTTCTTTCTCTGTAATATACGGCCTTACCTCCCCATCTAGATCTACATAGGTTTTGTTCGCAATACCCCTCAGACGTGAAAGGTCTTCGTCAGAGATGTAACCGGATCGATTTACCTTGAGGATGAATTCGAGATCATTTTGTATTTCATCTTTCATCCTTAGAATCTCCTGATCTTTCTTGGGGTTAGCGAGGGAGATATCCTTCGCTCCCTTTATCGTGCCCATATATATGCGATTCACAGCCAAACTCTTGATCAGCTCAAACCTGGCCACAATTAGTTTCTCAGTCTCGGGAGAAAGCCTGTATTTTTTGTCTAATACAGATTCGGGTACCCCTATCTTCCCGATATCATGAAGCCATGCTGAATAGTTTAGTTCTTCTATCTCCTCGTCAGAAAAATAGATATTCGCAAAACGGCCTGAATTTTCCCTGTTGATCGCTTTTGCAATCGCTGTGGCGTATGCAGCTACCCTCCGGGAATGGCCGGCCGTGTGAGGACTACGGGCGTCTATTGCAGAAGCTGAATACTGAATGAGGGCACGAAATAGACCTCTTATCTCTGAGATGAGTTTGGCATTACGGATAGCTACTGCCGCCTGTGAGCCGAGCGACATAACGAGAGGTTCAAGAGCCTTGTCAAATGGAACAACCCGCCCCTCTTCATCCATGGCATTTATTAGCTGAAGAACGCCCAGGATCTCACCGTCCCGGTCCTTCATAGGTACTACTAACATCGACGTAGTACGATAGTCGTTCCTTACATCAAACTCTGGATTGAACGAATAAGGGACCGTATCTGGGAGCTGATACACATCGTCAATATTTATTATATCTCCTTTTAGGGCCACGTACCCCGCAATACTCTTTTCGCTCAAAGGAAGTGGATACGGCTTGAACCCAGAATTTGGACCGTTTCGACGATCCAGGGTACTGTTTTGCGCCACGCGAAAATATAGTCGGTCGTTCTCGATAATGTAAAGGCTTCCAGCATCTGCCCTGGAAAATTCTCTGGCTTCGTAAACAATAAGTTCCAGGAGTTTTTCAAGATCGGTCTCGCTGGAAAGGGCGATACCGATCTTGTTTAGTCGCTCTATTTGAGCCTCTAAGTTCATAATTCGACCCGGCAATTTCTTATCCTTTCCATTGGGTATGCTTAGAACCACCTTCCCGTCGAGGGACCTTAGATAGTGTGAACCTTTGCCTCAAAGAGAGAATACCTGGGCTGTAGCTGACCACATCCCCATCCTCGCCTGCATCTCTGTCAAAGGGAAAATCTCAAGGAAATTGGAGGTTAGGGTTTGAAGTAGATCTAGAGTTGTATCTTATCTACCGATATAGCAGATTCGGAAAAAGTATCACCCTTTAATCAATTAATCAAGAAAAGATATGGCCGTAGGATCCTCTACGCGCCCTCAACTTGGAAAAGAGTCTACTAGTTTTCCGACCCACACGAACCCTTTACAACTCGCATACCTTCACCGAGGGAAAGAGTCTCCTATCCGTATGAGGGATGAAACGGGCAGCGCTAAACAGGTTCATAAATTCCTGATTCACGTTTAGCTCAATATATGTAATTCGATCTCGTATGAGCTCCATCTCGTCACGTGCCCTGGCAGAAAGCAATGCCATGGTCGCCCCAGATAGTGAGCTATTGCCTAAGATCGTGTACCTCTCTAAAGGTATATCTGGAATCATTCCAATGGTGATTGCCGATCTGGGATCTATGTAGCTTCCAAAGGTTCCAGCGATATAAAAAGTATCCAGATCATCAAAGGATATCCCTGCAGTTCCTGAAATTGTGGTAAGAATAGTGTACATAGCCGCCTTTGACCGTAGCAGGACATCAATGTCTATTTGACTCAACGTTAGATCCTTACCCGTTTTCGAATCCTCGGCCTTGACAATGATAAAATGGTCAACACCACCCTTGTTTATCAGTCTGTCACCACACATGTCAGGAACATATTTTCCCCGAACATCTATCATACCTGCCAGAAAGAGCTGGGCCAGCAGATCGATTAGCCCGGATCCACATATGCCCACTGGCTTCTTGCCCTCAATAGTCGTTATCTCAACGCGTCGCGTAGTAGGATCGATCCTTACCTGGTCGATAACTCCCGGACCTGCCATCATACCCATCCTGGCCACACCCCCCTCAAGTGCGGGTCCAGCAGCCCCCGCACAGGCCACAAACCATTCCTTATTTCCCAAAACTACCTCTGCATTAGTCCCCACGTCCACAAACATGGATACCTCTTCCTTGCGGTACATATTCGATGCAAGGATACCAGCAACAATGTCTCCGCCAACATAACTCCCTACATTCGGGAAAACAAGTACATATCCCTCGCGATTGATATGGAGGGATAGGTCTTCGGCCTTCACTAGGCCAGGTCGATTCACTACCGGGATGTATGGTTCCCTGCAGATCCTGTACGGATTAAGCCCAAGGAAAAGGTGAGTCATTGTTGTATTGCCGGCCACTGAGACTCCGTATATGTCTTCCTTCTTTATGTGATGTTCCCGAGCAAGTCGGGAAAATTCGTTGTTTAGAACATCTATTATCAGATCCTTCAGGTGTTCCAGTCCACCCTCTTGAGTTGCGAAATGTATTCTTGTCAAAATGTCAGACCCGTGATCTAACTGAGGATTTCTGACAGACGACTCTCCAACCACTTTCCGGGCAACCAGGTCTACAAGACGGATTGCTACCTGACTGGTTCCAAGGTCCACGGCCATCCCATATACTTCAGGTGGAGATTGGTTAGGTTTCACTTCCAGTACCTGCAATCTGTTCCTGTCCTCGAGAAGAATAGTATTAACAGAGTAACCGGTTTCCCGAAGGGTGTGAGCTACCCGATCCATTTGAGAGATAGACAAATGGATGTCATTCAACTGGAATCGATCCCTGAGCCCTCTTATCAGCCGATCAATATCAGCGGTGTTGTCTTTAAGAGAAGGGGGCTTCAGATTCAAAGAGATGTTCCTAATCCAGCCTATACCATCTACTTCAACCATTTTCGACATGTCATTTGGGCGTTATCCCAAAAGTCGTATCATCTTTCTAAAGATACCTAGCTTTGACGAAAATCTATTATAAAAATAACAAGTCGAGAAAGATGCCAGTCATGTAACTCCATCTATATAACCGATTACGACACAGTATTCAAACTTGTATTTTGCCCAAATCGTGAAAATATAATTTTTTGGTAACACTTTACCCTCTTGAAACAAACTCGGCCACATCAAAAGAGAAGTCGGATACCGAATATACGACACGGGATGCAAGATGCAGGACAGATGCTGTACTGGGGACGAACATACTGCAGGTAAATATGATGGTTTAGTAAAAAGTCTAATTTAGCTCCCTCCGCCAGGAAAATAACTTTTTACGAAACCATCAAATATATTGTTCTACAAAATTTGAGATAATGGTTTCTTCATCAAATGATGATGGGAATGGAGGCCTTGCCGCAGTCGATCTTTGAGATTTGGGAAGGTGGCCTCACAGGGGATGTGATCCATGGATATGCCGGTATAAGTCGTATAGGTCCTGCCCCGGTCTTTATCCTTTTTTACAGAGGTCGTGCATATCGTGTAAGCCGTCCTTAATATTTCCATGGAACAAGTGATCATGTCCCTTTTTAGGGGTCCCTTTGGTTTGGCCTACCCGAATCCGATTAGCGGCCTTGTAGCAAGTGCCCTTGAATCTGCTTTGCTCAGCAAAGGTTTCGAGCAGATACAAGGGATGGTTATAGGTACTAACCCATTCATCGGAGATTCTCTTGGTATTGAGGGCGAGGAGTTTGGATGCCAAGTGTTTAATGGAGACCCAGGGCAGGATACGGAGGTTTTTCTCCTTGGTGGATTTGTCTCATCCGATGAAGGAATCTCGGGCCTTAACAGACCATGCGGGAGATCCCCATCCTAAGCAAGCTATAGGCGATAACCGAGGTGATGGTGTTGTTGGATAAGGCTATTGTAGAGAGGTTCAAGGGGGGTATTGCGAACCAGTTTGAGTTTGGAGGGTCTTCCCGGTAGAGGGGCCTGGTCAATATCAACCAGGGGGATGGAGTGGTCACGTTTCTGGTTTCTACCATATCATGCGTCCCCGGAGGGGGATTGATTCTGATGGTAATGGGGAGCAGGGTTCCTGTTATCCCGTGCTTCGGGAGTGTCTCTACCTGAGGGCAGGGTGTATCCCGATCATGTGTCTTCACCTGTCAAAGAATGGATGGAGGCGAAGAAACTTCTGGGAGGAACCTTAGAGGTGACAGGCGGGTCGGCTATTGGGTTGAAATGGAATTCTGTGGGTTGATTTTTGGTGGGATTTTAAGCTCTTGGACTTATTAAATGTCCTAAATTTTTCATTGTCACACCTGAATCAATTTGATTTTACTTAAATCATTTGTTCCCAACCGATGATTTTCATCGGCTGCGGTGTGAATATAAATTGGTTC
>DTYH01000218.1 GCA_012961955.1 Desulfobacterales bacterium | reverse complement strand
TCTTCAATCTTTCTAACACATCTTTGTGAAAAAAAAGGTTCTCCTTTACTTTAATGAGTAGCCCTTCTTCCAGCATGTGAAAGAGGACCTCTTTTGCCTCGTTGGTATCTTCTCCTATGGATTCTAAAATATCCTTGAAATAGGGTGGCTGGAGTCCACTCTGAAGATAGGTTTGCTCAATCTTTTGGCGAATTTTTATCTGATTAGCCTTCAGGGCAACTGTATGGCCCGATAGCCTAATGGTATCCTTTTCCTGGATGATCTCGCCCTTTTTGGTCAATTCCAAAACGGCCCTATTGAAGAGTTTGGATTCAAGCAGGGCGGGGAGCCTTGACTTGAGTTCCTCCTTGGGCATTCCCCCCTTGAGGGGGTTTTTTTGATGGTAGGATTCAAGAACAGATACCACCTTTTCACAAAGCTTATTAAAGGCAGAACTATGTATAAACATTCGATCTTCAGAATCAACCTGAATAATTACCTTCCGTGAGAGGAGCCTGTTGATATGTTGGTCGAGTATAGTTTCAGTCATGTTAGTAACGATTATCAGATCGTTGAATCCGATTCCCATGAGACCCGATCGGGCAGTATGGTATGTGATTATCCCTTCTGGATCACTCTTGATTAATCCTCTAAGATCGGCTACCATTCTGTCTTTAAACCGCTTGTGTTTTCTAGGAATAGGGTTGATAATCAGACCGCCACCAACGGTATAGATAGGTGAATAGCTTCGAATAACGAATCGATCATCTTTCATGGCGACTGTTGGAGCATCGAGGCGGATTTGGGCAATGCCTTCTTCACCTGGTGCAAGTTCTTCCCGGTCAAGGAGTATGATCAGACCCAAAATCTCATTGGTACCAGCGTGAAAGCGCACCCTTGTCCGGTTCTTAAGAGGCTTATCATTCCCCTTTAGATACGTAAGAGAGACATCTAGCATGTAGGACGGTCTCATGGTGTATGGCCGGGCCACTACGTCACCCCTCTTAATAGCACTCTTTTCAAGACCCTGAAGGTTTATGGCAGTACGCATTCCAGCAACGGCCATGTCCACATTTTGATTGTGCACTTGAATTCCCCTCACCTTGGCCTGAATCTCCTCGGGATAGATCATTATTGTTTCACCCACATGAATATTTCCTGAAACAAGTGAACCTGTAACGACAGTACCGAACCCTCTCATAACAAAGACCCGATCCACGGGAAGACGAAAAAGCCCTAAGGAAGAACGCTGTGGAATAGTCGTGCACAGTCTTTCCAGGCTGTGGATGAGATCGGAAAGGCCAACTCCGGTCGTAGAGGATACAGGTATGATGGGGGCACCCTCCAAAAATGTCCCTTTAGTGAAGTCCCGAACATCGTCCATCACGAGTTCTAACCATTCATCATCCACAAGATCGATCTTGCTTAGGACTATCACTCCGTGACGGATATCTAAAAGTGTACAGATATCAAGATGCTCCTTTGTTTGAGGCATAACCCCTTCGTCAGCGGCAATAACCATTGCAACAATATCTATTCCTGTAGCCCCTGCGACCATATTTCTTATGAACTTTTCGTGACCTGGAACGTCTACAATCCCGACCCGTTGTCCGCTGGGAAGCTCAAGAGAGGCAAATCCAAGCTCGATAGTAATACCCCGTAGCTTTTCTTCCTTTAGTCGGTCTGTATCAATCCCCGTAAGTGCCTTGATCAGGCTAGTCTTGCCGTGATCTATATGACCAGCAGTACCCAATATGATCTGTTTCAAGACTTGACCCCCGCATGATATCATTTTTGATGCATTCGAAAATATTCTATGAGATATGCCATACCCACCAGAAAAACAAGAACAGCAACTATTCCTACGATGCTGGCTTTAGGGTAGAAAATCCTGGTAATAAGTACGGCAAAGATGACTCCTAAGATTATTCGCAGGACAAATATATAAAATCTATTCAATGTATGCACCTTTTGATGATCGTAAGTCATGAGATTTTTCATTTATACATAAGTTTTGTAGAAGCGTCAATACGGATTGATCGAGCAATCAGACGGCCCCTTGTCCTTAAAGTACAGAACGAAAATAGATAGATGCAAAATCTTTTTCTTGAAGCTTTAGAAAAAGGAGGGAGGAGGTGTCTTAGATCCTATTTGATAAAGCCAAAGGAGTAGAAGAGATGGTTTGAAAAGTACTACAAAGAAAATCCTTGAAATATTAGGCGGCGTGTGCTAAAAAGAATCAATAATCTGGTGGGTGTAGCTCAGTCGGTAGAGCACCGGGTTGTGGCCCCGGTTGCCGCGGGTTCGAGTCCCGTCACTCACCCCATTACATCAAATCTGCGCCCGTAGC
>DTYH01000217.1 GCA_012961955.1 Desulfobacterales bacterium | reverse complement strand
TGAGAACCGGATCCATCCCCTCTGGGTGGGTCAAGATCATTGTCCGACAGTGGGTCATTTTAATCGGCCATTTGCAAGCAGTTGATCTAACGCTCTTCCTCTCGCGCATATGTCAGTATGCCACGTGACGATAGGTCAAGGGACGTGCAGACATCATCGATCCCGGCAGGTTTATGCCTCTCGTTCCGCTTCGTCACTTCCCAGCGAACCTGGAGGGAGTGCATCGGTCGGGGGGACCCTCCTTAACGATAAAGTCGTACTCGCTCGTTTTCTTGAAGTAGTAGAGGTGTCTCTCGCGGCCGAAGAGCTCTATGGGTACGAGATTCTCAAGGATTCTTCCACGGTTTTCGGCAAAAGGGTGGCCCAGGGCGGCAAGACTGGTATCGGTCAGGAAGGCCTTCCTCGGGTTTATGATTCTGGGCAGGGTGAAAAGGAGAACTTTTCGTCTTTGATTACAAAAAGCGGCTCCTGTAGATAATGGAGATAGTGCGCGATGGCAGGCTTATTGCCGGGCATCGCACTCCTCTCCAAGCGCTTGTCGAATCGGGTTATCGAGAAGACATCTGAATATCTCTCGAGAAAATCGTTCATTAGTACATCGAGGACGTCCCGAGCTTTAATACCGTATGGTTTCAGGATATCCCTGTAAAAAATCGTTTTGAAGTAGTTTTGTAGGAGTTTGAGTCGTTCGGCTTCCTTACGGGCCATTACGACCCCCGGAAATACGCCGTGCCTGATATATTCATCAAAGGCTGCTACAGTGTTCCAGAGGGCACCATGCGGAGGGTGGCCAGCTCACGAAATCCCCGGCATCGGAGGTATTCCTGGAACAAGAACGGTACCACAAGGACATTACCGTGACAAGTGATGTGGCCATAAAGCTTTTGGGAATTGAACAATTAAAGACCTCATTATATATCAATACGTTTATTCTTCTTGAACTCTCAATAAAAAGGATTTGACCCCGACTCCCTTTTCTGGCCAAGAAGAGCCCATCCTTTGTGGAAACGAGAAAAGTCTGAAGTAACGGGGATAGAGAATGTTAGGAAAAAAATAATATTGACATAAACCTCAAAATATGTTTTTCTAATATTAATCAAGTTTCAGATCCTTCTATAATCCATCATTTCGAATTGCCAGTACGAATCTTTCGTTGTAAAACATATGTTACGTTCAGATACAAAATTGACCGAGTCGTGGATGACAGAAGACTGGTGGTGGTGCAGCGCTTCAGGTTTTGAAGTGCGCCCAGCTGGTTAGATACCTAAACATCTGAAAAAAAGCCGTGGGCCACTTCAGGTCCACGGCTTTTTTTACTTTTAAGGGGCCGTGGGCTGATAAGCCTTCGGCCTTCTTATATGTATAAACGCTTACAAAGGAGGGGAAAAAATATAGTAACGTAGTGGTAATGTAAAGGATATGATCCTGGCCATGCACGCGACATGGAAGGGAAGGCCACTGAGCCTCAAACTGAAGCGTTCACAGCACCCTCGAGAATAAAGGGTGAAGCTATTGAGGAGATTACAGGGGCTGGCAAGCTTATGTGGTTAAAAGGCAACACCGATTGTATTGAGGAGGAAAACCCCCTATAGTGAGGGGGATCTAAGTCTCGGTCATGAAACTATCCTTGATACATGCTGGACAGGATGGGACGGATCCAACACCTCCAATCTCTCCACTGCCACTGCCTTTGTAGTTGCTGGAGGCGGAGTCGTAGTAGCAAAGGGGCAAACAATGTTTCTGATATAAAGGCCGGTATCGAGATGGCGGCAGAAAGTATAGATTCGGGCAATGCCTTAGAAAAGATTGGTTGCTCGTCAGAGACAAAAAAACAAAGATGAGGCATACATGATACTTGAGGAAATCGTTTCACAAAGAAAGGAAGATCTACGAAGGATTAAGAAGGAACGACCGTTAGGCCTGATAGAAAGGCTGATCGGTCTTCAGGAAGAACCAAGAGATTTTAAATCGTCCCTGAAACGGCCTAAAGTAATCTCCCTGATCGCAGAGATTAAGAAGGCTTCACCCTCGGCCGGCGTGATTCGGCATGATCTTGATCCAGAGAGAATCGCCCAAATCTATGAATCGAGCGGAGCCAGCGCCATCTCAGTACTGACGGAGCCTCACTTTTTTTGCGGTGACGTAAAAGGTATTCCTGCTGTTCGAGATAAGGTGTCCCTTCCCGTCTTGAGGAAGGATTTTATCATAGACCCCTATCAGATATATGAAGCACGCGCCTTTGGTGCGGATGCCATACTTTTGATAGTTTCCATATTATCCTCAACAATGTTGCGGGATTTCATCCAGGTTTGTGGTCAGCTAGGGATGGAGGCGCTGGTAGAGGTGCACACAAGGAAAGAGTTGGAAGAGGCATTATGTGCAGGGGCATCCATCATTGGTATCAACAATCGAGACCTGAATACGTTTAAGACAGACCTATCTACTACCCTTCACCTGATGAAGTGGATTCCAGAGGAAGTAGTCTGCGTGAGCGAGAGTGGCATCAAGGAAGCTAGTGATATAAGAGTTCTTCGGATGGCAGGGGTGGACGCAGTCCTTATCGGGACTGCCCTTATGCGGGCACCAAACATTAGAAAAAAGATAGAGGAACTTTTTGATTGTAGCTAATACGACCAATCGAAAAAATGGCCGATAATTGTCCAAGAATCAAGATATGTGGTATAACACGAAAAATTGATGCGCAATTTGCTGTATCCCTGGGGGTGGATGCCCTTGGGTTCATCTTTGCCCCCAGTCCCCGGCAGATCAGCGCTACAAAGGCTAGGGATATCATCCGCTCAATTCCTCCGTTTGTGGCTGCTGTGGGAGTATTTGTGGATGAGGACCTCGAGACAGTTCGGGAGGTGGCATGCTACTGTGGACTCGACTGGGTTCAACTGCATGGTAGAGAGACGCCCGGCTATTGCAGTTCGGTCGGTTTTAAGGTATTAAAGGCGATTAGAGTAATGGATAAGCAAAGCATATCGGCTATGGCCAAGTATAAAGAAGTTGTAAATGGCTTTGTCCTTGATACTTATGTAAAGGGAATGAGCGGCGGTACCGGGAGAATCTTTGACTGGAAGATAGCCGGTGAAGCTAAAAGATTCGGCCCTATTATCCTTTCAGGAGGACTAACTCCGGAAAATGTGGAAACGGCGATATTCAAGGTTAAGCCATACGGGGTTGATGTAAGTAGCGGAGTAGAGTCCTCTCCGGGGATAAAGGACGATAAGAAGATGCGCCTTTTCGTAGAAAGGGTAAGAAATCTAGCGTAACTGTGTACACCAGGCGAACGGCTATCAAAAAGGGGTTTATATCCTATTGAGTTGACTACCCTTGGAAACACAAATGAGCAAAAAGAGGAATCTATATTATGATGCGATCCAAGAGAGGTTACTTTGGAGACTATGGTGGACGTTTTGTGCCTGAGACGGTAATGCCTGCCCTCCTTGAGCTGGAAGAGGCCTACCTTCACTTCCGGAACGATTCGGGGTTCAAGACAACACTGAGCCGTTATCTCCAGGAATATGCAGGACGTCCTACTCCGCTCTATTTTGCTGAAGGTCTTACCCGGTATTTAAAAGGCCCTCAGATATATCTGAAACGTGAGGACCTGGCCCATACAGGAGCACACAAGATAAACAACACCATTGGTCAGGTACTGTTGGCCAGGGCCATGGGCAAAAAGCGTATTATTGCTGAAACCGGAGCTGGTCAACATGGTGTGGCAACAGCTACTGCATCAGCTCTCTTTGGCCTTTCGTGTGTCATATATATGGGAGAGACCGATATCAAACGGCAGGCCATTAATGTTATGCGGATGAAGTTACTTGGCGCGGAAGTTGTCCCTGTAAGATCGGGTAGCTGTACGTTAAAGGATGCCATCAATGAGGCCCTCAGGGACTGGGTAACAAATATTAGAGATACCCATTATGTAATCGGTTCGGTAGTAGGTCCTCACCCCTATCCAACTATGGTTAGGGATTTTCAATCGATTATTGGGAGGGAGGCCAAGCGCCAGATTAAGAGGGCTGCAGGGAGACTTCCAGATATCTTGGTAGCATGTGTGGGGGGCGGAAGCAATGCAATAGGGCTGTTTGCTCCCTTTTTTAAAGACTCGGTTCGCTTTGTTGGTGTTGAAGCAGCAGGGACTGGAATTGAGCACGGTCGTCATTCCGCCACTTTGAACGCTGGTACTGTTGGCATCCTACACGGGGCAAAAAGCTATTTATTACAGACAAGAGAGGGTCAAATATTGGAGGCCCACTCAGTAGCCCCCGGCCTGGACTATCCGGGAGTAGGACCAGAACACAGCTTTTACAAGGACACACTCCGGGCAGAGTATGTCTCGGTCACGGATGATGAGGCGCTCCAGGCGTTTCGGCTCCTTGCACACACAGAGGGGATACTACCTGCTTTAGAGAGTGCCCATGCCGTGGCTTATGTCTCCAAGATGGCCCAGACCCTAGGAGATGGGGACATTGTAATTATAAACCTGTCTGGGCGTGGGGACAAGGACTTGGATATAATAGCTGAGTTTATAGAATCCTAGGGTTGCCCATTGGGTGGCAACTCTCAAATTAAAAAAAGATCGAAATCTGTAAACCTTCGTGGTTGCCGAGTTTACCCGTTAGAAGTCCCCAGAAAGGTTCGCACGTTTAGCGTCTAGAGATATGTACAGCTCTATCTTTTCACATCAGGTTTTACTTCTCCAGATGGAATTCTAACAGGGTTTACCGAATCTGCTGCATTGGCAAGGGCTTGAAGTACCTCTGGTTACGTCTGTGCCCTTGCCGCCTTCCATCCTCGGCAAAATCGACAATCGCTCAAGTCAGGAGAACAGGAGATGGATAAATGAACAGGATCGAGAGTCTATTCAATGAAGTTAGGGATAAAGGAAAGACAGCCCTAATGCCTTTTATAATGGCTGGTGATCCCAACATTGAGGTCAGCCTCGATCTGATCCTTGAGATCGAAAAGGGGGGTGCGGATGTAATAGAGGTTGGCGTGCCTTTTTCAGACCCTATGGCTGACGGTCCTACGATCCAGGCGGCAGGGCAGAGGGCCTTATCTTCAGGAACCTCGTTGAAACACGTGCTTGAGATGGTCAAAAGAGTACGTTCTAAGTCTGAAGTTCCGCTCGTTCTGATGAGTTACTACAATCTCTTCTACCAATACGGTCTCAAAAGGTTTGCCTTCGATTCTGCTGCTGCAGGAGCAGATGGCGTTATCATCCCTGATCTTCCCCCAGAAGAGGCAGGGCCATGGTGCAGGAATGCCAAGGACGCAGGAATCTATCCTGTTTTTCTTATAGCACCAACCACGCCTCCTGACCGAATAAAGAAGGCCGATAGATTAAGCCGTGGGTTTTTGTACTACGTTTCTATAACCGGAGTTACTGGTGCAAGAAAGACCCTTCCTGAAGGTCTGGTAAGGTCTTTAGACGAGACTCGATCAAACATCCATAACCCTCTGGCCGTGGGCTTCGGGATCAGCAACAAAGACCAGGTAAGGGCCCTCTCATCTCACGTAGATGGTATAATTGTAGGGAGTGCACTAGTCAAGATAATTGAAAGACACCAGACCACTTCACGCCTGCTTGAAGAGACAGGTGGTTTTATACGTGAGCTAAAGGCAGGCATTGATAATAATCAGTTAAACAAGAAACCTCCCCATAAATGACAGATCATAAATCCAGGATAGACATAACTGTTACTGAACCAAAAAAGGTTGGGTTCCGATCGAGTTGAAAGAGCTTGGGAACCATCGTGAGTTGCTCTACTTCCTGGTTAAAAGGGATACTAAGCTTAGATACAAGCAAACCGTGCCGGGTGGGCTCTCGACGATGATTCAGCCTTTTTCGCAATGGTCGTATTCACGATATTCTCTGGTCGTTTGGCTGAAATGCCGTCTCACGGCATTCCACACCCTGTCTTTGTTTATGCTGGTCTCCTTCCACGGACCTATTTTGCCAATGGCATTGACCGCATCAGGAAACAGCCTTGTTAGAAGCGCAGACCTCATCAGTTAGTATATTTTCCACGATTGACCGTATCTGCTTCAGTAGCATTTGCCGGGCTTCTCGACCTTTTTGTCCCTATGTATGTCCTGGCGAAAATGATGTTATGCTACCTGTTCATCCCAGGCCCTGGCATCTGCCTGTTTCCTTTACCTGTAGGCCTCACATTCCTCTGTGCTGTTGGGGCTGGTCTATGGTTATCCACCCTTAATCTCCAGTATCGGGATTATAAGGTATTATGTAATCCCCCTTTCCTTGTCCAGTTGTGGATGTTCCGCCTCCTGTTATCTATCCCGTGAATATGGCAGATAAAGAATACGGTGGTTTTAAGCCCTGAAACCGATGAGGGGGTGTGATCAAAGCCTACAGGAGATCCCTATTGGGCCGTATGCCTATTGACTGGTTTCTCCTCCGCATCTCTGCTTTGTAATCCTGATGATATTCATCTCAGGCCTTTATCATCTCAGAAGAATGGAGAAGATCTCTGCGGATGTCATTTGATGTTGCAACGCCACATTTTATAACAATGGAGTTTACCCGTTAGGAAAGCCGTGTGCGGAAGAACGGGGTCAAAGTCGATGTATACCTCTTTTCACACTGGCCCCGTAAGAGACCAAAGGTCTTACGGGACAGAGTCTAGTGCCCGTGCGAAATTGTAACGGGGTTTACGTAATTATTCAGCCAAACAAGGTGTGTTTAGGAAACACTTTAGACCTTGAAAAAAGTTGCAGGATTGGTTTCTTAGGACATAATCAGCCAATTTTTTCAAAACGGTAAGCTGTTACAGAATACGCTTTATCTCGCCGGATAGTTTCGAATTTACCAATTTTTCATTTACAATTTTCAGCAATAATCCTGGCTGTTTCCGTTTGGTGGGTCACTCAAACAGGATACGTAGAGGGACCCACCTTCTAAACATAGCGCTAACCAATCACTTCTGGAATCTTCATCCCATGCTGTGGAACAATGATGTCCGCCAGCCCCTTCACCCTATTCATGGACTCTAAAGCAAGGACTGGATCAGTATGTATTCCGATAGGAATCATATTGTTCCACATATCCTTGAACGGCTCAGGACATTCGGTGAAGTTTTCTTCGATGCAGCAAAAACCGGTTATTACAGCAAGACCATCCTTTGTTTCAACAGCCACCCCCTGAGTTCCAGGGCTGTGACCAGGCAGGGAGATAGCCTTTACACCAGGCGCGATTTCCTGGTCTCCACAAATTGGGATAAACTTCAGGTCTCGTAGATAACTTTTCGAATAGGTGCCTGCTATTATCGGGTTCGGACTGTAAGCAAACCTAAGTTCCTCCTCCTGGATATATACTCTCGCATTTGGGCATTTTTGAGCATTTAGCATGTGATCAAACATGGCATGAGTACATATTATGATATCTATATCTTCCGGCTTTAAGTTTACCTTGGCAAGCGCATCCTCAAAGGACTGGATGTCTTTGGCTCCAAACCAAAATTTGTTATTCTCCTCGGCGGGACCACCTGTATCGACCAAGATGTTTTCGTCTGGGCCTTCGATATAGAAAAACTGAATGGGAAAATCGTTCGAAAGGTCTGTGCCATAATCGTGAAAATAAGTCATAAATCCTTTGTCAATCCCCAGGGTTCCAACTTGCAATTTATGAATTTTGTGTTCGTGTTGTAACCTCTTTTTCATTTTGTCCTCCTTTCATTTTTTTTGAATCAATGTGATTTGAAGAACCTTAAAAATATGACAAGTTCACGTACAAAAGTCCGCATTATCCTTCTTCCTAAGGCAAAAGTTTTTCCTTCCTTGCCCAATCTTCGAAGCCACCCCATTTAAATGGGCCATACAGACCCTGTGCGATATCAAGTCTATCTCGTTGAGCTCCGCCTAACCACATCTGTACTATTTTGTAGTCCCTCATGTATTTTTCTACATGGAACTCGTAGGAGTAACCGTATGATCCCATTAACTCCATACCTGTATTGGTTACAAATTTCGCAGCATCAGCGGCAAAGGATCGTGCGGAAGAGAATTTTGCGATCATCTGTTCAGACCATGGTGGACCATATATCTCAGGATGACTAACCTGCCATGTCACGGCAAGATAGTACTGCCTGGCAACTTCAATATACCTAAACATCTCCCCAATTAAGGCTGCAAACAATGATCGTTGGCGGGCCGGAAGGCCTGCTATCTCTCTGTGCTTTGTATAATCAAGCACGATCTCTAACACTGCTTGTGACAAGCCAACCAATCTGGCCGATCCTGCCAGTCTGCCAAGACCAACTATGTAACCACGAATGATTTTGGCTCCTTCACCAGGTTCAGTATCTATTCGGTACCTTTTAGGTATACGGACATCATCAAGGTAAACATCAACATTTTCATCAGACCAAACAAACCCCATCTTTTCGTATGGACTCGAAAAGCTCAGGCCTTTTGCATCAGGGGGAATATAGAAGACCCCGGCTCCCTCTTCGCCTTTAGAGGGATCTGTTGTAGCTACAGTCCAGTATCCTAAATGTCCTTTAAGATACTTGCTTTGGAAACGGTCGGCCGGCCCAGCTGGCCCGGGCCAAATCTTGTGTCCTTTAATAACGTAGTCGTCACCTTCAAGCCTGGCAATCGTCTTGATAGTCCTAAACTGGAGAGCGGGATCCTCCAGGTTCGCGCCCCCGGCTGGTTCAGTGATGCCAACACAGGCAGTCCACGCGTCTTCCCCAACAATCCTCGGTGAAAATTCCTTCAGCAGATCATCCCGCTTAGCCGCAGCCATAATGGAGACAATCCAATGAATCTTCCCGACCATAGTCGCCAGACCGATATCTGCCCGGGAAAGCTCTTCATTAACCATTTGACGAACAACAGGGCTTAAGCCAAGACCACCATACTCAGCAGGGAGGTTAGATTTAGTCGCGCCCAACTTGACAAGCTTGCTGTACAGCTCGTGGAGGGTTTCCAGAGCAAGTTTTTCATCTCTGTGCCATCCTCCCTCCAGATCGTGGCGGCGAGGCATTACTTCATTATCCACAAACTTTCGGATGCTGTCCGCCATGGATATCTCTTCTTCAGTACAAAACGCTCTAGTATATTTCTGTGCAGGGGATAACATACTATATTGTGTCATTAACTTTTCCTCCTTCTTAGTTACTAAGTTTTAACATGGGGTGGCGAAGCGTTTAACTCGGCTCCTGTCTCCCAGACAAATACTCTTTGCGGCCACCGCAAGTTTAACGTCTCTTCCACGGCATGTGTGGGGCCTTTTGCTCAGGGTGGAATTTTCTCCACCTTCGAAAAAGGATCGTTGGCCACCCCTTTGATTCCGAAGATGGGGCAAACCCGGTTTACACTCTCACCTCCTTACCTATCCACGGTTTCGTAAAAAGTCTAATTTTGCTCCCTTCGTGGGCGATTTTGGGATTAAAAATTGTTCGATGTGGTTCGCAAAATGACTTTTTACGAAACCGTCACTATTGATTTTCACTTTTATCTTTCAGACTTTACAACCCTCTCAAGGCCTGTAGGCACTTTTAACCACCATTATCAACTCTTTGTGGCACCCATGCGGGCGAAGTTCACCCGGTTGAATAGGGTTACCGGAGGGATGTCTAACGGGGTAAACAGCCCACTGTAGTGGGCAAATCCTGAACTGCTTAAGGCCACAAAAACGAGTTTTCAGGATTGTAGCGCTCTAGCTCTTTCAAAAAAATGCGTTTGTTGTAAGTGTTCACGGGGTGAAGCTAAAGTGTCACTTAGGATTTAGTGGGCAACCCCATGGTTGGGTCAAAAAGCTCATACGAACGAGTAAAAAGGGGTTATGCCACCGTCTCCCTGTGTACCGGCTTGGGAGATTTGGTATTCAGTGAGTATTCAGTCAAACAGTACGAGCAAATAGTGTACCTATACCAGGATTCCAAGTTGGTTATTCATATGTTGTATCTTGTTGGAATCATTTAGAGCCGTAAGTCCTGGGGCGGCGGGGAAAGAAAAAGGTAGGAGGGAATTCTTAAAATGAGAAACTCCTCGAAAAATTCTTGATAGGGTGTTTTCATAATGATAAAATTGCATTGGGTAGTTATGTACAAAAACGCCGCCCATGTGTAAACAATTATGGAGGTAAGTCTTCACAGAGTGAGGTCTTTTTTACCCCGTGAACAATTACTTATGGAGACGGCTATGGGAACCTTGATTCAAAATAAGCAAAATTTTCAATTGCTTTGCCGTATCATAAAATCAATGTTGGGGGTCGAAGTATTTGTTGTAGACGAAGACATGGTAGCAGTAGCTGGAACCGGACCTTACCGCAAAAATATAGGCACGAGGAGACCGCGAGATTCATATGTGGACGTAACTATTCATTCTGGTGCTTGCAGCCTTGTCATGGAACCCCGCTACACCAACCAGTGTTACCGTTGTGAATATCGCAGCATTTGCCCTTACACAATGGTCATATGTAATCCAATTAGAGTAGAGAATAAGATCCAGGGGCTCGTTGGATTTTTGGGCTATGACGAATCTCAAAGGGGGACAATGATTAAGCACGCTTCATTCCTGGAAAAACTGTCAAAACAGGTCTCGTTGTTAGTAGCTGGATTCCTGAGGAATAATATAACGGATATCAAGGATTTTTTAGCACATCCCTATGCCAGGAATTTAATCAATGCTTTTGACGATGGAATCGTGATCACCACCTCAGACAATACAGTGCTAAACTTAAACCAAAAAGCCGAACATATTTTATCTATTAAAGGGGATAACCTGGTTGGTAGGAATATTAGAGACCTCAATATCGATACGGGATTGCAAGAATCTTCTGCTATTGCCGATAAGAACAAAAAGAAGACTACTCCTGGGGCTGAAGATATTATCCATCCAATTAATTATGGTCAAGGGGTTGCTGGATACCTTGTCGTTCTGAAAGACAAGAAGATATTGCGACGAAATAGACCAGTTTCTTCAAAGATATACGGTAGTTATGCTAGTGAGCCGGTCATAGTTGGCCGTTCACGATCCATAATTCGCCTTAAGGAGCAAGCCGCCAAGGTAGCTACGTCTGATAACACAGTCTTAATCATAGGCGAGACTGGTACCGGGAAGGAACTTTTTGCCAGGTACATCCACGCCCTAAGCGAACGTAGCTCCCGCCCTTTTGTAATTACTAATTGTAGTGCCATCCCGGACTCATTATTCGAAAGTGAAATGTTTGGGTATGAACCCGGGGCGTTTACCGGGGCAAGCAGAAAGGGGAAGACTGGCAAGTTCGAACTGGCGAACGGCGGCACAATCTTTCTTGACGAAGTCGGACGTCTATCACTTATAAATCAAGCTAAGATCTTGCGTACTTTAGAAGATGGTACCGTAGAAAAGCTGGGTGCTGATCATCCAGTTCGAATAGATGTTCGTGTCATAGCAGCTACAAACCGACCGCTAGAATCTCTGCTTAAAGAAAATCGCTTCCTCCCAGACCTTTATTATCGATTAGCGGTGATTCCCCTTTATCTCCCACCTCTCAGGGAACGGATCGACGACATCCCCTTGCTAATAGAACATTTTGCCAACCAATTGCTGAACAAGGATACCAATAAGGAATTTGTCAGTTTTGATGCAGAGTGCCTTTCTTATATGTTTTCGTATGATTGGCCTGGCAATATAAGACAACTCAAAAACCTGATCGAATACGTTTTTACCATGGTCGACGGTCGTCCTGTAACACTGAATGATCTTCCCCCTTACCTACGTGAGCCTTCTTCATCCAAAGACGCAAAATCGGGTCAAAAAGAGGAAAGAAATACTTTAGCTGTTGCAGAACACTTCCTCATACAACAAGCTCTTGAACGATTCGGTAACAACACATTTGGAAAACGGCAGGCAGCAAAATACCTTGGTATTAGCCTCAGCACTCTTTATCGAAAATTGGCCGAAATGAAAACCCGTAAAGAAATGTAAACACAAGCCTTTTTTATGAGGATTAGACGTGGGGCGACCCTCTGACCCTCCTGATTCCTATCCACTTCATCAATAGATTGCTTGACAATCATCCGTTTCCTCGAATAATTATCAAACCTCTACCTTTTTTAGCATTTTGATACAAGCCGCCTGCATCAGACTCAAGCTGAAGTTACGATGCACGGTACGTGATGCACTCGGCGGGAACACATTCGACGTGAACCCATCAGAACTTCACACCAGGCATTGAGCCCCTTGGCAAAAGAAGTATAATATCTCGATCTTAATCCCGTGCTTCCGCACGAGGCTTTTCTAACTGGGCGAACATACTTTTATCCTTTTGTAAGTAAAACCGAATGCAGGGCTCCATTTTATATACCACCGAAATTGCGGTAGGTGTAAGATCTGACCTTGCAGATGTTGTCAACTCAGGAAGGTTATGGCTGTTTGCCCTATATTGGGTTTTGCATGTAGCCCATAATTATAAACGACTTTTGCCTAATACCATGTGATCTTGTATCTTGCATCCTATATCGTATGTTCAGTATTCGGGTTATGTCTTGGGGCGGCCGGGTTTCTTTGAAGAGGCTAAAGTGTTACTTTGTTCTTACCTAAATTGAGCGGTTCTCGGCTTCGCCGGGTCTGCTGCGTTGGCAAGGACTCGAAATACGTATTTAGGTCTGCATGCCTGCCCCCTGGCGGCTTCGGCAAACCCGATGCCTGCGGAATTTAGGTACACGCCAAGGGTGATGGTCTCGTAAAAAGTGATCTTGCGAACAAGATTGACCAATGTTGAACCGCAAGATTGCACACGGAGACAGCAAAACCAGGCTTTTTGTAACTCTTCACGACACCGTCAAGGATTAGCTTAGAAATTCAGACGCAGGAGAGAGAAATCGTTGAAGATGAAAATCTTAGGGTCAATCAGGTACGATCCGTTCCCTATTAAGGGGGGATATACTGATCAGATACTTAGAGTAGGCTTAACTTCATATGGTATTTCAGCCCACAGCTTACCTGCTGATTTTAAAGACAAATATATCGGAGGTCGAGGTTATGCCCTCGAACTAAGTTGGGATATGACCTCTCGAAAGATTCTACACGATAGTCCGGAAAATGTCTTAGTGAGCTCTGCAACGAACCCAGGCTTCCGGGTACAGGTAAGTTTATTGTTGGCACCATATCTCCTTTAACAGATACCTTTATCGAATGGAGTGTGCGGGCCATTTTGCACTAATTCTAAGAATGTCTGGCTTTGATGCGCTGGCCGTCCCTGGCATCTCTAAAGAAGAAGTTGTCCTGATCGTGGAGGGAGATGAGGGCTCCATATCTATCGCTAGTGCTCCTGTCTTTGGGGACGAAATCGATCTTGGTGCCCTCTCATACGGGGAGGCGCTCCTCAAGAGGTTTAATAATGGAGAACTTAGCAAAAAAATCGCAGCGGTCACACCAGGCATAGGGGCCTTTCATACAAGGTTTGGTATCGTTAGCAGCCTCTTTTTCGACAAGCGTCGCAATCGCATGCGTTCCAAGCAGGCGGGCAGGGGGGACGGTACAGTAATGCGGTTTAACAGGCTAAGAGCGGTAATCGTTCGGTCAAGTCTGCCTCGAGTCCGGGCAAGTCTAGATACTACCCGTGAATAACTACCAGTATGGTTATCATCCAGATGCTGAGCATGTTTTTGCTCATACGTTCCTTGATCACCACATGGCCAAGAAGCTGCCTGACGGCTGCTATCTTGGCTGCGACCTAGCCTGCGCCAAAGGGGGCGAGAACGTTACCCTGGCCAGAGGTCCTCAAGTCGTAAAGTAAGCGTAGACGGCCCGGAGTATGAGACCATAGCCGCGGTTACGTGCATGCGAATATTTGACCCGCACTTTTTCATGGAGTCTAACTGGTATCGGGATGAGTATGGACTTGATACTATCTCCATGGGTGTAACCGCTGCATTTCTGATGGAGTGTGGACAAAGAGGATACATTTCTGCTAAGGATATAGGTTATGATTTGTCCTGGGGTAATACAGAAGGTGTAAGCCGGCTATTGCGCGAGACGGCAACAATGTATCGGATTAGGGAAGGTATGCGGA
>DTYH01000216.1 GCA_012961955.1 Desulfobacterales bacterium | reverse complement strand
AGAGTGGGGGAAACCGCAGCCACCGGAGTGAAACGAAGGTGGAGTGCCGAGAGGGCAGAGCATCCCCCGCTCTCAACTCACTGAAAAAACAAAGGTTGGAGACATCAATTAGAGACGTCAAAATGTAAACCCCGTTAGAAAATCAGTCTCCCTCTAGTTTCAAACTAGGCCTTACCTGACTCATACTGGGTAAAGGCGGGTGTTTGAAGATTGACCATGATTTACCAGTGGGGTAAAGAAAAATTCGCTACCTCAGCAGCTACAACATAATATATCGATTTTGATCCCGTGTTTCCGCACGGAACTCTCTAACGGGCTAAGGGCCTTGAATGCCCCCAGAAAACTTGATATCTCTAAACCTATCACCTTGCCTTTCCCTGACTTGCAACCGCGTCCATGGCTTTTTTAACCTCTTCGGGGTCTCCTAAATAGTAGTGCCTGATAGGTTTTAATTTGTCATCAAGCTCATACACAAGTGGTATACCCGTTGGAATATTTAATCTCACTATATCCTCTTCAGATATATCATCGAGATATTTAACGAGGGCTCTTAAACTATTCCCGTGTGCTGAGATTATTACACGTTTTCCCGCCCTTATAGTTGGACTTATTACTTCATGCCAGTACGGTAAGAATCTTTCCACAGTATCTTTTAAACATTCGGCCAGTGGAATATCCTTATCATCTAAGTCCTTGTACCTTGGATCATTCCCCGGATATCTTTCGTCCGTTTTTTCCAACATTGGAGGAGAAACATCATAACTCCTCCTCCAGATAAGGACTTGCTTTTCTCCAAACTTTCTTGCCATATCGGCCTTATTTAATCCCTGTAAAGCACCATAGTGTCTTTCGTTCAGCCTCCATGACCGGTAGACCGGTATCCACATTAGATCCATCTCATCTAAGACAATCCATAAAGTCCTTATTGCCCTCTTTAGAACCGAAGTATATGCCACGTCAAAGGAATAGCCCATTTCCTTAAGGATTTGGCCAGCCTTCTTTGCTTCAGCTATCCCTCTTTCAGATAAATCGACATCGGTCCAACCGGTAAATCTATTCTCCTTATTCCAAACGCTTTCTCCATGTCTTAAAAGTACGAGTCTTCTCATGAAAAGGTCTCCCCCTAAATATATTCTAACTGCCAAGATTTTTCAAAACCTTTTCGGTGGCAAACGCACATCCTCTATCTTGTAATGTGAATCAATTTTTTTTCTTCGTGTCAATATCTTCTTTCAATATCGTATCATCTCCACTCGTCGCAGGACTCCGAGGACCTATGTTCGTAGAAATATGTGGGGTATTTTGAATCCAAAAAAAGAGCGTGGCTAAGAGCTTGGCTCTTTGAAAGATGATGGGGCTTACCCACCATTCAATTGGGCACACCTATACTACTATTCGCAATTGAAAAAAATAATATTTGACACGTGCCTTAGAATCTGTTATTTAATAATATAAAAAGCTTATTTGGATAGATATGTTGTATGTAAGAACGACAAGATACTGGTGGTGTAGCGCTTCAGGGGTTGAAGTGTGCCCACCTGGTTAGTCGTCTTAGATATTTGAATTTAAACCGTGGGCCGCTTCATGGCCCACGGTTTTTTTTTGTTCTATTTCTGAAAGGCCGTGGGCAAATAACCTCCCCGGCCTTTTTTGTAACAAGATACAGGGAAGGAGAAAAATGAGACAATCTGTATATCCTGGAAGGAACGAATTTCATAGGCTTTCAAAACTGTACAATCTTATTCCAGTTTACAAGGAGTTGTGGGCGGATACAGAGACGCCCATAGGGGTTTTTAAAAAGGTGGCTGACAGTCCTTTTGCCTTCCTTTTGGAGAGTGTCGAAGGTGGAGAGAGGTGGGCCAGATACAGCTTTATAGGGAGAGATCCCTCGCTTGTCTTCAAGAGTATGGGAAACAAAATCAGTGTCCAGGAGGGAGACAATCTAAGAGAAAACACGGTTCGAGACCCGATCCTTTACTTCGAAAAGATCCTCACTTCTTATACACCTGCTCAGATAGAGGGTCTTCCACGATTCTTCGGCGGTGCAGTGGGGTATCTTGGATACGATATGGTACGCTTCATCGAAAAGCTGCCCAACTCCCTTCCTGATGAACTGAACCTCCCTGACAGCTGGTTTATAATTCCAAAAGACGTCCTTGTCTTTGACAACTTAACACAATCCATCAAGGTCGTATCCAGTGTCCATATCTACGAGGACGATGATATCGATCTCAAATACGACGAGGCAGTAGATCGGATTGATAAAATTATTGAACTCATAAAGAAACCAATCTCACTCAACGATTTAAAATCAGTTGATATCCCGCAAGCGAGTTTTAAATCCAACATAACGCCTGAACAATTTGAATCGATGGTGACACGGGCCAAGAAGTATATCGAGAACGGAGACATAATCCAGGTGGTTCTTTCTCAGCGCTTCTGGGCCGACATGGCAGTCGAGCCTTTTAATGTGTATCGTTCCCTGCGTCGTATAAACCCCTCCCCATACCTTTTTTATCTGAAGTTTAAGGATATGGTTCTACTGGGTTCTTCACCTGAGGTCATGGTTAGGGTCGAGGGAAACAGGGCAACACTTCGACCCATTGCAGGAACCCGGCCTAGGGGAAAGACAAAGGCTGAGGACAGTAGCATGGAAAACGAACTTCTGACCGACGAAAAGGAACGGGCCGAACATATTATGCTTGTGGATCTCGGCCGAAACGATCTAGGACGTGTCGCCCTCTATGGAACAGTACAGGTGACTGAATCGATGGTGGTGGAGCGATATTCGCACGTCATGCATCTTGTGTCTAACATTGAAGGTTTACTTCCCAGGGATACAAGCTGTTTTGATGTGCTTCGGGCTACGTTCCCTGCAGGTACCGTGACCGGCGCTCCCAAGGTTCGGGCCATGGAGATCATAGATGAGCTGGAGTCACACAGGCGGGGGCCCTATGCCGGAGGGGTGGGATATTTCTCTTTTTCTGGAAACATGGACCTGGCCATTACCATCCGTTCCCTGCTCATACTAAAGGACAAGATCTCGATCCAGGTGGGTGCGGGAATTGTGGCAGATTCGATGCCGGACAGGGAGTATCAGGAAACAGTACACAAGGCCGAGGCCCTTTTTACAGCAGTAACAAGGGCCTCAAAAGGGAGGGAGTGATAATATGATTCTGCTTATCGATAATTATGATTCTTTTACTTATAACTTGGTGCAGGTATTCGGGTCCCACGGAGAGGAGATAAAGATCTTCCGGAATGATGAGATAACAATGGATGCCTTGGTCGAGCTACGCCCCGAGAGGCTGGTCATCTCCCCGGGCCCTGGAACCCCGGAAAGGGCTGGGGTAACCCTGGCTGCAATTAGATACTTTGCAGACAAGATTCCAATTCTGGGTGTATGTCTCGGGCATCAAGCAATTGCGGTAGCCTTTGGGGGAAGGATAGTTCGAGCACCAAGGTTAATGCACGGAAAGGTCTCGAAGATATATCATGACGGCAAGGGGGTTTATCAGGGGTTACAGCAGCCGTTTGAGGCAACACGCTACCATTCATTGATAGTTGATCGTGCCTCTCTCCCTGACTCATTAACGATCGTGTCCAAAACAAGCCAAGGCGAAATCATGGGAATCCGACACAAGGAGTTCCCCATAGAAGGGGTACAATTTCACCCTGAGTCGATACTTACAACAGAGGGCGAAAAGTTGTTGCTCAATTTTTTACAGGGAAGGAAAGGGTAAACAAGAGGGGAAAGTACTACATCGTCTTTTCCGAAAACTAACATCTTACGTGTTAACGATCTCGTAAAAAGTCAATCTTGTTCACTTCGTGAACATCTTGGCAAAAAAGCTTTCTTGGTAGCGTCTGTCAAGTAGTGTAAATTTAGAATCCATTGATCGGCCTGCCTTCCCAGGT
>DTYH01000215.1 GCA_012961955.1 Desulfobacterales bacterium | reverse complement strand
CCGATGATGTTGTCAAACTGGTACATTTCGCCCAGACGGCGACCAGACTCTTCGGCTTCGAGGCGGGCCTTTTTCAGCTCTGTGAGATCCGTTAAGGTTTCCACAATCCCGATTACGGAGCCATTTTCATCTCTCAGCACCCTGCCATTTTTTACCACGGGCACGTTATAGCCATCCTTGTGGCGGACGAGGCATTCCTTGGAGTCACTCAACTCGTACTTGTAAATCCCGCATACCTCAAAATTGAGGGGGCACTCCTTGTCAAAGCAACTGCTGAAATTTAGAATCTTACAGGTCTTACCCAGTACGTCTTTGGCCGTATAACCAGTAATACGTTCCATGGACTGATTCCAAGACGATATCCGTCCTTGCGGATCAAGAGTAAAAACTCCATCAGCCATAGATTCTAATAACAGATTTATAAGGTTACGATTCCAAATTCCCCTATCTTTGTTCTGCATGGCTCTGTTAACTCTCACCCCGCTATTATCCAAGCATTTATACAGCTAAACCGAAAGGTTGTCATGAGGCATGTTTTTTCGGAAGATCACTCATGGTGAGGATCGGTACGAACAAGATTCGCCTAGACGCCTACCCGTGAAAAGCTTTTTAAGTTGCGTTACTGTAACGTTACCTACCGTTACCTGATACTATAAACCACTGAACGCATACCTGTCAATCCGGTTTAGGAAACCCTGTAGAAAAAGACTTCACACCAACTATTTGCAGTATTCTTAGACTGTTATTGGCTATTTGTCTCACAGGAGTAGCCTCCCTATGTATCTGGCACGTATGTTGAGGGATAAAGCGGTCAAAGAGGAAAAAGGTGCGTGATGGCTATGAAAGTCAAAGAGATACTATCAAGAAAGGAGTTCGAAAAGGCAATTGCGCATGGAACAACATTGGTCGATTTCTACGCACCATGGTGTGCTCCGTGTCGTGTGCAAGAACCCATAGTCAAACAACTGGCTAAAGAGTTCGAAGGGAAAGCCTCAGTTTTAAAATTGAATGTTGAGAAAAGCCGGGAAATAGCCATGAGCCAGAGGATTTACAGCATTCCAACCCTGATTATTTTTATGAACGGAAAGGAGATCCTGCGTTACGTCGGCCTTCAGTCTGAAGAGACCCTTTCAAACGCCATCCAAAAGACGCTGAATTAAACCCCGGCAAGAACGCTACTCCAAAATGAGTCAGAGCTTATACTGACTGACACCTTGAGTGGTTAGGAACAGTAATCACACAAAACGCCTAGGTTTAAATAGGAGCTAATCGAAATCGGAAGGTGTATAAATCACCCTGACAGAGAAACTAGTCTTTTATGCATGAAAGACAAGGTCTATGTGTGCGAGGAATCTCTCCGGTGCCGCGACCCTGGGATTTACTGCAAGTTCGGCCCGTCCTGCCCAACCTGGTTTATGCGAAAACAAACAGAGCTCCGGGGTACTGATAGGAAATATGATCCCCACGACGTGAATACCGGCTTATAATGAGCTTGCTACCCGGCTCTCTGAGTTCGATCTTCACGCTGGTGAGTATATTGCCTTCGTCACTCAGGTGCGGCCAGCGCCCGGTCCGTGAGGTTCATCGACAAGACTTGCGGTATGGTAAGATTTTACCTGTAAGCAGTCGACGCACGGCCATTGGAGCGCTATCCTTACAAATATTATAAATAAATCCTGGCGAACCAGTAACATAACCAGTCTCAACTGATCCCCTGACCCATATTTTTCTTGCACAAGCACCCTCTTTCTAGTATCAAATAGCAACCTGAAAAATGTTATAAGATCCTTTGAGTCGAAAATTTCTTGACTGCGTAAGCTATATTTCTCGGAGCAGGAGAGTATGGCAAAGATTATCCCCTTTCGAGGGATCCTTTATAACCCGGAAGTTGTTCCTGATCTAAAGCTGGTCACCACACCCCCTTATGATGTTATTTCACAAGAGGACCAGGAGGTCTTTTACAGAAATCATCCTAAGAATATTGTTCGACTGATTCTGGGAAAGACCTATCCATCCGATACACCCAAAAACAACCGTTATACGAGGGCCGCCAATTATTTTAACGACTGGCTGGCCGAGGGAACACTGGTACAGGATGCAGAATCGGCTCTCTATCTTACCCGTATCGATTATAAAATGAACAATATCGAGTACAATCGTTACGGCCTCATCGGATTAGTAAGATTGGAAGACTTCGAGAAGGGGATTATCCTCCCACATGAAAAGACTTTCACGGCCACAAAGTCCGAACGTTTAAGGCTCATGGAGGCGTGCAATGCACATTTCAGTCAGATATTTTCTATATTTTCAGACCCCCGTAACCAAGTAATAGGCTTGCTAAAGGGTGTTGTCGAGCACCTCCCCCCAGATATCGATTTTGTGGATTTTGACCAATGTCGTCACAGGCTGTGGCGAATTAAGGAAAGGAAGGTTCACCAGGAAATAGATAGATTGATGTCTCAACGATCCCTCTATATTGCTGATGGGCATCATCGATACGAGACAGCACTTAAATATCGAGACCAGATATTAAGGAAGCGCGGTTCAATAGATCCTGACGATCCTGCAAATTATGTCATGATGTACTTAACAAGCATGAATGACAACGGTCTTACCATCCTACCTGTTCATCGGGTCATCACCAAAGTGTCGACACCCTTGTTGGATAGCCTCGTTGAGAGTGCACAGACCTATTTCAATATTGATGCTATCCGTTTAGAAGAAGATAGGTTCGAAGATACCAAAAAGGCCTTTTTGAATAGGTTAAAAGCTTACGCTCCATCCGGGGGGGTTATTGGTGCTTTTATAAGAGGAAATTCAAACTTTTATCTTCTCCACATAAAAGAGAGTGTTATAGACCCCCTTTTCAAGGGAGAACTTCCACTCCCCTTGAGGAGACTTGATGTCTCCGTCTTAACCAGGATAATCTTCCAGGAAATCTTGAAACTTGACCATCAGAGCCTGGATGATGAAAAGTTGATAGTATATACAGAAAATCCAGAAGAGGCCATAGAAAGGGTCAGGACATCAGGATGTGCCGTGGCATTTCTAATGAATCCCACCCGTATCGAACAGGTTCGGGAGATTGCACAAAACAATCTCCTCATGCCCAAGAAATCGACTTATTTCTACCCTAAGGTGATTACCGGTCTGGTCATGAACAAGATATATTAACACACAAAATGGTTTGGTAAAAACTCGTAACTGTTCACGCGGCGGAGATTTTGTTGGAGACAAAGGATAGTCCTTTAAATAGGTTTCCAATAGCTGTCACGTGGGCAAGGAAGTATTCTCCGCGTACATGCCGAACTCGTTTAGTAACTCCATCGCCTTCTCATCCAGCGCTCCGAGCCTTTCCAATGTTTCGGGCAGGGGTATGCCTTCAGGGTTATGCCTCTTCTCTTTATAAACTGCATCACATAGTGGAGTTGAAATACTTGAGATAGTATTCGAGAGTTGGCCAGTTCTGCGAAGGGTTCTTGGTATTGGCAGCCTCAGGATGGCGCACATCTGTCCATGGCAGCTTACACAGCCCAACGGCGTTGAACCATGTACGGATGAGCGGAAACCATTTCGGTACAGCGGCTCTCATCTCAAAGGAGGGTATTTCCTTATGGACCTGGTCGGTGAAGATTACCCATGCCTCGTCGTGTTGGGGATCTTTGAGGGCAAACCCGTATCCTCCTTGCTGGGCCAATGACTCCTTGGTAACGTCCGTGGAAAACCCCAGGCCTTTGGTTTCCATTCCGAACTTATTCAGTTCCTCCATGACCTGGTCGAAGGATGAGGCCGTTTTGGCGGTGTATCGATTTGCTATCCAGGTCTTGGCTCGGAGGACCCCCCGTCCGCATACCTTCCCTAATCCGATACATTGTTGCCGTCTCGCGCAATAGCCGGCTTACACCTTCTGTATTACCCCAGGACAAATCATAACCTATAT
>DTYH01000214.1 GCA_012961955.1 Desulfobacterales bacterium | reverse complement strand
TTACAGAAATATGATGGCTGAGGGAGCCTGAAAACTCTACAACCTTGCGCCATAAAAATATGTCTTGACGTAAGGGGCGCACTACAGACCATTCCACAATTGGATGATATCCCCTTTTTCTCAAAAGAGAACCTTCGAGTCTTAAGAAACACGGGGTTCTATCGACCCTGAGCTAATCGACGAATATTTATCCAGTGCCGGTTGCCAAGGAGCGGCTGAGGAACTCTTGGAGATGAGATCCGAATCGCTATTTCCCAGGCAAATGATTACGGTCCTTTTAGGAAAGGAGATAGTTGGAAGCAGGTTTGACTTTAACATTGAAATCTATCAGCGGGCAAGGGGCATTTGTATGCGGTGAAGAGACTGCCCTCATGCATTCTATTGAGGAAAAACGTGGCATGCCAAGGTCCAGACTTCCATTCCCTATCCAGCAGGGACTATGAAAAAAAACCGAGGCTCTTGAACAACGTGGAGACCCTTGCGAACGCTCCGCAGATCATACTGAAAGGCGGGGATCGGTAAAGCAGTCTGGGGACAAAGACAAGTAAAGGTACGAAAGTCTTTGCCTTGAACGGTGCTATGGAATAATATTGGCCTTGTCGAACAGCCTATGGATACTGCCCTGAAGAAGATTATATACGTGATCGGCGGAGGTATTGGTGGGAACAAGAAATTCAAGGCAGTGCAGTTAGGGGGCCCTTCTGGCGGCTACATCCCCGATGAATTGCTGGATACCCCTGCTGATCACGAGGCAATTACCAAGGCAGGTGCTATTACGGGGTCTGGCGGTATGGCCCCCATGGATGTAACCACCTGTATGGTGGACACGGCCCGATTCTTCATCTACTTTTGCGAGGATGAATCGTGGCGAAAGTGTAATCCTTGTCGTGAGGGTACAAGAAGAATGCAAGGGATCCTGGAGAGGATCATATCCTTGAAAAACAGCGCGGGACCGGGGTTTGGGCTGAGCTAGTGAGTGCCAAGTGTATCAACGAATGCCCTATTGGTCAGAATGTTTCTAGCTATATCTCCCTGGCGGGTGCGGGCCGATATGAAGAGGCCATATCTGTTATATACCAGACAAACACGATGCCAGTCGTCTGCGGCCGTGTCTGCACTCACCCGTGTGTAGGTGCCTGCCTGCGAGCCCAAACACCCCACGGGTCAGAAGGTGGCTGTTATAGGGGTAGGCGAGGTCGGCTGGCAGCTGCGTGCCGTCTAGCGATGATGGGTTATCGACCGACCGTCTTTGACGGGCTTCCCAAGTTGGGGGGTATGGTCCGTTACGGAACGCCTGCCTAACGTTTGCCACGGGATATCCTCGACCAGAAGATCGATTTTACTCTAAACGTTGCGTTGAAGCGAGAACTAACATCAGGGTGGGAAGGGATATGACCCTGGATGACATAAGAAGAGAGTATGATGCAGTCTTTATAGGGGTCGGTGCTCACAGGAACCTGCCGATCCGCGTACCTGGTGAGGATCTGCCTGGCGTGAAAGGGGGAGCACAGTTTTTTGAGACAGATAAAGCTGACTACTCCACCTCATGTCGGTAAAAAGCTGGCTCTCATTGGTAGTGGTCGCGTAGCTAACGAGGTGGCCGGAACCTGCCAATGGATGGGGGCTGATCAGGTAACAATTCTCTATACACCGTACACGCGAAAGGAAAGACGTGCCTGCCTATGAGGACGAGCTCGAAGGCGCTCCGGACGAGGGTATTGAACTTAAGGTATACGTTGCTCCTAAATCTATCACGAGGGTCACGGGAGTTTGGTGCTTCAACTGAATGAGTACGGACTAAGAGAGTTTGATGGAAGCTACCGCAGAAGACCGGTTCCGATCGGGGGACATGTTATAAACGATAAATACGATACCATATTTTTGGTCAAAGGTAGGCCCATGACCTGACATTTGCCACATCCTTGAATCTGGATCATGGAATAATAAATGTAAGGCTGGTTTTCGCTTGCTATTAACCTGCCAGGAGTGTTTACTGGCGGAGACGGTGTAACCCGCTCCAGTACGTGTCGTTGACGCCCTGGAGGCCGGAAAGCGGGGAGCCATTGCAATAGGCAAATACCTGGCTCATGATGAAGGGTGATAAACCTTACGTAGGGCAGTTTGAAAGGATAAGCATTTCAATGAGGCTGCCTGATGAGATTATTAAACAGCCAAGGGCAAAAACGCCCAAACTCTCTCCTGAAGACCGTGTAAAGGGCTTCATGGAGGTGGAACTCGAGTCTGAGGAAGAGGCTGTAAAAATAGGGAATGCTCCCGATGTCTCAGATGTGATGCTAAGGTGTAAAAGGAATCCTTCAGTAGCTTCCCAGAATCTTTAAATATTCTGTTTTTCGCCTGAGCTCATCGAGTATCTTCTGAAATTCAGGAGATTCCACATCAGCTTCCAGGTCGACATAGAACATGTATTCCCACGGTTTTCCATGAATAGGACGCGATTCCAACTTGACGAGATTCACTCCGTTTTCGGCGAAGATCCTTAATGTCTTATATAGCGCTCCAGGTGTATCACTTGTCGAGTAGATCAAGGAGGACTTCCGGGCCGGCCCATTGGTCAGCTTTTGACGGGAAATAACTACAAAGCGGGTATAGTTCCTGGGGTTAGTCTCGATACCCTCCTTTATCACCTCCATCCCGTGTATTTCTGCGGCTTTCTTGCTGGCAATAGCCGCCTCTTCAGGATTCCGTCTTTCCTTTACCCGCCTTACACTGGTAGCTGTATCTCTCGCCGAAACCAGTTCCCACTCCTTGTGTCTTTCCAGAAACTCACGGCATTGTTGAAATACTTGCGGGTGAGAAAAGACCCTTTTAATAGATTCTATCCGACTACCCGGATGTGAGATAAGATTGTGCACAACACGAAGCGTGATCTCACCAACTATGTTCAAGTCATATTCCAACAGTAGATCATAATTTTCGTGGATACTCCCGGTAAGAGTGTTCTCCAGTGGCACTATTCCAAAGGACGCATTTCCGTGCTGGACAGCATCAAAGACTTCACGGAAGGAAGACATGGGCGATATCTCAACACTTTCACCAAAGTACTGGATGCAGGCCTTGTGACCAAATGATCCTGGTTCCCCAAGAAATACTACCTTCTTTTGTCCTACTTCTCCCCTGGCCACGATTTCCTGCTTAATGAATAAGGCCTTATCCAGGTACGAAAAGTCGAGTTGTTTTCCCACTACTGGAGCGATCACATAAATATCCCTCATTAGTCTCTCAAATTGATGAGGATACAGACTCTGTGGCCCATCGGACAATGCTTTTTCAGGATCATTGTGAACCTCGACAATCAGACCATCGGCACCTGCAGCTACGGCGGCCCTCGCCATAGGGATAACCTTCTCCCGGATTCCAGTGGCATGACTGGGATCCACAATAACTGGCAGATGAGTGAGTTTTTTGATCACCGGGATGGCGGTAAGGTCCAGGGTATTACGGGTATAGCGCTCAAAGGTGCGAATGCCACGTTCGCATAGGATTACATTATCGTTTCCTTCGGACAGGATATATTCTGCTGACATAAGCAATTCTTCTATGGTCGCTGCAAGCCCTCGCTTTAATAGGACAGGTTTTCCCATCCTTCCCACACACCTTAATAATTCGAAATTTTGCATATTCCTTGCCCCCACCTGGACTACATCCACATATTTCATCATCATGTCGGCTTGATTAGGCGAGGTAATTTCTGTTACAACAGCCATACCGGTGTCTTCCCTCACCTCGGCTAGAATCCTAAGCCCTTCCTCACCTAGCCCCTGGAAGGAATATGGAGAAGTGCGCGGCTTAAATGCTCCTCCACGGAATAAAACCGCTCCATATCTTCTAACCTTTCGGGCAATCTCTATAGCCTGCTCCCTGCTCTCTACCGCACAAGGCCCGGCTATAACCACGATTCGATCCCCACCAACTACCACATCACCTATCTTCACTTGGCTGTTATGGGGATGAATCTCTCGACTAACTAGCTTATAGGATTTGCTAATTGGGATTACCCTAGCAACTCCGGGCAGGAGTTCATAAAAGCGTAGGTCACGGCTCACCCTTCCCACAGCTCCAAGCACGGTTTCTTCTACCCCTACAATCTCCCTGATGATACAACCATCTTCCTTAAGGATACGCACTATATAATCCTTTTCTTTCTGGGTAATCCCTTTTTTAAGTACGAGAATCATTTCTTGAACTCCTTTCCTATCCCTGAAAAAACAGTGTTTCAGATAAATAAAAAAGGCCCCAGGTTCCCCCCGGGGCCTTTTTAAAACTTCGGATAAACCCCGAGAAGACCCTCTTTGGTCCACTCAGGGTTTACAAGCTATCGCTATAAATCCTGGTGGACGCATCTTACGCTAAAAAAGAAGCGTCCAAAATTAAAACAAAAAAACACTTCCAACATTTTAGTTGTCCTTTTAGTGAGCATCAACACGAGTTAGAAGCAGGTAAATAGACCTGATTCGGAAATAACTTTTATTATAAAATCTGTTAAATGTCAACACGTATTTTGAAAATCAAATCACTTTATTAAGTGAATATTCGATTATACCTTCAGCGCCACACTTCATTAACCTGGGTATCAAGTCCCGTACCTCGGAAGAGGCAACCACTGTTTCGACCGAAAACCAGTTAGAATTATATAGATGAGCAATAGTAGGAGCATTGAGGCTAGGAAGAATAGCCATTACCTCCTTTAGTCGATCTTCAGGGACGTTCATCTTGAGACCAACCAGTCTTTCTGCCCGAAGAGCCCCTTTTAACAGGAGGGCGATCTGTTCTATCTTTTCCCTCTTCCACGGGTCAGCCCATGCATTCCGATTGGCGATCAGTTGGGGGTTTGTATGCATCAATTCGTGTATGATCTTAAGTCCGTGGGCCTTAATGGTGCTTCCAGTCTCCGTTACCTCAACAATGGCATCTGCCAGTCCTGATACTACCTTGGCCTCGGTAGCGCCCCAGGAAAACTGTACTTTTACAGAAATACCGCGTTTGGCAAAGTATTTCTTGGTAAAGTTTACCATTTCAGTAGCTACCTTCTTTCCCTCCAGGTCTTCCAGCCGCTTAATGGAAGAGTTGGAAGGTACGGCAAGGACCCAACGAGCCGAC
>DTYH01000213.1 GCA_012961955.1 Desulfobacterales bacterium | reverse complement strand
CAACCATTTATTATGGTGATATTGACCCTGACTATGATGATGGCTTCCTGAATGGTGTACATGGGGCTTTTGATAAAAAAGGGTCACGGGAACCTAATGCATGGGGTTCTGTTTCTGCATGGGCCTGGGGATTAAGCAGGGCCATGGATTATTTGCAAACAGATAAGGATATCGATGGGGCCCATATTGCAGTTATTGGACATTCCCGACTTGGTAAAACTTCTCTTTGGGCAGGAGCTCAGGATGAGCGTTTTGCACTGGTGATTTCAAATTGTTCGGGTTGTGGAGGGGCTGCTTTATCCAGGAGGAAATATGGTGAAACAGTGGAAAGGATAAATACCAGCTTCCCCCATTGGTTTTGCCGGAATTTTAGAAAATACAACAACAAGGAAGACGAATTGCCTGTTGATCAGCATATGCTGATCGCTTTAATGGCCCCAAGACCTGTGTATATTGCCAGTGCAGACAGGGATCTTTGGGCAGATCCCCGTGGAGAGTTCCTGTCTGGTTATAATGCCAATCCGGTTTATGAATCGCCCAGGGAGGTTCTCGCCAAAATACCCGGTGTAGAACTGATAGAGATGAAGAGGAACAGAGAGAACGCCTGGTGCTGTGGCGGTGGTGGAGGGGTCATGGCTGCCTTTCCGCAGCTGGCAGCCTTTTCTTCCACAAAGAGGATCGAAGAGGCGATGGCTACAGGGGCTGAGGCCGTTGTCTCACACTGTCCTGCATGTGAAAGGAACTTGAGAGCTGCTACAGTCAGAGCCAAGGTGAAAATGCAGGTTCTCAGCCTGGTAGAAATGGTGGCGAAAGCCGTATAAAGATGGAAGGAGCGTGACTTATTGTAGTCTTTGCTTCGGCAGAAGGCTCTTCTGCCGAAGCACCCGGTCAAAATTGATATACTGTTCCCCATTTTCAAACGGGCTCCGTAAGAAGCCTAAGGTAACTGTTCACGGGGTGAAGGCCTTACAGGTCGGGGTTTAATGCCCCGTTTGAAATTCTAACAGGGCTTACTCATCATTGAAGGGGGTAGTCAGCATGTTTCTCCCACGATATTTGAAATACTCGAAGCGTCACACCTGGGTGAAAGCTGAAGATGGACTGGGAAGGGTTGGTCTTTCGGACTATGCCCAGGAAATGCTGCAGGAAGTCCTTTTTGTTCATCTGCCTGAACCAGGGACTGAAGTGAAGTATCTGGAGCCATTCGGAAGCATTGAATCGATCAAAGCAGTCCAGAAGCTTTGCTCACCGGTTACAGGTACTGTGGAAAAGGTCAACGAGGATCTGGAATTTGACCCCGGGCTGGTGAATAATAGTCCTTATGACAAGGGTTGGATGATCCTGGTCCGTCTCCAGGATGAATCTGAGATAGACACCCACATGTCGGCTGAGGAATACAAGGAATGGATCAAGGAACACCCTGACTAAGGTGGTACATCACATGTAACTTACGGAGCTTATGGTCTCTTTCGCTTATTCCACGAAACTGGGAGGAGTTCGTTAATAGTATGGCCTTTAACGCGCTTCTTTACACCTCTCTTACTATTTTCATCCTCGGGCTGATCTATAAAATCTCTACCTGGTTTTCACACAGGATCGGAGCCTCGGCAAAAGATATTACAGCCCCTGCGAGAGTATCTGCTGCTGGCAGGGCTATTCTCGGGGTTATCTTCAGCCAGAAGATACTGATACTCATAAAGGCTCTTATCCTTGATGTTGTTTTACAGAAAAGGATCTTGAAAGAGGATTTCCTCCGGTGGTTGATGCATGTGTCCTTATTTGGCGGTTTCGCTCTTTTACTTCTGATGCATGCCCTTGATAGAATCTTAATCGAACCCCTGTTTACCGACTATTATCCTACCCTCAACCCGTTTCTTTTCCTAAGGGATCTTTTTGGCGTTATCGTGATCGTGGGGCTGGGGATTGCCGTGTATAGGCGGTTTATCCTGAAGGTGCCCCGCCTCAAGACCAGTCCCATGGATCATTACGCTATCATCATCCTGGCTGTTATCATACTTTCGGGTATGGTTCTGGAAGGGGTGAAAATCACCTCCTACATCGAGTTTCAGGGCATGGTGGAAAACTATGGGGATTTGAATGACGAAGGGGAGATGCTGGCACTCGAGAGCTTCTGGGTCCAGGAATTCGGTCTAGTTACACCGAACGTGGCCGGACCATTTGATCAAAAACTCCTCGCTCGTGGCAGGGATATGCATGAGACGAATTGTGCTGCCTGCCATTCCTCGCTAAGATGGGCCTTTACTGGATATACCCTGGCTAAGATCCTGAACCCGGTTGCTTTAACCTTGGATCGCTTAGGAAGCTCCAACTTCCTGTGGTATATCCATTTTCTGGCATGCTTTTTGGGGCTCGCCTATCTTCCCTTCAGTAAGATGTTTCATATCATTGCCAGCCCCATAAGCCTCCTTGTCAATGCTGTCACGAAGAACGGCGGCAGATCAGCTCGTGCAAATATCTTGACAAGACAGATCTTAGAGTTGGATGCATGCACTCATTGCGGAACATGCAGTCTGAACTGCTCTGCCTGCTCGGCCGCGACGTCAAGTGAGGTTTTAGGGAATGAGTATGTACTCCCCTCAGAAAAGATGGTCTTTCTGAAGAGGTTGGCTGCCGGAAAGGACCCTAACCAGCAGGAGATGAGCACTATCAAGGAAGGTGCCTACCTTTGTACTATGTGCGATCGATGCACCATGGTTTGTCCGGTAGGTATCAACCTGCAAAGGTTCTGGATAGACTTACGGCACTATCTATGGGAACATGGTATCCGGAGTGAATCGTTAATAAAGCTTCAGAGACTCATCTTGGATAGCAACAACCTTCTGGGCGAACCCAATGAAGAAAGGATGAAATGGGGGCAAAAAGTAGATCTCGCCCCTGTCCGGAGAAAGACTTCTCGGGTTGTCTATTTTGTAGGATGCGTTACCTCCTTCTTTCCTGCTACTCAGGTTATTGCCCAGGCCTTCACGCGAACGCTCAGGAAAGCGGGCGTGGAACTGGTATTCTTGAATGGAGACGAGTGGTGCTGTGGGTTCCCCCTGTTCATAAGTGGGATGAAGCAAGAAGCAGGGGAATATATCAAACATAACATCCTCAAGATTGAGGATGTTATGAAGGAGACAGGTGCAAAGGATCTGGTACTCACATGCCCGGCCTGCTATCGTATGTTTCAGGATGGATATCGTGAGTTTATTCAACAGGACCTCCAATTCAACGTCTTTCACTCTACTCAATACTTAGCTCAACTCATTACCGAGGGACGTATACAATTGGGTGAACTAGGAAGGAGAGTTACCTACCATGATCCCTGCGATCTGGGAAGAAACAGTGGGATTTACGAGGAACCTCGCTCCATCATCAGAAGCATTCCCGGAATAGACTTTGTGGAATTGACCAATAATCAGGAGAGGGCCTACTGTTGCGGGTCAGGTGGTGTTTTGCTGATTACCAATCGTGAGATGTCCTTAGAGATTTCTGCAAAAAGGGTGGGGGAGGTCCTGGAAACCAAGGCCGATTTTTTGGTTACTGCCTGCCCGTCTTGCATTAGGGGCCTCACCATGGGTCGTATCCGTCAAAAAGCCAGATTCAAAATCTTGGATATTACCCAGCTGGTAGAGATGGCTGGGGAAACCGGGGGAGTCTAATAAAAAAAGTGAAAAAGAGATATGTACAAAGAAAGTTCGTATACGGGAGGTAGTTTAATGCGGTTCGGTAGGGTAGAAATCAAAGAAGACTTGTCGTACACGCGAGATCATTTCTGGTTAAAAGGAGGGAATGACGCTTTTATTCTGGGCTGGACCGATTATATGCAGCATACTGTAGGTGAAATAATGTATGTAGAATTGATTCCTCCTGGGACCAGACTGAAAAAGGGTGATGAGTTCGGAACCATTGAGACAGGTAAGTGGGTGGGGAAACTTCACAGCCCGGTTTCAGGCCGGGTATCAGAGGTGAATCAAGAGGTGTTAGCCAACCCAGGTCTAGTCTGTGAGGCTCCCTATTATGATGGGTGGTTCATCAAGCTTACTGATATAAATGAGAAGGGTCCTTTCCTGACCCCTGAGGAATACCTTGATTATTTACGGAGCCAAGAAGGGTTCTACCCTGAATGAGCGAAAAGTACAGTATTAGGTCAAGGGCTGAGAATTAAGGGTTAAAATTGTCACTATCCAGCCAGGCAATCGGTGGCGGTTGACCGATCACTGATACTCGCACCACCTGAGTAGTTGCCTGAATTCAAGTGAAAAGATAACGGGATGGACCATGGCTTCTCCAGAAACGGCACGTCTCAGTTTGGCTGCTGCTATAACCTTGGGTCTTAAAAGAGGTAGATTTTACCGAGATGCCAAGCCGGGATGCATTAATCTGCTCATGGAATATGATGAGGGATGCCTTGCTAACTGTATGTATTGCGGACAGGCCCGTTCTGTCTCCCTCAATAATCCTTGCAAAAACCTGATTCGCGTCCACTGG
>DTYH01000212.1 GCA_012961955.1 Desulfobacterales bacterium | reverse complement strand
TTTTTTCCAAAGAAGGAGAATGATGTACGGGGAGAGTTTCTGGATGACGATCCTTATCCCGGTACGCATGTTTTTTCAAGGAAGTGACGATTCCTATCGGTATTTTCAGGGGGTTCTGAATCCTATTCTGATTATATTTTTGCCCTTTGCGGTTATCGACAGGAGCCTCCGGAAGGATACCATACTCTTCATGGGATTTTCTGGCTTTTTCATATTCATGGTCTATTTCCTGACCGCCAAACAGGTTCGATACATCCTTCCTGTCATCCCATTTCTTTCCATATTAGCCGTTGTTGGGATAAAGAACGTTGCGGATATGCTTCGGCCAACAGATTACCCTTTCCGATCTCAATCAGGTGGCGTGCGAAATGTCCTCACGTCGATATCTAGGCTTAGCTTATTTGCTATTGTCGTGATATTCTTAACATTCAATCTTTCATATCTGAAAAATCGCTTTGACAGAATTCAACCCCTAAAGTACGTACTTCGTAAAGAGACCAGGGATGCGTTCCTTAGACGTCATCTTGCGAGCTACCCTGCCATAGACTACATCAACCAGACCCTTTCAGCCGATGACAGGATCTATCTTTTTTTTCTCGGTCGACGCGGCTATTATCTGGATAGGCCATATCGAAATGAGCACTCTTTTGGAATGGCAACGGTGAATCGTATGGTTAGTGCTGCAAAGAGCAAGGAAGAGTTTGAAAAGTTCATCCAGTCCCTCAACTGCACCCATATACTGATGCGGACTGACATGTTCGTTAAATATCTGGTGGACAACTTTTCAAAGGAAGAAATTGTACGGTTTCTGTCTCTCATCAAGGAGTCCTGGAAGCTCCTTTATGAATCGAATGGGTATGCACTATATTCCTTATGCTTATAGCGCCCTATTCTCTTTTCGTTGCCGAACAATCTCAAACATGATTACGGCCCCAGCTATTGCCACATTAAGGGAGGAAACGATCTTTTGTTGTGGAACGGATATCAAGAAATCGCATGTTTTTTTTACCAGTGGTCGAACCCCCTTCTCTTCACCTCCTAGAACAAGTGCCAGTCCAACCCTTAGGTCTGCACCGTAGATCGATTGTTCTGCATTTGCATCAGCACCTACAATCCAGAGACCTTCTTTCTTGAACTGCCTCAGAGTTAAAGTAATATTGGCGACCCGTGCTATCATAATATGTTCCAGAGCCCCTGCAGAAGCCTTGGATACGGCCGGAGTAGGGGAGGCCGAACGATTCTTAGGGAGAACGATACCGTGAACCCCAGCAGCCAGTCCGGTACGGATGAGCGATCCCAGATTTTGCGGATCTGTGACCCCGTCTAACACCAGGATAAGCGGGACAGCATCATCTGTCCTATATTTTCTTGATATGAGGGATAGATCAACAAACGGATATCTGTTAACCCTAGCCGCTACCCCCTGATGCACAACAGGTTCTAAGATCGTATCAAAATATGTATCATCCCGATATTTAAGAGGAATATCTTTAGATTCTGCAATCCTGATTATGTCGGCTATCTCTTTTCTAACTTGGCGTTTTCTTGATACATAAATCTCCTTAAATCTTCTCCGTTCTGCCCTAAGGGCCTCAAGCACAGGATGGATGCCGTATAGAAGTTCCCACCTTTTTGTCGGCATGATACCTCTCAATTATCCTTTTTAGTTCCGAAATAGCCTGATCGAGCCTATCGTTTATTATCACATAGTGGTATTTATCGATTACAGACATCTCTTTTTGTGCATTTATCAGTCGACGTTCAATCTCTTCCGGGGTGTCTGTACCACGTTTAATGAGCCGCTCTCTAAGCTTTTCCATAGAAGGCGGCGTTATAAAGATTAACACGGCTTCAGGATAACTGGTCTTGAGCTGTTTTGCTCCTTTCACGTCGATATCAAGGATAACGTCGAGGCCAGTATCAATAGCTCTGTTAAGGTCCCCAGCTAGAGTACCATAGAATTGACCGTGTACTTCGGCCCATTCTGCCCACTCACCACCCGTGATCTTTTCTAGAAAGATATCTTTACTAATGAAGTGATAATGAACACCGTTCCTTTCATTGCTGCGCGGTGAGCGGGTTGTGTACGACACGGAATAAACGAGGTTAGGGAATGTCTTTAATATTTCATTTAGGATGGTAGATTTGCCTGCTCCAGAAGGACCAGATACGATAAAGATAGTTCCTTTTTTACCCATTGTTTACGAAGATTATTTCTTTTCGTCCTTGGAGTCGATTCCACCCATAAGACGATGTGATATGGTTTCGGATTGGATAGCGGACAGGATAACATGGTTGCTATCGGTAATAATGATGGAGCGGGTACGACGACCCTGGGTTGCATCAATCAGGCGTTTATCTGCTTTAGCGTCCTCCTTTAACCGTTTCATGGGAGCCGAACCTGGAGTAACAATGGCCACAATCCGATTTGCAACAACAGCGTTACCAAAACCGATATTGAGTAGATTTGAACTCATTTTTTTCCTCCTTTTGTCAATAACTTAACCATTTGTAACACTTAAGCTCAAAGACTGTACCATATGAAACCTTTGGCATGGCCTCCCTGGCCACCATTCAATTTCAGAAAGCCAACGCGTTAGGGGGGCCGAACTTAATATTAAAGAGCTAAGGTGTTACAAACCTCTACAGAGGGTTGGGGGGTCAGCAATCGTAGGACAAGGCACGAGTAATCCATGTATCCCTGACATAAATGTGAAGATCCGGAGGCACTCAGATCAGGCGCGGGGCATGCTCTATTCCACATTCTGGACCTGCTCACGCATCTTTTCCAGCTCACTCTTCATGAGTACGACTTCCTGGGATATCATTGCACCCCCTGCCTTGGTCCCAATGGTGTTAAATTCCCGGTTTAGTTCCTGCAACAAGAAATTAAGCTGTCTTCCCACCGGACCTTCTGAATCGATTATCTTACGGAATTGTTCGGTATGGCTTCTAATGCGGGTAACCTCCTCGGTAATATCACTTCTCTCTGCCAGAAATGCCGCTTCCTGGGCAATCCGATTCGGATCCAGCTCCACCGTTCCTTGTGTTAGAGCAAGGACTCGTTCCTTAAGCCGTGTCTGATATTGAACAATCAAGGATGAGGCCATCTCCTGAATCCTGTTTAATCCTTCTTCAATCCGATTTATGCGTTTAATAATATCCTGATAAAGTACCTCACCCTCACAGATTCGCATCTTATGAACCTTCTGAAGGGCTTCTTGCAAGCAAGGACAAAGCCTTTCCCACACAAGTTCCGAATCCTCTTCCCTCTTTACCGGGTTAATTATATCCTTAATGGTTAAGAATGTCTCAAGGCGAAACTCATCTCTGATGTTCAGTGCATTCCTAAGTTCGCTTAAGGCCCTCATATAAGCCTTGGCCAGCGGGATATTTACCTCAAAATCCTGGATTGTATCAACCCCATTATTGATCTGGATAGTTACTTCTACCCGTCCCCGGAAGAGATGGGAAGCAACCTCCTTTTTGATCCGATCCTCGAGGAAGTTGTATGAATGGGGAAGTCGTACAGCGATGTCAAGATATCGATTGTTCAGCGTCCGTATCTCCACTACTACGCTTAAGTCATCTGCTATTGTTTCAGCCCTTCCAAAGCCTGTCATACTCTTGATCATGGTATAGTTACAGTCCTGGTTTTTTTATTTTGAGTAGGAATAGAGGTCGGTACCGCTAGCGAGAAGCAGATTCGCAACTGGTTCGAAACATTTTAGCATTTTGAAACAAACCAGTTGCATCAGATTCAAGCTGATGTTACGATACAAGATGCAGGATGCAGAATACATAACATACGCTGGGTGGGAACACATCGTACGTAACCCCCGATAGAGTTTCACACGGGGCCTTGGACTAAATATAGTTATCCACACAACCCTCATGTAAGAAAAACCAAAAGTAAGGTGGCATTTTACGTGCCACCGAAATTGCGGTGGGTGTAAGATCCCGCCCTACAAATATTGTTAACTCACGAAGGTTATGGGTGTTTGCTCTATATCCTTTTTTGCACGCGGCCCATAATTGTAACGACTTTTGCATCATAATATATGATCTTGTATCTTCCATCGTGTATCGTGTATTCTATTCGTATTTGGCTTATCTTTTGATGCGGCCGGGTTTGTTTCAAAATGCTAAAATGTTACAATGATTCTACCCCGTATGCTGACCGCTATTCCTCTATCTCATGAAGCATTATGACCAATTGTTCTGATATTCTTGAGCTGATACAAATACCTTGTCCTTACAGTCAGGAGAAATCTTGTGACATTCTCCTGCGCATAATCGGGGTATGTCCATTGGAGTGGTCTGAAAGACCCTTTATGATATATAAGGGTTAGATCGGCATAGATGCCGTCTTTAAGATAGATACGATGCGTGTAATTCTTGCCCGTGGCGAGGACGAACCGTTCTGCTACTAGATAGCCGGGGTCTATGTTGACACGACGTTTTCCCTCGTCTGAAAATGCTTCCTCCAGCTGATTAGTAAAAAGTTTAACTTGAGGAATCATGTCCTGCTCGATTAGTTTGGAGAAGGAGATCATGCGCCTGAACAGAGGCCTCCCCATCTCCTTTGTGTAGTATTCAGTATGATCGAATGGAAACCATGGGCTTATTATGTCTGGTGGACCGAAGGATTGAGCAAGATGATAGGCCACATCTTCCAGTAGACCTTTGTTATTCATGAATAGCCCGATCACTAATTTGGCCTGTTTAGGCTTCTTAGGTTTACTCATGATCTTTCTATGGACGTCCAACACTGACGTATTTAAAACCCATATCACGCATACGTTTAGGGTTATAGATATTTCTCAAGTCGACTACAATTGGACGACTCAATAGACCCTTTACGCGAGGCCAGTCAATATTACGAAATTGGTTCCACTCAGTAGCCAAGATTAAGACGTCAGCCCCTTCTGCCACCGTGTATAGATCTTCCCTGTAATCAATATCCTCAAGGTACTTTTTTGCCTCTTCCATTCCTGCAGGATCATAGGCACGAATCTTGGCCCCCTTTTCCTGTAATGCATAAATAATGGGAATGATAGGGGATTCACGCATATCATTTGTATTCGGCTTAAACGTAAGCCCCAATATTCCTATGATGGCATCCTTAGGGTTTCCAAGAACAGAGAGGATCTTTTCAACCATCAATGCTGGCCTTTGTTTATTTACATCTATGACCGCACTTACGATCTTGAAATCATAGCCATGCTCCTTGGAGATCTGAAGAATGGCCTGTGTATCTTTAGGAAAGCAGGAACCACCAAACCCCGGACCCGCATGCAAAAACTTTGGACCAATCCTGTTATCTAGGCCCATCCCTTTTGCCACGATCTGGACATCTGCTCCTACTAGCTCACATATGTTGGCCATTTCATTTATAAACGATATCTTAGTAGCCAAAAAAGCGTTGGAGGCATATTTGATCATCTCTGCGGTTTCAATATTAGTAATTACAAATGGGGTCTCAATCAGGTACAGAGGATTGTAAAGGTCTTTAAGTATGGCTATAGCCTGTTCGCTCTCTGCACCAATGACCACCCGATTGGGACGCATAAAATCTTCTATTGCCGAACCTTCCCGCAAGAATTCCGGATTGGAGGCCACATCAAAGGAGCATGGCTGCGTCTGGTTCTGTTTTATTATGGCCTCAATCATCCTCCCTGTTCCCACAGGGACTGTACTTTTGGTCACAATCACCTTATATCCGTTCATAGTCCGGGCTATTATTTTAGCCACTTCTTCCACATACCTTAAGTCAGCACAACCCTGTTCGTCAGGTGGCGTCCCCACTGCAATGAAAATTACAAGGGCATTACGCACACCATCTGCAATATTTGTTGTAAAAAAGAGTCGCTTTTCTTTTACATTCTTATGTATTAGTTCAGTCAGTCCTGGCTCATAGATTGGTATCTTTCCCTTGTTCAGGATATCGATTTTGGACTCATCGTTGTCTACACAGGTAACCCTAAGGCCAAATTCCGCAAAACACGCTCCAGTAACCAGCCCTACATATCCTACACCAATAATGCATATATTCATAGCATATTTCCTTTCTTACAATATTTCACTCGGCTTCAGGGCTGCAATCTAGGAAGCCTTATGCCCTCTCCAAGCCGGAACCTGAAGGTATACCAGATCCTGTAGCCGGTACAGAAGCGGGGATGATTGCTCAATGTCGATTCAAAAGGGACTCTTTTATGTAACATTCCAGGATTTTGAAACAAGCCGCCTGCATCATACTCAATCTGAAGTTACGATACAGGATGCAGGATGCAGAATACATAATGCATGCGCTGGGCGGGAACACATTGGACACAAACCCGTTAGAATTTCGCACCGAGGCCCCGTGGAATCCAGCTTTGCTAACTCCATATGGGGGATTCCGCAGGGCAGGGCATTAAACCCCCCGCTTCCGCATAGGCCTTTTCAAAAGGGGTAAATATACTTATCCGCGCAACCCTTTTAGAAGCTAAACCAGATGTAGGGTGGCTTTTAGATGCCACCGAAATTGAGGCGGCTTCAAAATCTCACTTTAGAAATATTGTTAGTTCACGAAGGTTATGGCTGTTGGCTCTATATAGCTATATACCGTTTTACACGTAGCCCGTAATTGTAACGACTTTTGCCTGTACTATAAACCTTGTATCTTGATCCTGTATCCTGTACCGTATATTCCAGTATTCAGTTGTCTTTTGAGGCAGCCGCGTTTGTTTCAAGAGGCTAAATTGATACCTTTTTGCGAACTCGTCTTTTTTGTCTTGACAATATTCATTATTGCATCGAATACTTCCCCTGGTTTTATCAAGTTGTGATCATCCCCCTTTCTTATGACTGTATGCTGATCTCCCCAGGGGGACCATGTCTTTGGGTCGGTTTTGCCAAATAGCGCAATCACCGGCGTGCCGACAGCTGCAGCAACATGCATCGGGCCTCCATCTATCGTAACAAATACAGAGCATAACGATATCACTGCTGCAAAGTCCTTTAAGCTTTTTGAATGGTAGAGTGGCACACTATTGCTAATACTGTTCAAGAGATTTCTAACAATAGTCTCTTCGTCAGGGCTGCACGTGGCAATCGCCTGGATTTTATGCTTTTGTAGTCGTTTTAATACTGCCACATAATTTTCGTAATTCCAATATCTTCCCTCTTCTATCCGTCTGCTGAAATTGACGCAAACGATCTTGCTATCTATACTAATACCATATTTTGAGAAAAAATTATTAGCTTTCTTTACATTTTTTGTCAATAGCTTTAAAAACAGACGTTTTTCATCGATATCAACCCCCATACGTCTCAATATATGAAGGGAACGCTCAATTTCGTGTACATTATCCTTTAGTTGTTCAACGTATACGTTGTAGAAAAAAGAAAATTTCCTGTTTTTTCTGGAAGGTTTTACTCCCAACCTGTATGGAGCACCGCTTGCATATACTAGCCACGCCTGAGAGCGGGAAAACTCAGACCGAATTCCGATAGCAAGATCGAACCCTTCCTTCCTGACCTTTTGCAATACATTAAACTGTTTCCACCACGCAATCAAACTGTTCTTGTATCGTCCGTGCTTGGCCTTGTCGTACACAAAAACCTTATCAATAAAAGGATTTCCAGTAACCACCTCTTCCGTGAGTCGGCACACCAAGACTGAAATAAATGCTTTAGGGAAATGACGCCTGAGGGCCTCAAAACATGGAGTGGTACATACCACATCCCCGATGTTGTCGTTTCTAACCACCAGAATCTTTCTAATCTGTGATCTTTGAAAAGGGATTTTTGCAGCAGGCATGATTCTATATAGCTGATCAGGGGGTCAAGTTTTGCAGTCACTATTCAGCCCAAAGTCCTGAAATGTGCTAATGAACGGGAAAAAAGGGAAATGATAGGGTTCAGGCTGTCGCGAATACATTTTTTTGCATGAGTTCAAAAATTTCGTATAGCCAGCATGAACGGCACGGACACAATAACATTGTGCCATGTGCCGCAACTGCAAGAGTCTTGTGTTCCGTAGCCAAACGCGCACGCGCGCTTTGCAAGCATTTTCGCTGCTCCTCACCCCTTCCCCCTTAATCCTTTCACGGGGTAATGTAGAACCTCTCATTCACGTTTTTATACCAAAGAGGTCTATTAAGAGTAATTTTTTACAGTAATTTTAGGTGCGAAACTCGAATTAAGGATCTATTATTGAGCACCGATTTTCACACCGGTTTAAAGAGTCTTTCCCTATCCTGTTTATCCTTTAGACTTGGGTGGCGCCTAGAGGCTTTTTATTATTTGGAAAGTCGAGACTGATTTTTTACGCCCTCACAAACGTGAATTTCGCGATAGTTTAACAAATCGAACTTGTTTGTCAATTCAGTTTTTTGTAAGACTTTAGGCTGTTGAAACAAACCCGGGCACATCAAACAGGAGGTGGACACCGAACATACGACAGAGGATAGAGGATGCAAGATCTAGGACATTCATGCACTGGGTGGGAACATATTGCGGGTAGATTTACTGTTCTGAAAACTTGTGACAATGGTTTTTCCACAAATATTGTGGGGCGAGGTTTCTGTGGAGGTATGCGGACAACTATAATCTTTGTATCTCCCATCCTGTGTCCTCCATCTGTATCGTAAGTTCAGCTATAGTCTGGTACAACCGGATTGGTTCAAAATGCTAAAATATTAGGGTGGTTAGCATATGGAGAAGAGGGGCGGAGCGTGCTCATCGAAAAAAATGGTTACAGGGGGCTTACTTTTTGAGGCTTCCCATCTCAAAAAGAAGAAGGTTTTCGAAAGGAGGGTATACCTCACTCGTTTGTCCTTCTTCTTAGAAGGGTATGGGAGAAAAGATAAATCACCAGAAGGAGGAGTGCCCCATTACGAATAAGATACCATACCATGGAGACACTGGAAGGAACTTCATCGCTTGTTTTGAAACAGCCGCAGTCGATATCCAGACCGCGAACAAAATTAAAGAGGATCAGACCGAAAAACGTGGCGAGAAGGAGAGTGCTCAATAATATGCTCCCAGGTAGCCATACCCCAAGGATCAGAAATGCCCCCAAAACGAGTTCCAGCCAAGGAAGAATAATGGCCGTTAGATTGATGAGCCCACCGGGAACGATCTGATAGTTGTAGATCGTTTCTGCAAAGGCCTCTGGGCTAACAATCTTATACAGGCTCGCATAGACAAATACGCTGCCCATTAACAGCCTTAACACCAAAAAGGGTAGTGTTCTCCAGTCCCATAGTCTATCTCTTTTAAGCGTTACAGAAGTGTGGGGGGGGTTTTTTGATCCGCCGCATGACATCTTGCAGAGCACACTCCCACCTCCGCACTCCGCAGTTTCAAACTGCAGGACTGGGTGATCGATCCCGAAGCGATGTAGGAGAACGTTACGGATTTCTTCGGCTAGAGGCTCCGTCTTACTCACTGGCTGATCGGATACCACCACATGGCATGAAAATGCGATACTGGATGAAGACACATTCCATGCATGGATGTAATGAACCCCTATGACTCCTGGAATTTGCTCTAAGGTGCCTTTCACTTCCTGGACATCGAGACCCGGAGGTGTGGCGTTCATCAAAATTGAGCTCGCCTCCTTTAGGATAGACCAGCAATTTTTCAGGATAAAAAGGACAATCAGGAGTGAGAGCAAAGGATCCAGCCAGTACCACGGTTTAAAGATAAGGATGAGGCCACTTAATATGACAGCAATCGATGTTAAAAGATCCCCCAACATATGCAGAAAAGCGCCCCTAACGTTTAGGCTGTGCCTTGAGTCCCGATGGAGCAGCCAGGCCGAAAAACCGTTGCCCAATACTCCGATGCTGGCAACCCACACCACCAGGTATGCTGAGACGACCTCAGGGTGCTGTAATCGGCTGACAGCCTTATAGACGATAAAAGCACAGGCCCCTACAAGGAGCAAAACGTTAAGAACAGCAGCTATGATTTCCGCTCGCCTATACCCGAAAGTGTTTCGAACAGAAGCCTCTTTTTGGCCGATCCGGTGGGCCAGATAGGCTATTAAGATAGCAGTAAAGTCGCCTAGGTTGTGTATGGCATCAGAGATGAGGGCTGTGCTGTGGGCATAAACTCCTCCGGCGACCTCCACCGCAGGGATTATGAGGTTGAGGGCGAGTGTTACGAGAAGCCGGGAACCGCTCCTATTCTCTACGGCAACATGGTGGGGCTGATCAACCTGGGCGCCGTGGTTGTCTGCGGGATTTCCTTTTGTATCAGCAGAAGAAGAATGTCCGTCACCGCCTCCTGCGCGGCTCCCCGGTGAACAAGAATCGTAGTCTGAGTGTCTAAACATCAATGCCACGTGCTAATAAAAGTCCGAAAGACTTCTAAACGATTATTCTCTACCAGGACGGTCCCCTGTTTCAATGGGAAAGTCGTGCGCTTCCCAAAGGCTCCACCCATCCGTCAGAACATGAACGTTTCTGTAACCCTTATCTATAAGTGAGAGAGCAAGTTCCTTGCTTAATCCACATCCTTTGCCATTGCAATAGGTTATGATCATAGCATCCTCGGGAATCTCGGCCATCACTCTCTCGAAATATTCATCGAATGCCTGTAGGGGAAGATTGAGAGCACCAGGAATATGGCCCCACTGAAAAAGCTCACGGGAACGTGCATCCAAGAATATGGCTTTACGGGATAAGAAGAGCCTTTGGGCCTCATCAAAGGATATAGCGAGATTATCTCCGTAATCCATGATCGATCGAGCTAGCTGAGAGCAGTCTCCAAAGATTTCCAGCCTGTTGGCGCGTACATGGTTGACCACCAAGCCTAGCACGACCGAAATGACTAGTATGACCCCACTTTGCCACAGCGCTTCAGATCCGATTCTATGTCGGCCTGCCATGTTCATTACCCATCCCATACTTTATACTTCATAGTTACACATTCGGTTATCCTGTAAAGGTTGTACATTGGCCTGTGAAAGACAGGCCCAAATATGCTTTTTTGCATGAGGTCAAAAAGTTCGTATAGCCAGCGTGAACGGCAAAGACATAGAATACTTGTAGGAGTTCAGGCTCTTGAAACAAACCTGGCCGCATCAAAAGACAACCCGAACACTGAATATGCGATACAGGATGCAGGATGCAAGACTATATAAGTGTTAAGCAAAAGTTGTTACGATTATGAGCTAGGTGCAAAACCCGATATAGAACGGACAGCCATAACCCTCGTGAGTTGACAATGTTTGTACGGTGGTATTTTATACCTACCGCAATATTGCTGGCATATAAAATGCCCCGCTAGATTTGGTTTTGTCTGTAAAAGGGTTGCGCGGATAACTACGTTTAGCCAGTTAGAAAGGCCCCGCGCGGAAGCACGGGGTTAAGATCAAAATGTTATACCTTGTTTTTATACCGGCCCCGTAAGGGGCCGAAGGTCTTACAGGTGGGGGTTTAATGCCCCGCATGAAATTCTAACGGGGTTTACGTCCAATGTCTTTCGCCCAGTCCATTATAT
>DTYH01000211.1 GCA_012961955.1 Desulfobacterales bacterium | reverse complement strand
TTATTGGGCATTGCTATTTCGTTTGGTTATAAGGAAAAAAAACAATTACAGATGCTCGCTGAGTGGTAAGTTTTGGAGGGGGTTAAACCGTCTTTCAACTGCTGGCTGCGTTGATTATACTGGTCGCCGGATGGGTGATCACTAAGATAATTGTCATACTGTTCAGGAAACAATTAGAGAAAACGAAACTCACAGAACTCGTTGCGGAACTTCTGGCAAGATTCCTGAGCGTGTTGCTCTATGTTGTAGTGATACTTTTAGCTGTCGGAGCGCTGGGATTTTCTGTGAATTCTGTTGTTCTTGGTCTGTCAGCAGTTATAGGTATAATTTTAGGTTTTGGCCTGCAGGATTCAATCACAAATTTAGCTTCCGGAGTTTGGATAGCAGCCTTAAGACCCATAGACAAGGATGAAGTGGTAGATGTTGATGGGAAGTTAGGAAAAGTTACTGCTGTGGGACTAATGGCAACCGAACTTTTATCTTATGACAATAAATTCATCACAATTCCAAACAAGCTTGTCTGGGGGAGTCCAATAGTTAACCACACAAGAATGCCCACGAGAAGGGTTGATGTCGCAGTGGGCATAAGTTATGAAAGCGATCTGAAGAAGGCAATTCAGGTAGCAATAAACTTGATGAAAGCACATTCATTGGTTTTAACGGATCCAGAACCTGCGATTGTCACCACGGAATTGGCGGATTCTTCGGTAAACCTTCAACTAAGGGCATGGGCAAATACTGAAGACTATTGGACAGTTAAATTAGATCTGACAAATGGAATTCTCGAGGCTTTCCGTAGGGAAGAAGGAATTGAAATCCCATACCCACAACTGGACGTGCACTTAGAGCAAAAGTAAGCTGTGAGCAATCTGGTAAAATGATATGGGCTATTGATCTCCTTCACAACCTGAACCAATTTTCTTTCTCTGCGAACTCAGCGTTCTCTGCGGTAAATGAAATGTGGCAATGTCAAGATACAGGGGGTTAGCGTTTTAGACCTTCCTCTACATATCTCCCCAACTCCTGGTCAGCCTTTGACAGATTCTCAACCACCCGCTGCTGGATCGGTTTGTCAATGTGCATAAGATCCGCGACGAGGTTATCTACCAGATGTTCCTGGTCCATCTTGCTCAAAGAGCGATATCTCTCTCCAGCCTGTCCGAAATCATTCGTTATGCCAATCTTGCGCCGAGTCACTTCTCCCTCAACTCGATATACCCGAGATGTACCCGCCGGAGCCTCCATAGGCATACCACCCGCTAAGCTATTGGGTTCGTAATTGACCGAGCCACTGAAAGCTCCAGACTGCATGGCTCCATCGCGCTGATTGTTGTTTACCGGCACCAGAGGGCGGTTGACGGAAAGCTGCAGGTAGTTCGCGCCCAACCGATAGCGCTGAGTATCATTATATGAGAATGTTCGACCCTGGAGCAACTTGTCATCGGAAAAATCGACTCCCGGGACAATGCTGGCGGGACAGAAAGCCGCCTGCTCTACTTCAGTGAAGAAGTTTTCTGGATTGCGATTGAGCACCATTTTGCCCACCGGCATCAGCGGGAATTTATCCTCAGGCCATGTCTTTGTGGCATCGAGTGGATCGAAATCTTGTTTCAATTCGTCAGCAATATCCATCAACTGGACATTGAGCTCGTACTCAACCTCCTCGCCGCGGGCAATCGTATCGTAGAGGTCACGAGTAAGGTAATCGGGATCAACACCAGCCAACCGTGTTGCTTCATGACGATCGAGGTTATGCACACCCGATTTCGGTTTCCAGTGGTATTTCACATACACCGCCTTTCCCTCAGCGTTCACCCACACATAGGTATTGACACCAAAACCCTCCTGCATACGGTAGCTTTTGGGCGTCCCGCGGTCGGAAAAGAGCCAGGTAATCATGTGGGTTGATTCAGGTGTCAGGGATATAAAATCCCAAAAGCGGTTATGCGCGGAAGAGGCCGAGGGGACATTGCTATCAGGTGCGCCCTTGAAGGCATGAACCATATCCGGGAACTTGATGGCGTCCCGGATGAAAAAGACAGGCAGGTTGTTTCCTACAAGATCGTAGTTACCATCCTCAGTGTAGAACTTAACGGCAAATCCGCGGGGGTCCCGCACTGTATCAGCAGAGCCACGGCCACCGGTTACAGTAGAAAACCGTACAAATACAGGGGTCTTTTTATCCGTGTCCTGAAGGAACTTCGCCTTTGTATAAGGTTCCATGCTCTTGTAAACCTGGAAGTAGCCGTGTGCCCCTGCTCCCTTGGCGTGGACAACCCGTTCAGGGATGCGTTCCCTGTCAAAATGAGCCATCTTCTCGATAAACTGGACGTCTTGTAACAACACAGGACCGCGTTCGCCAACGGTCAACGAGTTCTGGTTGTCCGAAATCGGGACACCCTGGTTCGTGGTCAAATATCTCTCTTTTTCTTCTTTCATAATCTCATCCTCCTTTGGTATAAAAATTTTTACTTTCTAACTTTTAAATAGGTTTGGGTATATATATAAAATAACTTCTGCATTTTTTTTCTGTAAGACTTCGACATTCAAATAAATGTTTTCTCAGGAACTTTCTATTCTTTATCAGCTTTTTTCCTTTTATAATCTCCGATTG
>DTYH01000210.1 GCA_012961955.1 Desulfobacterales bacterium | reverse complement strand
GAAGTAAAGAAGGTATATGGCACATTGACCCTCCGTTAAATGTAGATGATTATTCTACAGAATATTTTTTAAAATTATTATTTTCTCTATATCCACCAAGATTGTCAACCAATATTTATGGCGCCACATCTATACATACAACCTATTCGTTACTCTTAGTCTCTGCTTGAGGTGACAAAATGTAACTGGTCTCAATCAAATCTTTTGAAATCAACGAATTGGGAGGGAGCACGGAACGTAAAGATCTAGGAAAATCCACCTTATTGCCCTGTGTTGAGAGGCAAGAAAAAAGTGGTTGATGTTTTGATTAGCTTATGTAATCATAAATCCCGCAAAAGTAGCGATTATGATAAGATAGCACGGCATGAGTGGGCCTAGGTGTAATGCTAGTATTAGCCTGTGGCAGCACGTAACTCTGCGATAGGTGAGGGTTTGGCACCTCAAAGCCCTGTTTCAGGCGTAGGCTTCAAACCACCTTAGCAGTTCATTCGTAAGGACTCCAATACACTTAGATCCAGATCACGTATATCGTGGTAGCTTCCCGCACACCGGGAGTTTACTCTTCTTGCCACATGCAGCACCTCAAGAGAATCCAGGGCTGTTGAGGATTAGATAATATAATCGCACGTTCATGATTCGTATCTTCCCCACCATTATTCAAACCGGTCCGATCAACATTGGGAATCAGAGGATAGCTTATAGTTCTCGGATCAAGATCTGGCTGGAATACACTAATACTTGTATCTGGACCGATGTCGAGGAAGGTATGCCCGAACCCCGTGCCATCCTGGCTCCTGTCTGCGTCTACATCGATCTTGCAACGATCTAGACGGCCTACTCCAAAAAGGCGAAAGAGGACTAATCTCAAATGTGATCTTTATCAAAAGAGTATTCATACTCACTTTGTCGAACCATAACAAAGATCTTAAGAACTTATCAAAAAGGAAGGGCAAGATGAGTCGGTTAATGAGTATTTTCGAAATGCGAGAGAGATATCAAAAAAAGGAAGACCCTTTTGATTTGACTGTCGAGAAATGGATTCGCATCCGCCAGTTTCTCGACACTGCCTCCACTCTGAGCGATTTTAAAAAGTTGCTCCAAGCATCTACTATACCTGTACCATTCTGTTTTCAGTATCAAGAAAAGAATTGTCTAAATTGTCCTTTAGAGAAAATATGCGGCCGTGGCGAAGGAGAAAAGTTTGTGAGGGTGGTCAGGCTTATTCAGGCCTATGTTTTTGGCGGAGACATGCTACCAAAAGGGCCATTAATCTCAGAGATAGATAACTTCTTAACGGAATTAGAATTATTGAAAGCCAAATCCAAGGGACGGATTCATTAAAGCGATCAGGAGAGGGAGCTGGGGGGTCGGAAATAATTCTCGATTATTTTCTCCCTTATTTCTGCCCCCTGTTTCTTGTTGCGCCTTACGTTATAAGTGTTGAAGAATTTCAAAGATCTCCTAACGGCCTTATAAAGGCGTATTTTGCAGGTTCCACCACCAATTTCTTGTATGCCTCCTCGATGTTCCCACCCATGGCTGAAAATGGAAGCGAGACCACAAATAGAACAGTGCCTACCGTAGTTGCAATAATCCCTAAAGGCCTCGCCGCTAGGATATCAGCGATCATCTTCTCCGCGCTCCTATCCTCGTTCTTGAAATGGTCTTGTGCTAGGGGAGCAGACCCGAACGGGATAAGGAACAGTATTGCAGCCACAAAAAGAGCCGTGGATTGCCTTCCGAGTTTATGCATATCTGCCTCCTTTCCATTTAAGTGCTTGAGTCCACATCTTCGGGGGCGTTCCCCAAATAAAAACCTTTTTTAGGCCCACGCACACACGGGGTAATGAGAGTTCGGTGCTTAAACGAGGAGGATTCGTTCGATAAGAGGGGAAACGCCCCCTAGGAGATATGAGATATGACCTGCATTGGTCCCAATCAAAAAAACTTCCGTGAGGTCAGGAAAAGAGGACCTTTAGGGTCTCGCTGCGTACAAGTATTCCCGAACCCTTCCCAGCACGATGCGTGGGATGTCCTCCTTTTTTTTCACGGCGTAGATTCCCACGTTCTTACGCAAACCCATGGAACGGCGGAAGGCCTGAACGTGCCTGTTATCCCCAATGTGGACTGCGGTCACACGGTTTCTGCACTGATTGAAATACTCGATCAAGATCTCAAGGTTAGTAATCTGCATGTCCGTGATCATGAATATATCCGGTACTCGATCCGTTTGAAGGGCTTCGATATCCTCCACTAGTAGCTTGGTCCCTCCCCCGAAGTAATGGCAAAGGATGCGGTAGATCTCCGTCCGATTCCGTGAATAGGGGAGGATCTTTCGACACCCTGCAGCTGCATCGCTGAAGTTGTAGACCGCCACATAAGCCTCATTTCTCAGATAGGCGTCACAAGCGCAGGCTGCGCCTAGTACTGCATAAGAAAGCTGCTTCGTGGGATCTATCATGCTCCCCGAGGAATCGATAATCACAATACAGTTTGGCGTTCCTTCCTCTCGGCCAAAGACCTCTCCTTCGACGCGTTGCCAGGTCTGTGTAATTCCGGGCATGATCTTTCCAAAGCTCGTCCACGGATCGATGTCTTGGTAAGGTTTCCCCACTTCCCAGGGGACATGGTGATGAGGATAAAGAGATCCACTCTTTTCCATTGCCGTCTTCCGGACGTAAAGGAAGTAGTTCTGAGCGAGTTTCATATAGTAAAGGAAGTCTGCATTCAGGGATCGGCCGCGCCCAAGCCCCATACCTTGCTCAGTAGGATGGATAGCCTCCAAGAGCTCATCCTCAAAATCATGGATGATCTCTTTGAATTCGGTGGGCGAGGCCACGCTGGAAGCCAGCTCTTGGAGACCCCGATCGACTTCCTGCGTGGAGTACTGCTGAGGTTTATGGCTACCCATAGGATTCGGTCTGCTCAGGCCCCCAGAACGCTCTTCCCTCTCCAGAAGGGAACGGATCACCCTAGCAAACCGCCTGATGCTCTCCCTCCAGAGACTGCGATCCAAATACGGGAGACGAGAAAGCTTCCTGGAGACCCCCTCGTGTCCCTCTACCCCAAGATCCACACCCCAGATCCTCTGGTACAGGGCGTGGATCGCCTCATCAAGGATCCCTCTATTCATGTGGCGATAGATTTTGGGAAGTGGAGTATCTTTCTGGCTGACACAATGGGTATCTGCCACGACATCCATGAAGTAATCCGTAGCTTTCTTAGCCATCTCTTTGTCCTTGAGGACCTTCTTTGCCTCCCCGTAAAGCTTCAGATGGGTCGAAAAGTCCCAAGGGCAGTATAAATAATGGGACACAGCGTGGTCTATAAGCCCTTCCACAACTTCTTGCGGTTTGAGCACCTGAGACATCTCAAGCACAAACTCCTTGGATATGGAGATCTTCTTCCCCTTAATATTCAGCCCAACGCGCTGCTCTCCTTCGGCACACTTAGGAGCGGGGAGTTCAGGAAAGAGGTGCCGCCTTCTGACCCTGGGCCAAATCTCCTTTAAGATCTTATCCAGGTCCTGCGTCATTCTTTACCCCCGTTAGATCGGTCCACCATTCATGGCGGGGATCATAGTATCTTAGTTCCTTTTAGAAGGGAGGGTGCCAATGTGCCGCCATTCTAAGGGCGTTTAATCAAGTATGCTCACCAATGGGTTGGGGGCTGACGAGCCTTCCCCTCCGGTAGATTCTACCTCCGAATAGGGTCTTCCCTACGCTACGGATCATGCCATCCACATGGATCTCACCGCCTCGCATCCACTCTCCCGTTTTCTGGCCAGCGTGTTCACTGACCAAGATTTCACCCCTCATCATTCCGGCCCCACACCAGTTGCCGGTCGACCCTTCCACCACAAGCCGTCCCCCGGAGAGACCTGCACCAATGAAATCCCCCACATCCCCCTGAAGTACAAGGGTCTTGCCTTCGGGAAGTCTGTAACCTAAGAAATGGAACACTCGCTGGTAGTCCTGGAGTCTTAGCACGATCCGGTCTTCTTCAGAATGGTTGACAAGGGCAGAGATGTAAATCCCGGCAGGGCCCGATATCATGTAAGGAATCTTGTGGGAGCTATCCAGCTCAGCACAGAACTCCTCGATATCGTCCTGATCGTAATGAAGGTCTCGGATGCTCTTGAGGGCGGCTTCGTATGCCTTAACCACACGGCTGTGCTCAACGAGCCAAACCAGGTCCTTTGCTTCCTCCTCCACCAGGCGAAGGTAGCCCTCGACGATATGTTCCAAGACCTCTTGCTTGGCCCGGACAATGCGCTCCAGGGGGATCTCTTTCTTCCGATAGGGGAGGGAACGAAAGTCCAAAAAAGGGTTCTTCATGCCTCAAGGCCCTCCTCTCCAAGGTCCCTACGGATCTCCCAATATATGGGATGATCGCCATGGATGGGCTCCATTCTTTCACCTTCCGCAATGCGACAGGCGATAGCCAAGGCGTTTTTGACCTGCGGGCCTTGTTCCATATACCGCCTATGCATTTCCTTGACCGCTTCTTTTGCCATATAGATGTCAAGGGGATCACTGCGACGTTCTTTCTCACGCTGGGCCACGGCTTCCTCTTTCCATTGGATCCTGTGGGCTAACGTGAAGGGCAGAACGGTCCTGAGATGTTCCAGGCCCACCTCTTCATCCCCTAGCAACCAGGCTAAGGCTTGGGCAAAGGTTCGTACGCTAATGGGCAAGCGGTTGGAGACACAATTTCGCACTGCCTTGCAAAGATATTCCGTGAAGTGGCAACCCTCCTCACAGCCTTCATGAGATCGCTTCTGGCCAAATCTATGACAGAAAGAGAGTTCCGAAAGGACGACCCGAAGAAAGGCATTGAAATCTAGATCGAATGGGATTTCGTCCTTCTGGGATCGAATCGCCTGCCGGTCCGCACGTGAGAGGGTCTGAATCCCATGCTCTTTCGCTAAGGCCTCTCCAAATCGATCACAGAGCTCTTCGATCCGTTCCATCCGCACGTCATAAGGGAGTCTTTCGGTCAGCAAACGTTGAAATTCGTTCTCCAGCTCCTCGTGACGGAGCACAACGTCTTTGGAGCGCTGCCCCCCAATAAGATAGGCCAGATTGGCACCAGGGTGCTTTGACTCCACCATTACGTCGAAGCGATCAATCAGGGGAGCAATAATCGTATTGGTGCCCCGATCCTGGTAATTCGCTGTGGCAAAAAGGCAATATTCCCGATTAATAATGGCGTCATTGAGATATTCCCAGTTGCCGCGGTCCACACCGTCCAAGATCATGCTCTGCTTGGTCTCTGGAAGCCGATTGATCTCGTCAACGATCTTGATGGGCAACAGTACAAAGTGGGACCACACCACTACTTCCTCTCCTTGATTGAGCCTTCCCAGATCTGGCCGGCCGATGATCTTCTCCTCGGTCTGCTCAGGGTGACCAGAAACCTCACTCCCCCAAACGGTTCCCAGCGGAAACCGGTATAGAAGGGCACAGACGTATTCGGCAGAAGTGGTCTTCCCGAGGCCCGGCTCCCCAATGATAAGTTCCTTTCCTTGACAAAGACCTGTCAAGAGGCTCATTAGCAAGGCGGAGTTGAATGCTGCCCCCTTGACATCGATATCCGGACGATTCAGATAAAAGTGTTCCTCGATGTACTTGTAGATCTCGAGGACTCTCTCTCTCAAGGTACCGTTCTCTTCTGAATTCATGGCGACTCCATCCCAGTCCTTTAACTATTAAATCATCAAAGTTAGATACTTATCCTTAAATGATCAGGGCCTCCTAACATGACACTCCCTGCAAATGAAAAATGCCCGGCCTACGAAAATCTCACGAGGATAGTGGCCATTTCTAACTAACTTATTAAATCCGGCAACAGAATGGGGTTTGAGGCTTTAGACTCAACGCGGCACCAGGCTTCGTCTCTCTTTGCTCTAAAAAGCAGAATAGTTATTCTATCTGAAGCTAACACCAAGACGAGGATTCAGCATCGACGGCCAAAGAGATGTGAATGGCGAGTGGCAGCGGTGCTTGGGATCAAGAGAGGTATCGTACGCTGCAATCTAGAACGACGAGAAGATCTGCATCTGTTCCCAAACTCTCGGGGAGAAACTAGAGGAAGAGAAACAAGAGGCGATAGAACCTGTGACAGATTCTGGCCGACAACTAGTCCCCAGGAGCCGATAAGCTCAAGGAAAAAAATCGCAACTAGACCAAGTAAAAGAATACTATGTTTTAAATATTAAAGGAAGAGAAAATTCATGTCAATGCAAAAGTGGCCGACAGCGGAGATATTATGCTTAAGATAACATGGCTGATCGCTATCCTAAACAGCCCATAACATGAATTAGACCTTTGTATCACCTTTTCCAAGCACCCGCGCATTTGGATGATCTGGGGCAGGTCGAGATTGACTCGTGCCGTCGAAAATCGAAGGTCGCTTGCCAAATCCAATACCGACAAACTGCAAAATCTCATCGAACATTACCTAATGTAATCACAGCTTTTTGCAGTTACTAAATCTAAAGGTGTGCATGCGGAAGTAATTTTGGGACGAGCAACTCGAGTGGACTATGGAAACATCCCCAATAAGACAGAAAGGCGGGCGTGAGAGGGCTGTTCATGACCCCCTTATTTATACGCTCATTCAACGTCTATCTCTATGTTATATTGCGCTGCGTTTTCAGGATTATTAGCATAAGGGTTGCGGATTGTCGAGCGCGTTGACCCCCTGTTTTACGGAAATAACATTGACACTTTCGTAAAAAGTCATTCTGCGAACGACATTGAGCAATTTCGAATAAGATTCAGATGGAGCCTGGCGCAACAAGTTTCAAACTGTTTGAGGGCGAAAGCCCGAGTTTTTGAGATTTAGCCAGGCGAATTCTGAATCCCAAGATTGCTCACCAGTTTTCCCCGGGAGGGTGCGTAAGCTTTCTTTGAAGCTAGACCTGTCCAGTTCGTTTGCCGTGATACCCAACCATGCCCCCCATGAACGTAGGTTCTTGCTTGCAAGCAGATGTGGCGCATCTTCCCGGAACGCAACAGGAGCTGTCGGACGGTCATAAGATTCATCCCGATTGACTGCAAGGAGGAGTTTGTACGCGGGATGGGATTTCTATGCCAAGAGCATCAGACACATGCACCCCGCAAAGCGGTTTCGTATAAGTCTTTCTTTTTTTTGCGAAAATGCAGGGGATAATCTCAAGAACGAATATTCTCGTTCATCTGCCCTTGCGGCAAGCCTTTCCCTTTTCTACAGCCTCCCGTTTCAGTGGCTCCGGCTTCTGACAAAAATCTTGAGAACCAAGCTAGACCCCAACCCGAGGAGAAAACGCTTGTATCTGATAACAGGTTTCTTTGATTCACTCCTTCGTACATATCAGGCGAGGGCCAGATAATAGACAAGACCGAAATATCATCGCCGGTTGTGAAGGCCTTTCCACACAACCCTGGATCCCATAGGTTCGATCGGTCCCCTACCTGGAGAGTTCCTCCTGGACCTGGTCACCCTAAAAACACACTAAAATCAATTTGACAACAGCCTCACCCGTTTGGTACAGTGTTGCTAACCCGGGCCCTTCGGGTAGGCAAGCTTTTGCTTGGGGGTTAAGGGGAATGAAGCGTCCCCGTTTTTATAACAAAGCTATAACAAGCAAGAAGTAAGGGAGCGCGAGGGCAAGCATACTTTTAAGGAGGTTTTATTTGTGAATGTACTCTTTGTTATCACTTCAGATGATCCCGAAACTATTTATAATGCCATAAGGCTAGCCAATGTAGCTGTCAAGAAGGGTGATAGGGTAAGCGTGTTCATGCTTGGTAAAGCGGTTCTTTTTGAAAAAATAAGTAATGAACAATTTAACGTAATGGAACAAGTCAACCGATTTGAAGGAGATTTTTATGTTTGAGGTGTTTGTATGAAATCCCACGGTCTGGAGGGATCAAGCACTTGTCCTGTTGGCTGGATGGATGATCTCTATGAATTATCGGTTGAGGCAGATAAAGTCTTTACCTTTTAGAAAGGATTTTTGGTAAGTAGTATCAGATAAAGATACCTATTTACTTATGAACATTATTTTAATAAAGGATTAATGGGTTACACTCCCAAGGGTAGCACGGGGAAAGATTTTTACCATCCGTCCCGCTTCCGCATCTCTACGCCTTTTTCATCCTTGATCGTGTAAACATTCTGGAAGCCACAGCTGATAATTTTAAGATCAATGCCATATTCTTTGAGGTGTTGGTACTGGTTGCCTCCAGCCTCTATCCTGCCAAGACTCAATCTTATCTATTCGGCAAAGTAAACTTCACCGCAGAACCTTACGAAAGGCAAAAACTGGCCGTGACGTCCTGAATACGTCATCTCTCCCCGATCCCTGCCCCGCGAACGGAGTGACCATCTTTCATACCGTACTGTTCCCAGGCAAACAAACTGGGTGACAGAAGAGCTACCAATCCCTGCGGCTTTTCCCTGTTCGAATGAGCCAGTGTACTCAAGAACGCGCTGCCATTGCCACGATAGTTGCCTAGGAAAGATGTATTTCTCAGGATGACCCTTCCCCGATGCCCGTCCCCTCTTGTCAAAGGCCTATATTCCCCCATGGAATAAGCTAGCTCCTTCTTTGTTAAACTTCCTTAATGCCTCGTTTCCTTACAGGAAACTTACATCTGGCACATTCAGGTATTCACAGCTTCAAGTACTGGTTTATCGTTTTGATTGTAGGTTGTCCACTTGTAGGTGGTTACACCCCGGCTCCCATCCTTGATTTTTCTTGTCTCTATCAATTCGACTTCCACATAAATAGAATCTCCTATATAGACGGGAGCTAAATACCGAAGTTTGTCTACAGACATGAATGCGATTATGTCATCCAGTAAACCTGCCTGCTCCATGAGTCCAATACTACTGGAAAAGGTAAAGGCTCCAGGAACCAGTCGTTTGTCCCATCCTTTTGCCTTGGCGGCCTCATCGGATAAGAATATGGGCAATACATTCCCAGTTATTTCACAAAAAATTTCTTCTACCCCACCAGAAATAATTTTACTCCCGGTTCTAAATTTTTCACCTGGTCTTGCCTTACATATTGTCTTGTTCATAATACGCCTCCCTGCAACAATATATAATAATAAGTCAACGATATTGGCTGTACTTTGATTGCATTTAATGAGAGAGAAAGTCTTTATTTCCCTTGTGCTCGTTCTCTCATTTTCTGAGTACGCATTATTTTTAGTGCCGATATTCAAAGAGGATTCTCCCTCTTTCTTGAGAAACCATCAGAGCCCTCTTAAGGAGTTTCTTCACCAAGGAAATCAGTCGGATATCGCTTTGTGACGAGCCTCCACTAACAAAATATCTTGTCTAGAATATCATACTATAAGAATTGCTGGGAGTCAAGTTCAAATATGTCCTATGTGATTTACGTTTTCACGGGGGTTTATGTCTAAACTATTGCCAACTTTATGGTAAGATTGATAGAATTATATAGACATATTCTGTTTCTATCCCGAGGCAATCAACGAGGGAGGCCTTTCTTGATGAAGAATAGGCTCGTCCAGATCCTACTTCGGCGCCTATACAGGCAAGCGACGGTTATAGGCAGAAGATCGGTTAAATAACACGGTCCGAAGTGATAGATAACAAATCGCGTATAAAGCTATCGCCCTAACTTGGTTAATCCACTATCATCGCCTTCCGAGTCTTTGTCTCTTTTTCACCTCACCGATGTACTTGCTTCGTTCTCTATGGTAATGGTTGCTGCCGAGAAGCTCCAAATACCACCCATGCTAGCGGAAATACAACATATATTGAATTTAAACCGAGGTTGGGTCGGCGGTATAAGGCCGATCCTAATATTCCCAAGCTGTTACTGTCTTGGTTTCACGAATAGCGTGCCCTAAGAACCACCTGAAGCTGATCGCCAAACTCCCCCGACTCTTTGGCGGCCAGCTTGGGTGAGGCCTTAGGCACTCCAGGTAATCAAGCTATGATCAAACTAGTGTTGAGTAAGAAATCCTCGAGATGCGGCAGTGCATCCCATAGACGAATTAGACGGAAATGGTGGATGCGGTTAGTTCCATGAAGCAGAAATTATATATGCATAGAGTGCGACTCTGAGTTTCTATCAATACTCCGATGGATCAAATTGACTAAAATAACCTGACGGCTGGCCTGGACCTGTCAGTCTATGTCTGCTCAAGGAGAAATCTCAGACGATAGGGGTCACACCTTGATTTGTGATTTATGTCTTTATAGATCCGTATGTTTAGATTAGTGCTGCTCTGAATGAGGAAAAAACACTACTCAATGCGTAACTATTCAGGTCAAAAGCGTCATGCCGACCGTAAGCGAACCATCCAAGGAGATTCTTCACCCCGCTTTGCTCGGTTCAGGATGACCATGAAAAGCACAGCAACACAAAACAAAAACCTTCCTAGGTAGTCAGCGCTTAACAGAGCACTGACACCATCTGAGGAGTTACCTGAATTCAAGTACTCCATGACCATCAACTTTCCAACTTTGCCTAGACGATTACCATCAAAGGTAATGTGGGATGTCCACTTTCCATTCTCTCAGTCATAAGGTTCCATGGGATGCATCTCTACCTGAATGCTAACCTCTTTGACACCGGGGATGGTTTTGGCGACCTTTTCTATATCGGGAACCAATTTCTCCTCTTCAAGTAGTGAAGCCTTAGTCCTCACAAAGACCCTCCCGTCGCTGGCAGAGACTTCGACGTCGGGTTTTAGGTCTATCAGGGCGGCCTTGACCTCAGAGGCGACGAACAGATCATCCATTGCCTTTTGGGATTCAGGAGTGGTATGAAAACGCTCCAACCCGACCGTATGACATATAATGTCCACCGCATCATCTACCGTGATCTTCTTGATGTGAAGAACCAGATCATAGAGGCTGGGGTCCCGTGTGTCGATCCCATAGAGGTGTTGGCTCCATTTTCTTCTTTCATCATCAATCTTTCTTATAAAGTGTAAGGCCTCTTTTCTTGAAACCTTATCCCGCTCCATGACCAGCCTTACGCGGTCTTCCAAATCGGCAATGATCCTAACCTTGAGTACATGGGATATGTCTTTGACGAAGAAGTGGCCTGCCATGCCGTGATAAACCACATTGTCTTTCTGGAAATGCTTTAATAAGGCAGATTGAATATAAGCGATATACTTCTCCTTTCCGTAGAGGAAGCGATCCAAAAAGGAGGGCGCATCCTCAATGGCATGAACGAGCTTTGCCTCAGGGACGTTGAATTCTTCCGAGGCCTCGAGAAGGACGTCTCGAGCAACGCACTCGTAGTCGAGTTTTTGAGCGACCTTCTCTGCTATTTCTTTCCCCCTACTGTATGAGCCCCTCGAAATCGTGATAATAGGCATAGTCCATCTCCTTATTCTGAATCGAGGTTATGATAGATAAACCACTGTTTTGGATAATAATAGTATACAAGAGAAGCGGTTGATGGTCAAGGAGGATATTAAAAAGAAACAAAATCGGTGACTCCATCCCAAATCGCGATGCTACGTGAAGCCGTGCCAGCACTTACTTACCATCTTGTTTCCCAAGGTTGATGAACGACGTAAGTTCTTCACGATGAAGAATGTATTCATCACGATCCTCCTCGAGCTGGGAGAGGAATACGTGGAATTGATGCCTATGGGCAGAGGACTACTTGAATAAAACGCGTCGAGAGATAATAAATGACATATGAAACAGGCTCTTGCCCAAAACCCCTTCCACTTTGTTTACAACGTTTCTTGATAAATCGTAACACGTCAGGTCTTTAGAAAAGTCCATCTATTTACTTGTTGTTTTCTCGCAGACTTTTTCGTCCCCCGTACTGAAAAGAATATTCCGTGGCAGCCCTTCAACTACATAAAGCCAACATGTTACGCTGCCTAGCTCCATCAAGGAGCCAAAGTGTAACGTCTTAGTGATCCGCAAAGGGCGAATCCCTTTCCGCCCCAGCCCCAAAAGACGTGGTCCGACCGTGACGTCTTACCTCCTGGAACAGGCCTAATAAGAG
>DTYH01000209.1 GCA_012961955.1 Desulfobacterales bacterium | reverse complement strand
GTTTGTACTTGTAATATTAACCCCTACCTCATACCTTAACAGATCAGGTACGCTTTGTGCTTGCGATCTCTTTATATCTTCCTCTGCGATAACTGTTATATTGCTTGGTATTTTACGTTTCTCTTCTTTATAACGAGTTCCTGTTACTACTACTTCATGGAGTTTGATGGGCTCATTCTCCTCTATTGTTCCTTCTTCACACCATGCTTTTGGAGAATATCCTAGGGTAACTCCAGCAAAACCGGTCAATATCATAAGAAGTATAATGTAATGCTTTATAAAATCCTCCTTGTTTTCACACTCTTATCGGTTTTATTACGTGGTATGTAGAGTTTCTCCAAATACCCGTCCAGGAAATAGATCAGGTTTCCATCTAATCATCCCTCCTTTCCTGCAAGTTCTTCAACATATTGAATACATATCAGGATTTTAAAGGGCTTAATAAAGACTTAATAAAGAAAGGGTTGCATGGAAGAACTTGTTGGCTACATGCAAGATAAACAAAAAAATCCCCATACTCAGAACTGAGCATGAGGATTTCCCTTTTTTATCCCCCATAGACTCTCTCCAGCACATTCTCGACCCGCAGAGCATGTGCTGTTTCTTGGCAGGTCTTCTGGCTCTCGGATCATCCTACTGGCTGCGCCTTCCCATCCTGTACGGACAGTGGCATATTGCAGCTTTCGTCCCCGATTACAGCGGTGGGCCCGCTCCCGACTTTAACGGGATTCCCTTTTAAGCCTATTACGGCACCAGAATCTTATAGTTTCGTTATGAAATGATGTCAAGCAAAAAAGGTAACTGTTCACGGGATAAAGAAAAAGCTTCACCCCGTAACCAGTTACAGATAGTTCTTATATCTATCTTTACCTAGACCTAAGTTCGAACCTTATAGGCACCTCTACCCACATTGATATGGGGATATTACCCTTGCTCCCTGGAATGAATCGCCATTTTTTTACAGTTCTTATAGCTGATCTGTCTAAAATGGAATATCCTGAACTCTTTCTTAATTCCACTCTTCCGACCTCTCCGTCTGCCATAACCTGTACCTTTAGAATTACAAGGCCATGATAGCCCCTCCTTCTTGCAATTAGGGGATAATGAGGTTTCGGATTTTCGTGGTACTTTGGGATAGCAGTCGTTATGGTTGGCCTAACAGCATCTGTATAATCATGGGATTCACTTTTAGGTTCCCTCACCTTTATCTGGTCAGTTTCCCTTATTTTTATGTCTTCCTTTGGTAATAATGGGGTCTGTTCTCTCTCCGGTATCTCTCTTACCTGTTCAACCTTTCGCCTGGTCATTACAGGTTTGGGAATGTGAGGCTTTTCACCTGTTCCCCTTGCCTTTTTTACCACCTTTTTCAATCTTTTGGTCGCTCTCTCTTTTGGCTTTGGTTTTGGTGATCTAGGTCTAAGATGCCTCACCAGAGACACCTCTATTCCCTTCTTTTCTTTTAATAACTGTGGCTCAGTGCTGGGTAGGGAAGGGTTCAGAAAGAATAATAGAAGGTGGATCAGGAGAGCAAATATTGTAGCGGTCAGGAAATCCTTACTAAGCATGTTCATGAGCGTAGTTTGCGAGTTTAAATTTCAGCGTGATGCAATAGAGGATACTGGATTATGTCTCGCCTTTGAATTCCGTCTCTAATGAGACCTTTGTAAGTCCTGATATCCTCACAACGTCCAATACTTCAACTATCCTCTCGTAATACGCTTTTTTATCCCCAGTAATAAAGACCTTCAAATAAGGGTTGTTATTCCTTTCCTTGATGAGCAGACCCTTCAACTCGCTGAGAGAGACCTGTCTTTTATCTAGATATATCTTCCCTTCCTTCGTGACCACCAGGGAGATATACTCTTTCTTGTCGTTCAAAGCAGACTCGGCATAGGGTAAATCTACTGGGATTCCCTTGTGAATCACCATTGACAGCATGGCATAAATGAAGAATACCAGTAGTAAAAAAACTACATCAATCAGAGGAATCATCTCGATTCGGGCATGCTTTTTTATATTCTGGTTGATTTTCATACACATACACCCCCGTTCCGTCTTCCCAATCATCATGATTATTATACCTAAACTGGGCGTTACAAATTCTGATTTTTTATTAGGGAGTTGCCGTCCAATGGGTTACTTTGCATAGCAGGACCGACCACGGGGTAAATAAAGGTTTTACCTCGTGGTAAGTTAGGCAGTAAACAATACATCTATTTGAAATTCCATACTCTTGTTAATGGTATCAAAATTTGTAACGCACAATTTAAAATATACTATCATAAATCGATCAACTCTTTCTACCCATTTTGTAATACGATAATGTCCAATTTTCTGACCAGTAACTTACATCCTGTATCCTTTCATAATTGCTTTGAGATCCATATCTTAAACACGGCCAAGAATCTTAGCCGGGAGAAATAAAAATTGATTTTGGAAAAATTTCACTTGACACCTAGAAGTGAGAGTAGTATTAGACTAACTTCAACGGCAAGTGATAATTTTCGCAAACTAGAAGTAGAAACAGATAACCCTATAGTTTTGTTTATGGAAAAAACATTTTCCTACGACAATCCTGATAAAGTACTAAGTGGGCCAGAGGTAGAAGCGCTTGAACGGCTATTGGATAAGTATCAGGGCCAGAAAGGGGCCCTTTTACCGGTACTGATCGAGGCTCAAAATATTTGCGGTAACTGGCTACCCCGAAATGTCCTGGATATGATCTCGAAGAGGCTTAATATTCATCTGAGTTATGTCTACGGTGTAATAACCTTCTACACCATGTTGTCCATAAAGCCGCGTGGCAAGTATATCATCAGGGTCTGTGAATCCACTACTTGTCATGTCATGGGAGCGGAAAATCTGATCGACGTGCTTGAAGAAATCCTGGGCATTAAAGTAGGAGAGACAACAAAAGACGGGCTTTTTACACTGGAGAGGAGTTCGTGTCTTGGAGTTTGTGAGATTGCCCCTGCCATGCAGATCAATGAGGTTGTGTTTGGCAATCTCACACGCCAAAAGATAGGAGAGACCCTCGCGATGTATCGCGAGGGAAAACCCATTGATTATCGTAAACTGAGTCGTTCTGCTGGAACTATATCAAAGGAGATAGATCTGCACAGAGAACGTATACTCCTTAACAATATCGACGAGGTTGATCCCTCCAGTATTGACGACTATATAAAGAGAGGGGGATACACGGCCCTTGAAAAAGCCCTGAAAAGAATGAGCCCCGTCGATGTTCTCAATGAGGTAAAGGCCTCAGGTCTCAGGGGTCGTGGTGGAGCAGGCTTTCCCGCTGGTGTGAAGTGGTCTTTTACCCAGCCCTTGCAGACAGAGAAAAAGTACGTGATCTGCAATGCTGACGAAGGCGAACCCGGGACTATAAAGGATCGTTATATCATGGAAGGCGATCCTCACCGTGTCATTGAAGGGATGATCATTACTGGTTACGCCGTAGGAGCGTGTCGAGGGTACATATATTGTCGTGGCGAATACTACCTTTCCATGCTTCGCTTGAATACGGCCATTAACCAGGCCCGTGAAAGAGGTTTCTTAGGAGAGAATATACTGGGTTCGGGTTTTAGTTATGATATTGAGTTGCGCTCTGGGGCGGGAGCATACGTCTGTGGAGAAGAGACTGGACTCATCGAATCGATTGAGGGGTTTCGGGGAAACCCACGTTTTAAACCCCCTTTTCCTGGGGTTCAGGGTCTGTGGAGATATCCAACTGTCGTAAACAATGTGGAGACCCTATGCAATGTACCATCCATTATAAATCGGGGGGGTGAGTGGTATAAATCCCTCGGGACCGAGGATGCTCCTGGTGTGAAGCTGTATCAGATCGTTGGGCATGTAAAAAAGCCCCAGGTGGTGGAGGCTCCTCTCGGTCTGACTCTCAGGGAGCTGATTTTCAAATATGGAGGCGGGATGAAGGATGATAAGCCATTCAAGATGTGTCAGACCGGCGGAGCCTCCTTTGGTTTTTTCACTGAAGAGCATTTAGATACTCCAATGGACTATACATCTATGCAGAAACAGGGGGGTGCACTTGGATCGGGGACGATGCTTGTGATGAATAATGAGACCTGTGTGGTAGATGTAGTACGGACTATCCTCTATTTTTTCCAGCACGAATCGTGTGGTTTTTGCACCCCCTGCCGTCGAGGTACACGGGTATTGTATGATACCATTTCAGCTATTGCCCGAGGAGACGGAAAGGAGTCTGACCTTGAAATGATGATCGATCTGGCGAATACTATGTCTGCTACTGCCAATTGCGCCCTTGCCATGTCCCCTATCTTTTTTGTAAAGACTACCATTGAGCGTTTCAGGGACGAGTATCTGGAACATATCACCAAAAAGGCCTGCCCGTTAGGGGCATGTAGGATAGAATAGAATGCGATGCATATCCATTATGTTTCAGTCTTAGTCTATCTGGTCGTAACCATTGCTCTTGCCCTGACGATAATTGGCCTTTCTGCCATTTTCGGCAAGAAAAAGATTACCCCCGCTAAGATGCTTCCATATGAATGCGGCATGGACCCGATAGGTCATGCAAGAACACGGTTTTCCGTTCGCTTTTACATTATAGCCATGTTGTTTATCATATTTGACATTGAGGCTGCATTCTTTTATCCCTGGGCTGTGGTATACAGAGATCTAGGTCTTTTTGGCTTTGTCGAGATGCTAGTCTTTATAATTGTTCTCCTTATTGGGCTGGTTTATCTCTGGAAGAAGGGCGCGTTAGAATGGGAATAGAAGAACATCTGGGAAATAATATTATTACCACAACGCTAGAGAAACTCGTTAACTGGAGTCGTAAGTCGTCTCTTTGGCCAGCCACTTTCGGTCTGGCATGTTGTGCCATAGAGATGATATGCACAGCAGCAAACCGTTTTGATATAGCACGGTTTGGTATGGAAGCGTTCCGCGCTTCTCCAAGGCAGGCAGACCTTATGATTGTCGCAGGTACTGTTACTAAAAAGATGCTTCCTGCGGTAATACGCATATATGAACAGATGAGCGAGCCAAAATGGGTTCTGGCCATGGGTTCATGTGCCTCATCTGGCGGTATTTTTAGGTCTTACGCGGTGGTGCAGGGGATTGATCAGTATTTGCCAGTCGACGTATATGTTCCGGGCTGCCCGCCGCGGCCTGAAGCGCTACTTTACGGGATACTAAAGATTCATGAGAAGATCAAAAAGGATCCTTTTTTAACAAAAAAATATGCTCATCTCCAGCTTGAAGAACAGGAGAAGATAGTAGAGAAAGTTATCAAAGATGGCCGAGACTAACTCTGTTGCTTCTAGGATAAAGCAGATTTTCCCGGACGTGTTTTTAGAGTACCAGTCATTTCGGGACCAGGAAACCATAATTGTAAAACGGGACAGGATAAAGGAGTTGATGACCTTTCTGCGTGATGAGCCAGGGCTTGAATTTCGCTATCTAGCTGATCTGACAGCGGTCGATTATCTTCAGAAAAGACCTCGATTCATGATAGTTTATCACCTTTATTCCCATAAAGAAAAGCGAATCCTCCGTATAAAGGTCCCTTTGGAGGAAGAGGATCCTTATATCGATTCTGTTACTTCGATCTGGTCTACGGCCAACTGGCATGAAAGGGAGTGCTTTGATCTTTTCGGGATTCGATTTGTCGGACATCCGGATTTAAGGCGTATTTTACTCCCATCTGACTTGGAAGGCCATCCCCTGCGGAAGGATTATCCTGTAGAAGGAAGATAGATGGTACGTCAGGAAACAATGTATCTCAATCTCGGACCCCAGCACCCAAGCACTCATGGTGTGCTCAGGGTTCTTTTGGAACTGGACGGAGAAGTGATTGTTCGGGCTACCCCGGACATTGGCTATCTTCATCGGGGTATCGAGAAACTGATGGAACAAAAAACCTATCACCAGTGTTTGCCCCTTACCGATCGAATCGATTATCTGGCCGGATCGGCCAACAATCTGGGTTTTGTGCTGGCTGTAGAAAAATTACTTGGGATTGAGGTTCCCAAACGGGCCCAGTATATTCGTGTGATCGTGGCCGAATTTACCCGTATCTCAAGTCACCTCTTTTGGCTGGGAACCCATGCCCACGATATCGGCGCCATGACTCCTCTCTTTTACGCCTTCCGAGAACGGGAACAGATCATGGACCTATTCGAGATGATAAACGGTTCCAGGCTATTCCCTAACTATTTACGGATTGGTGGGTTGGCGCAGGATTTGCCCGAAGGTTTTCTTTACAAGGCCAGGGAGTTTGTGGACAGTTTTCCTGAACAGATAAAGGACTATGAAGCCCTCCTGACAAAGAATAGGATATGGATAGAGCGGACCAAGGGAGTGGGTGTTTTGACACCAGAGGAGGCTCTTGATTATGGTGTGAGTGGACCAATGATTCGGGGCTCAGGGATCGAATGGGACATTAGGAGGGCTGACCCGTATTTGTGCTATGAGGATTTCGATTTTGAGATTCCTACTGGTCAAAACGGGGACACATATGATCGATATCTAGTCCGCATGGAGGAGATGCGGCAGAGCGCTATTATTATTAAGCAGGCTATAGAGGGACTCCCTGATGGAGACATCAATGTTGAGGATCCGGCTGTCACCCTTCCTCCCAAGGAGAAGGTTTACACTAATATTGAGGCCTTAATAAATCATTTCCTGTTGATTCAAAAGGGGATTGTTGTGCCGGAAGGGGAGGTTTATGTCCACACCGAGGCCCCTAAGGGCGAGTTGGGCTTCTATATCGTGAGTGACGGGACAACGAAGCCATATCGAGTGAAGATAAGAACCCCCTCTTTTGTTAATCTACAGTCGCTTTCGAAGATGGCAGAAGGCCGACTTCTGTCGGATTTGATTGCAATTATTGGCACGATAGATATTGTACTGGCGGATGTGGATAGATAAGTTGACAAAATGATTAAACTGCGGATAAACGGAAAAGAGATAACGGCGAAAAAAGGCATGACCATAATGGAGGCGGCAAACGCAAATGGTATACACATACCGCATCTTTGCTATCATTCCCACCTCACGCCCGTTGGTTCATGCCGCCTGTGTGTGGTGGAGGTAAAACCTGGCCCTCCACGTCCTCAACCTGCGTGTATCACGCCGGTAGCAGAGAACATAGAGGTAATCACCCATTCAGAGAGACTCACAAAATACCGGCGGCAGTTAATCCAGTTAACCTTGATCAACCATCCTCTGGACTGCCCGATTTGCGATAAGGGTGGGGAGTGTGAACTTCAAAATCTTGTTCGAGAACTGGGTGTTGATGAACAACCCTATACTGCCAAAAAGCTTCCGGCAAAGGTGGACTACACTTCACCTCTCATCGAAAGGCATTCGGATAGATGCGTCAATTGCGGCCGTTGTGTGGTTGTGTGTCGAGACCACGTAGGGGCGAGAGCCCTATATTTTGAAAACAGGGGTTATCATACGACTGTCACAGCGGGCGGGGAGCCCATGAACTGTGAGTTCTGTGGCACGTGTGTCTATGTCTGTCCGGTAGGAGCAATCATCGACAAGACCTTTAAGTATCGGGCCCGCTCGTGGGAAATGGAAAAGAAGGATGCGGTTTGTCCCTTTTGTGGAGGAGGGTGCCACCTAGAGCTCAATTTTAAGGCAGATAAGCTGATGCGGGTCACCAGTGATTTTTCCAGACGTCCCAATAACGGCATAATCTGCAGCCGAGGACGCTTCAGCCTGGATATAGTGAACAGCAAAGAGAGATTGACCTCACCCTTAGTCAAGAAGAACGGCAAGCTTGTTGAGGTAAGCTGGAATGAGGCGTTTCGTTTTGTTGCAGAACGCCTTACGATGATTATCCAACAGGATGGCCCGGATGCAATCGCCGGGCTGGGATCGCCACGGGCCAGTAATGAGGCAAACTACATCTTTCAGAAATTTATCCGCCTGGCCATTGGTACAAATAATATCGATAGCACAGCAAGCCTTGACTATCAAAATGCCCTTCGAGCCCTGTGCAATGTCATGGGACGTCCTGAGTTAAAAGACGATCATAAAGGTTCAGGTGAGGGCAAGGATGTTGTCCCCCGTGTCTCAGGATTTCAGCTTGCACTTGGTTCCCTGGATGATCTAACGGAGGCCGATGTAGTGTTGGTCGTGGGGGCTGATCTGAGGAACGAGATGCCACTCTTCTTGTGGAAGATAAACCCTGCCTTGAATCATGGATCATTGAGGTTGTACATCGCCAGTTTCAGGAGGACCAACTTGAGCTATCTGGCAGAGGAGAATTTTTTCTGCCATCCAGGAAGTGAGGGGCATTTCGTACTTGGCATAATTAAGGCCATCGTTATGGATGGGGAGAATAACTGGGATCAGCAGGGTAATTCAGACACCTCTCCCCTTTCTAAATTAAGAACTGAACTTGATTCTATCTCCTGGGATAGTGTTTGTAGAGAGACAGGGATTGAGGAAGATAGTTTCGGTAACATGGCCAAGGTATTGGCTTCGTCAAGTCGACCCTGTCTTATCTTCGGCCATGACCTTATGTCAGGTAGTACTGGTTATGAGAAGTGTCTGGCTGTTGCAGACCTGGCCGCGGCTTTGGGAATGAAGCTAAAGCTTTTTCCCATTGCTGAGAAGAACAACACCCAGGGATGTTGCGATATGGGAATCTGGCCAGATCTTCTTCCCGGGTACATACCTGTTGACGCAGGAGGCAAGGTTGAGGAAGTCTGGAAAAAGGGAATCAATACCCGACCCGGCCTCGATCTGCCTGGCATGATAAAGGCAATGAACGGGAAGACCGAAAAGCCAGTAAAGGCCATGTATATCATGGGTAGCAATCCTCTTCTCTCCCAGATGAACAGGAAGGAGCTTCTAGCTGGACTTACCAGGTTAGAGTTTTTGGTATGTCAGGAGATCTTCTTGAATGAGACTGCCAGACTGGCCGACTGCGTCCTACCTGCATCCAACTTTATAGAGGAAGAGGGGACCTACACCAATACTGAGTTACGGGTGCAGAAGAATAAGGGTTATTTGAGAAATGGCCAGGTTCTGCCTGACTGGAAGATCATACAGGAGATCTCCAGATTAATGGACTATCCCATGGATTATAGTGGACCTGGGGAGATATTCTCGGAGATCGCAAGAATATTTCCTTATTATGGTAAATGCGATTTTGACCAAATCGCGGATGAAGGATTCATCTGGTCATCCTATCGTAACGCCGGGATGGATACCCAAGCTATTGAAAATGTAAATAATAACGTTGTGTTACCAAACTTGGAGAATATTGCCCACCACGACAAAGAGTACCCCTGTTATCTGGTTATCGGAAAGTCTCTGTTTCAGTCGGGTACTATAACACGGTATGGATTTGGAGCAACCTTGCTTGAGCCAAGAGGAAAGGTCTACATCAGTCAAAAGGACGGAGAAAAACTGGGGGTGGATGAAGGAGAAAGGGTCCTTATAGAATCAGAGAGAGGATCGATTGAGGCCGAAGTTGGTTTTGACACGAATCTTTTTGAGGGGATAGCCTTGGCTACAGATCATTTCCCTGATCTGGAAGTGAACAGGCTTGTTTCTGACGGTAACAATATCCTAAGAGTACGGATAAGTAAGTTACAATAGGAAAAATGTCCGATCTAATATTGATTATTGTCGTAACCTTGATTAAGTCGATCCTGTTGATATTTGCACTCCTGACCGCGGTTGCCTACACTACTCTTGCGGAAAGAAAACTGCTGGGGTTTTTTCAGCTTCGCTACGGGCCCAACCGGGTTGGTCCGTGGGGTTTGCTTCAACCCCTAGCAGATGGAATTAAGCTGATGTTCAAGGAAGATGTAATCATCTCTCAGACCGATCGCATGATATATATCCTGGCACCTGGTATTGCGCTTGCCGCGGCCCTGACACCTTTTCTCGCCATCCCTTTTGCTGATCGGATCGCTCCCGACGTAGTTAGGGTCTTTGGACGGGATTGGAATCTGACAAACTTCGGATTGAATAAAGGTGTGATCGCAGACATTGACGTGGGCCTCCTCTTTGTATTTGCCATTTCTTCCATTTCCGTCTATGGTGTGATTCTGGCCGGATGGTCCTCGAATAACAAGTATTCTCTCCTAGGGGGAATAAGGGTCTCCGCACAAATGATAAGCTATGAACTTTCCATAGGCCTTTCTGTAATCGGCATCCTTATGATCGCTGGAACGCTTAGTTTGACCAAGATCGTAGAGGCCCAGTCCGGAATGTGGTTTGTGGTGTACCAGCCCCTAGGATTTATCACCTATTTGACTGCTGCTTTTGCTGAAGCCTGTCGCACCCCGTTTGATCTTATAGAGTGTGAGAATGAGCTGGTAGCAGGCTACCACACCGAATACAGCTCAATGAAGTTTGGCCTTCTTCAGTTGTCTGAGTATGCGCACATCATCACGATTAGTGCCATTGCAGTAACCCTGTTTTGGGGTGGATGGCAAGGTCCATGGTTGCCTTCCATCTTCTGGTTTGTTATTAAGACTTGTTTGTTTATATTCCTTTTTATCTGGGTAAGGGCAACCTTTCCCCGGTTTCGATTTGATCAACTAATACGCTTCGGTTGGAAGGTCCTTCTGCCCCTCTCTTTATTTAACTTACTGGTCACCGGGCTTGTGCTGATTATGGCACAATAGTTTTGGCTTGATTTGACTATGATTAGAGGACTTTTAAAAGGGTTGGCCAAGACATTACAGCAGATGTTCAGGCCACCTATAACCATTCAATATCCGGAGGAAAGACGCGAGGTCTCCCCCCGGTTTCGGGGAAGACCACAACTCGTAACAGATGAATCGGGTAACGCAAAGTGCGTGGCATGTTGTCTGTGCGCTACTATCTGTCCACCTCAGGCCATCTCTATCGAACCCGCTGAGGGAGAGATGCATGAGAAATATCCAGCCAGTTTTGTAATCGATCTATCTCGTTGTATCTATTGCGGATTTTGCCAGGAGGCCTGCCCTAAAGGGGCGATCCGGTTAAGCCAAGAGTATGAACTTGCTCAATATCAAAGGAAAGAACTTGTCTATACCAAGGAAAGGTTAATGGAAGGGAATTAGACCGTGTTAGCTATATTCTTTGTGTTTTCAGCAATTAGTGTGATCTCGGCGCTGGCGGTTATCTTGAACCGTAATCCGGTAAAAAGCGCTCTATCCCTAGTGGTATGCTTTTTTTCCCTTGGAGGGCTTTACCTCTTGTTACAGGCAGAGTTTATCGCCGTGATGCAGGTTTTGGTATATGCAGGGGCGATCATGGTCCTCTTCCTGTTCGTCATTATGTTCCTCAACCTCGGTCCGGAGGGCCTGAAAGAACGGAGGGGGGCTATTATTTCTCCTGGTGCGTCATGGGGTATCATCTATCTGTTAGTTCCAATATTTCTCTCACTCCTTTATGCCATCCATCACCCTCAAGCGTTCACAGGGGCGAGTGGAGAGTATACCTCAGAAGCGATTGCAGCGGCTGGAGGGAATACTCGATCTATTGCCATGGTCCTTTTTAGTAAGTACTTGTTGCCATTCGAAGTCACTTCGGTACTCCTCCTTGTGGCCGTTGTAGGCGCCATTGTTTTGGCAAAGAAGAGATTATAGAGGAGATTTAAGGTATACATATGGTTCCTCTTCCATATTATTTGACGGTTAGTGCTATCCTTTTCTGTATTGGGGTCTGTGGTGTACTGATACGGCGAAACGCCATCGTTATATTTATGTCCATTGAACTTATGCTCAATTCGGTAAATCTGACATTTGTTGCTCTTTCTAGTGTTTTAAATTCACTGGACGGGCAGATATTTGTCTTCTTTGTGATGGTGGTTGCTGCAGCCGAGGTGACTGTCGGGCTGGCCATAATCGTGACCGTCTTTCGCAATAAGGCTACGGTGGAAATGGATAGAATCAATTTAATGAAATGGTAAGGAAGAGATGATTTCAAATACTTGGCTTATTCCCTTCTTCCCATTTCTCGGGTTCCTAATAAACGGGTTAATGGGGAGTAGACTTTCCAAAAAGATTGTTGGACTGATTGGGTGTGTATCGGTTGGGCTTTCGTTCTTGTATTCAGGCGTCCTCTTTATCCTGATGCTGTCACTACCGGCACAGGAGCGTATCTGGCAGCCTGAGTTTTATGTCTGGGTAAGCGCAGGTAAGTTCTTAGTAAAGGCAGCCTTCTTGATCGACCCCCTTTCCATGATCATGATGCTGGTGGTATCAGGGGTTGGCTTCCTGATACACATTTACTCTATCGGTTATATGCACGAGGATCCGGCCTATGCCCGATATTTTGCCTATCTGAACCTGTTTGCAGCTTCCATGCTGGTTCTTGTTATGGCCAACAACTTTTTGGTAATGTTCGTTGGTTGGGAAGGAGTCGGGCTCTGCTCATACCTCTTGATCGGCTTCTGGTACGAGAAAAAGTCTGCCTCAGACGCAGGAAAGAAGGCGTTTGTCGTAAACCGTGTCGGTGATTTTGGCTTCCTTTTAGCTATATTTCTTACCTATTGGACGTTTAGCACACTGAACTTCAATGAAGTGACGGAGATCGCATCCCATCGCTTCCATGTTGGCGATGCTGTAATCACGGCCATATGTTTGCTCCTATTCTTGGGGGCCGTGGGTAAGTCCGCTCAAATCCCTCTCTATGTCTGGCTACCCGATGCCATGGAAGGACCAACGCCTGTCTCAGCTCTCATACATGCTGCCACCATGGTTACAGCGGGTGTCTATATGGTGGCCCGGTGCAATGTGCTCTATCTCCTTTCTCCTATTTCCATGGCTGTGGTTGCCACAGTAGGGTGTGTGACGGCTATTTATGCTGCTTCAATCGGCCTTATGCAGAATGACATCAAGCGCGTTCTGGCCTATTCGACAGTGAGTCAATTGGGCTATATGTTTTTGGCTTGTGGGGTAGGTGCGTTTACTGCTGGAATCTTTCATTTGATGACCCATGCTTTTTTTAAGGCCCTCTTATTTCTCGGCTCTGGGAGCGTGATCCACGCCCTGGCGGGAGAGCAGGACATGCGAAGGATGGGCGGTCTAAGGGATCATCTCCCCAGGACGTACTGGACCTTTATTGCTGGGACATTAGCAATTGCGGGCATCTTCCCCTTTGCCGGCTTTTTCAGTAAAGATGAAATCTTGTGGGAATCGTTTATCAAAGGTAATGTGATCTATTGGTTTGTTGCTGTGCTTGCAGCCTTTATGACTGCTTTTTATATGTTTCGGTTGGTATTTATGACGTTTCACGGCGAATCTCGGATAGACGCAAGTATCAGGGACAAGATCTGTGAAGCACCGATGACAATGTTGTTGCCTCTTACTGTCCTGGCGATACTATCTCTTATTGGAGGCTTCATTGGAATCCCGATCATTAAACGCGCAAATCTCTTCCACGAATTCTTAGGGCCGATCTTCGGAAAGGGGATGTCTCTTCCAGAGATAGCCCATTCAGGCAGTGCCAGTATAGCATTTGAGATATCACTGATGGTCATATCACTTGCTGTGGCCTTGTGTGGGATATGGCTTGCCTATCTCATGTATATCAAGGACACGGAATTGCCGGACAGATTGGCTGCTCGATTTTCCAGGCTGTATAACCTCGTCCACAATAAATATTATGTGGATGAGATTTATGACGCCTTAGTGGTAAATCCGATAAAGTATCTGTCTTCAGCTTTGTGGCTGATATTTGATAATAGAATAGTGGACGGAATAGTGAATGGAACTGCATGGGTATGTTATTATCTAAGTGTTATTATCCGGCGAATTCAGACCGGTTATGTTTACAATTATGCCCTGGGTATACTGGTTGGCGTATGTTTGATTCTGGGATATGTCTTGTTGATATGAATGTGGATAATTTGAAGGGAATATTATGGCTCAATTTAATATGAACCTCTTATCCATGATGATATTCTTTCCCCTACTAGGGGTCTTCTTGCTTCTCTTTGTGGACAAGGAGAATCAAGCCCTGATCAAGGGGATTGGCCTCTTCTTTTCCCTGATGGTGTTTTCCCTGTCATTAGTCCTTTTTGTCTCGTTTGATCCTCAAACAGCAGAGATGCAGTTTGTTGAAAGTGCAACCTGGTTGCCAGAGCTAGGTATAACCTACCATCTTGGAGTTGACGGAATCAGTCTACTCTTGGTGGTCTTGACAAGCTTTCTCACCCCCATCTGCATCATTGCATGCTGGGAGGATATTACCCAGAAAGTACGAGAATTTATCATTTGCATCCTGTTTCTCGAGACAGGGATGATTGGCGTCTTTGTCTCTCTTGACTTCTTCCTCTTTTACATATTCTGGGAAGTTATGCTCATTCCGATGTATCTCATGATAGGGATTTGGGGCAACCCGGCCAGGAGAGTATATGCTGCTATCAAGTTTTTCATATTTACTATGGTGGGCAGCATACTGATGCTTGTGGCGATCCTGGTACTATACTTCTATCATGGTGCTGAGACCGGAAACTATACATTCGACATACTTAGCTTTTACACGCTGGACATACCGTTCTCCGTGCAGTTCTGGCTCTTTTTAGCGTTTGCTCTTGCCTTTGCCATCAAGGTGCCAATGTTTCCTTTCCATACATGGCTCCCTGATGCACATACTGAGGCACCAACCGTAGGAAGCGTAATATTGGCGGCAGTACTTTTGAAGATGGGGACTTACGGGTTTCTCAGATTCAACCTGCCCCTCTTTCCTGAGGCCTCATACTATTTTATCCCTGTCATGTGCGCGTTGGCCGTCATTGGTATCATATACGGAGCTTTGGTCTCAATGGTGCAAAAAGACCTGAAGAGACTAATTGCCTTTTCAAGTGTGAGCCATTTGGGGTTTGTCATGCTCGGTATCTTTGCTCTAAACGTACAGGGTGTCCAGGGCGGAATTCTGCAGATGATCAATCACGGTTTAAGCACAGGGGCCCTGTTTCTGATAGTGGGTATGCTCTATGAAAGAAGGCATACACGTATGATTGCTGATTTTGGTGGTCTGTCGCGGCAACTCCCTATATTTGCCGCGTTCTTTATGATCGTTACCCTGTCTTCCATAGGTCTTCCAGGTCTGAATGGGTTTGTGGGCGAGTTCCTGATCCTATTGGGCGCGTTTAAAAGCAACCCGGCCTTTGCTGTTCTTGGAGCAACCGGTGTAATCCTCGCTGCGTGCTATATGCTATGGATGTTTCAGAGGGTGATGTTTGGTGGGATAGTATATGAAGAGAACAAAAAATTAAAGGACTTATCAATCCGAGAGATCGGGTTATTGATTCCAATAGTGATAATGATTGCCTGGATCGGCCTATATCCAAAGACCTTTCTATCAAAGACTGAGACCTCAGTGAACCATCTGTTAAACCAAGTTCATTCCAGGGTTCTGGCAGATAAGAATAGTGGATCATTGTTATCAGATAAGGACCTTATTTCAAAAGGGGTTGTTCTTTCTGGGGGCTGCAGTTTGAGTGGGAGTTCAGGCATTACAGTTCGGTAGTTGTGTGTCTTATTCAGTGTAAGATTTGGTGGTATATCCTTCTCTTAGAAGAAATAAAGTGAACGGAAATTAAGATAAAGGAGATATGTTACCCTTCGGAATCCAAATAGATCTGGCTGGGATCGCACCATTCCTAATCAGTTTTCTGACTGGTGTATTTATCCTTGTAATCGATGCGTTTTCTGCAAAGGGGCAGAAGGGGAAGCTGGCTTATGTCGGCCTGACGGGTGTTGGTCTTTCTATACTGGCGTGTTTTGCACAGTGGGATAGCAGCCGTCAGATATTTAACAACATGGTCTACACCGATAATTTCGCCCTGTTTTTTAATCTGATCTTTTTTACATCCGCGGCCCTCGCCATCCTCTTGTCAGTCGACTATATAAAGTTACGGGGGTTGGATCATGGAGAATACTATTCCTTGATACTCTTTGCCACTTCTGGCATGGTCCTGATGGCACAGGCAGCCAGCCTTATTATGATCTTTCTCGGATTAGAGATATTGTCCATATCTGTATACATACTAGCCGGTTTTAACAAGGCAAATGCAAAATCCAATGAGGCGGCGATCAAGTACCTACTTTTGGGAGCGTTTGCATCAGGCTTTTTACTTTATGGGCTTGCATTTGTCTATGGTAGTGTAGGGTCTTTAGATCTTGTGACGATCCATAACTTCCTTGAGTCTTCCCCCTTAGGCCCGAGCCTGTTAGTTGGGATAGCATTTCTGATAGTCGGTTTTAGTTTCAAGATTGCAATGTTCCCGTTTCATATGTGGACCCCCGACGTTTATGAGGGTGCCCCAACTTCTGTCACGGCCTTTATGTCTGTCGGCCCAAAAGCCGCCGGGTTTGCTGCATTCCTGAGGGTGTTTTTGCTGGCCTTTCCTTCATTAAGGGATGAATGGGGCATTATCTTATGGGTACTTGCGGCCGTTACGATGACGTTGGGCAACATAATGGCACTAACCCAGAACAATATTAAAAGAATGTTGGCATACTCGAGCATTGCCCATGCTGGTTATATCATGGTAGCTATGGTGGCCGGATCCGGATTGGGAACCTCAAGTATTATGT
>DTYH01000208.1 GCA_012961955.1 Desulfobacterales bacterium | reverse complement strand
CTCCCCCTTGCCGTTCTCATCTGCTTTATAGCCATGAAACTTTTTGGTGTAGATGCCAATATCGTGGCGCTTTCAGGTATTGCCATTGCCATTGGTACAATGGTTGACATGGGTATCGTTGTATGTGAGAACATCTTAAAGCACCTTGATGGAGCAGCTCCTGACGAAAGGAAGCAGGATATTGTTTTTCGTGCCACAAAAGAGGTTGGCGGTGCTGTATTGACGGCCGTCAGTACCACCGTGGTCGGTTTTTTGCCTGTATTCACCATGCAGGCTGCCGAGGGAAAGTTATTCAGGCCCCTTGCGTTTACAAAGACCTTTGCGTTGGTCGCCTCCCTCATTGTAGCCCTTACAATTATACCTGCCCTGGCCAGTATTATGTTTACGAGGAGAGGAGGTGGTCGCTTTAGGAGGTGGGGCTCAAGGTTAATCAACTGGTCCATAATATTCGTAGTATTCCTTATATTAACAACACACTGGCTCCCTTTGGGACCGGAAAAGGGAACAATAAGGAACCTGATATTTGTGGTCACCATGATCGGTGGACTCTTGATATCCTTTTACATATTCCGACTCATATATCAACCTGTGCTCTCCTGGTTCCTCAGGCACAAAGTCATCTTTACTCTTATTCCGATCCTTGTAGTCTTCTGGGGAGGACTTGTCTGGCTTGGGTTCGGTACCTTTTTTGACTGGTTGCCCCACTCATTAAAGGGATGGAAGCCCATATCAGCATTGGCCTATTCCTTTCCTGGTCTCGGCAAGGAGTTCATGCCCACGCTTGATGAAGGCTCTTTCCTGTACATGCCTACTACCATGCCTCATGCCTCTATTGGAGAGGCCCTTGATGTCTTAAGGAAGCAGGATATGTCCATTAGACAGATTCCTGAGATCGAATCGGTGGCAGGCAAGATTGGAAGGGCGGAAACACCACTTGATCCAGCACCAATTTCGATGGTTGAAACCATAATCAACTATAAGCCAGAATATATCATTGATAAGAACGGCAGGCGTCTTAGATTCCGTTTTGACCCTGACAAAAACGATTTTTTCAGAGACAGATATGGCAGGCCTCTTCCTGCATTTGACGGAAGACCTTACATTGTAAGGGGGCAATTCCTCCGCGATCAAAGCGGCCAGCTCATACCTGACCCGGGAGGAAGACCATTCCGTTTATGGCGCCCTCCCCTTGATCCAGTATTAAATCCGGGTAGAAAGGCGTGGAGAGGTATCCGGAATCCCAATGATATCTGGGATGAGATCGTAAAGGCAGCGCAGATTCCTGGTTCGACCTCTGCACCTAAGCTCCAGCCCATTAGTGCAAGGATTGTTATGCTTCAAAGCGGTATGCGGGCACCGATGGGGATCAAGGTAAAGGGTCCTGATCTTAAGACCATAGAAAAGGTTGGGCTTCAACTGGAACGTTATCTCAGGGAGGTACCCTCAATTGAGCCGTCATCAGTGTTCGCAGATAGGATTGTGGGCAAGCCATATTTGGAGATTGAGATAGATCGAAATAAGATAGCCAGATACGGGATCAAGTTGGAGCAGGTCCAGGATGTGATAGAGGTGGCTATTGGCGGGAAGAGGATAACCACTACAGTAGAAGGGAGGGAGCGATACCCTGTAAGGGTAAGGTACATGAGGGAATTAAGGGATAGCATGGAGGCCATTGAAGGTATCCTTGTACCTGCACCAGATGGCACCCGGATACCCCTTACGCAGCTTTCCAGGATTAGATATGTTCGGGGGCCTCAGGTTATCAAAGGCGAAGATGCATCCCTTGTAGGATACGTTATATTTGATAAAAGGCCTGGATATGCAGAGGTCAATGTTGTCAAAGATGCCCAGCACTGTTTGGAGGAAAAGATAAAGAGCGGAGAATTCCGACTCCCACCTGGTGTGAGTTTTACCTTTGCAGGAAACTACGAGAATCAAGTCCGGGCTCAAAAGAGGCTAGCGGTGATCTTGCCCTTAGCACTATTTGTCATATTCTTGATACTATATTTTCAGTTCAATTCTGTAATCACAACCGTTGTTGTTTTTTCTGGTATTTTAGTGGCATGGGCTGGGGGATTTATTATGATCTGGCTTTACGGGCAGCCCTGGTTTTTTGATTTCTCCATATTTGGAACCTCAATGCGAGAGCTTTTTCTGTTACATACTATAAATCTGAGTGTGGCTGTGTGGGTTGGTTTTTTGGCGCTCTTCGGGATTGCGTCAGACAATGGCGTGCTTGTTGCAACGTTTCTGGATCAAAGCTTTTCGTCGAGAAGGCCCAAATCCCTAGAGGACGTAAGAGAGGCAACATTGTTAGGGGCAACGAGGAGGATACGGCCTGCCCTCATGACCACTGCCACAACCGTTCTTGCCCTTATTCCAGTTCTAACCTCAACAGGCCGTGGCGCCGATATAATGGTTCCAATGGCAATCCCATCCTTCGGCGGAATGCTCATTGCCATGATAACCTTATTTGTGGTCCCTGTCTTCTATTGCGCCGTAAAGGAGGCTTGGCTTAAGATTCATTTTCATGCCCTGTGATGCCCACGAGGGTTTTGTGTATATGTGAATATGTTAGGAAAGTCGATACATATCCACCTTAATTGGAATCATAGAAAGGGATTTTTTGAAAGGCGGTAGAAGTGTTTGGGATAACGGCGTTTATCGAGCTGAATCAATATGGGTAAAGACAGGTGTATGGTAACGAAAAAGAGGGCAAGCTGATTCCTCTGCTCCGTGAAGTTGGTTCTTTGCTGGTAGCCTTTTCCGGGGGTCTGGACAGTACGTTCCTTTTAAGGCTTGCTCATGACATCCCTGGGAGGGGAGCAATGGCAGCAACGGCGATTTCAGAGATACATCCAGTTCGAGAAAAGGATGTAGAGTCTACCCGGGAGGGGGTATGGAAGATATTATCTTTCGGACTGAAGAGATCGGCCTTTCTCCATTTGTATCCAACGGACCAGCCAGGTGCTACCACCAGAAGAAGGCCTTTTTTAACAGGCTTAAAAATATAGCAAATGAGAGAGGGATGGGACATATGGCCGATGCAGCCGATTTGGATGACCTGGAAGATTATCGTCCAGGTCTTCGGGCTCCCAAAGGGATGTGGATTATCTTTTCTCTGGTAGATGCAGGTTTGAGGAAGCGGGATATGCGCTTCGTGTCCAAGGAGATGGGACTTTCTCAATGGAACAAACCAGCCATTGCCTGTCTTGCTACAAGGATACCGTATGGAACTCCTATTACTGCTGAAAAGTTAAACATGGTTGAAGATGGGGAAGGGTTTTCTTTCTGGAATAGGTTTTAGGCAGGAAGGAGTTAGGGACCACGGGGACGTGACCGGGATAGAAGTGGAACTCTACCAGCTGGAAATGATCATGGAGAGTGATCTCAGAGAGGCTATTGCACGCCGATCCAGGGAGATTGGTTTTTTGTAGGTTACTGTGGATCTCGAGGGATACGTATCTCGGAGGATGAATCGGGCTTTGGAAATAGAGACCACGCCGGCGGATTATATGTGAAGGGTGAGATGATCTTAGAAGATGCGTTT
>DTYH01000207.1 GCA_012961955.1 Desulfobacterales bacterium | reverse complement strand
TGTCAAAGAGCAAAGGCTCAATGCAAATAGAGCCTTAACGGCAACGGATCAAAAGGGCTGCTCAAACCAACACCCTTTTCCCCTTGGCCTGTCTGGAACCATGTATATTATCCATATATCATTTTTACCTATTAGTCAATATCTACTTTAATATCCAAAAATGCGAAATCGACTTAGTACTATAGATAGAAATTCCCTGTACCTCGCTTGCGTTATTGCAAAAATCACTATTCGGTTTGTCCAAAACGCGTTTTTGACGTAACATTTCTAGCCGACTCCACATCTCTCCACGTTTCTGGGTGCCTTTTCGATTGACACACAAAGAGCTTTAGCCTATACTTTTTTAACAAAGATGGTATCTTCATCTGTTAGAAGTTTACAAGTTGCCTATTCGGCTCAAGATCGTCAGGATTTTTAGATCGTTTCTCTATGTTGAATCCCGTTTCCCCAATTTAATACAGCCTAAAGAGAATTTTAGAAATTCGTTAACTGTTTGGCTCTTTGAAAAGCCACTATTCGCTCGCGGCTGTAAGCCGCTCCTACTAAGAGTGAAGAATGAGGAACGATAAACGAATGTGGAGTAATTCCTTCACTTTTCATTTTTCACTCTTAACTCTTCATTATTACTGTTCCCCCGGAGGAGCAGCATCCCGCCGCGACAACTTTTTCAAAGCCCTAGATTCTTACGAAGCTTGTGGGATTTAGCAAGGGCTCACTGGCATACATGTCTCCACGTTTCTGGTACCTAGGTTGAGCCTTACAAATTTTGATATCATTGACAATCCGATGTGGGTTCAACCAGTTGTTATTCCCTAGTTCGGCTAACAGAGTAACCTACTCGGTGGGATCCCTCAAATTGAAAAGATATCATAATCTGTAACGCTTCGGGATTGTAGATTTTACCCCGTCAGGGATCCGTACCGTCTCGGACGATACGTGATAGTTAGTTATCACTCCACTTCACTGAGGAGCCAGGAGTCTAGTTCTTTGATCTCCTAACGGGGTTTGCAGAATCTGCTGCGTTGGCAAGGGATTGAAGTACCTTATTACGTCAGCGCCTATGCCGCCTTGCATCTTCCGCAAACCCGACAATCGGTCAATTTAGGTGCTAGAAGAAAACAGCAGGGCAGAAAGATATATACGACAAAGGAGGTCCATCATGATAAGATATAAACAAAGGTTGATTCTTCTTGGGTATCTCGGTTTGATCGCCTTTTTCCTAGCCGGTTTGGGATGTACAGGCAAGATCTCAAAAGCTAAGGGGATGCAAGAGGGAGAAGCGCTGATTACACGTGTTCAGAAAAAGGGCCCTGTTCCGCTTTATTACGATTTTGAGGATATATTGATCCCGGGTGAGCTCAAACTGGATAAGAAGCATTCTTTTGTTTTCCAGAACTCCAATTTTACTGCTGGGGTCTTGGTATTTTCAGGAAACGTTGAGGTAAATTCCCTCATTAAATTTTTTAACAACAATATGGCCAAGGATAATTGGCATCTGGTAAGCCTATTTAAGTCTCCCCGAACCATTATGCTCTTTAATAAACAGAACCGGGGTTGCATGATCAATATTAATGAAAAACAATTCAAATGCGAGGTCGAGATTTGGGTAACCCCCACCATCGGAAATGTAGAGGGTGGTCTTTTAAAATAGTAATCTTGATGGTTTCGTAAGAGGTCATTTTGCTCACGGAGAGACGAAAATTAGACTTTTTAGGAGACCATCAATCCTTGTTCAGAGTTATTAACGAAATTCCATGGAAGATTTTTTTAAAGGAAAGGATATCGTTTTAGGGGTCTGCGGAGGAATTGCTGCGTATAAGATACCAGAACTCGTCAGGCAATTAGTCAAGAAAGGTGCCTGTGTTAGGGTTATAATGACCAAAAACGCAATGCATTTTATCAGCCCGCTCACACTTGAGGCACTTTCCGGACAGCCTGTCTGTACGGATTTGTTTGAGAGGAGTGAGAACCCTTCTATTCAGCATATTAGCCTCGCCAAGAAGGCAGACATGGTGGTGATAGCTCCAGCGACGGCGAACACTATCGGTAAAATGGCCCACGGTATTGCAGACGATGCCCTTACCACCTTCCTCCTTGCAGTCAAAGCCCCTATTGTGGTCTGCCCTTCCATGAACGTGTGGATGTATGAAAACGCTATTGTTCAGGAAAACCTGAAGCGCCTTCGTTCGTTCGGTATCCATGTGATGTCTCCGGATACCGGTCCTCTGGCGTGTGGCACTGAAGGGGCTGGCCGGCTTCCAAGTATTGAAGCCATTATAGACAAAATAGAGAGTCTTTTACAGTCCCCTGACCTGGTAGGGGAGCGGGTCCTGGTTACTGCAGGACCTACCCGGGAGCCGATCGATCCTGTCCGTTTCTGCAGTAATCCTTCGTCCGGAAGGATGGGCTTTGCCATTGCCCGGGCGGCCCGACAACGTGGTGCTGAGGTGACCCTTGTAAGCGGTCCCACCTTCCTCAGTGACCCTCCCGGGATAAAGGTTATACATGTAGAGACTGCTGAGGAGATGTTCACGGCCGTAATGTCAGAATCGGAGTATGCCACTATCGTTATCAAGGCTGCCGCAGTATCCGATTTTAGCCCAGTCGAAACGTGTAAGCATAAGATAAAAAAGGAGGGGGCCCATCTTGTCCTTCATCTAAAAAAGACCCCTGATATCTTAAAGGCCCTGGGTAAGAAAAAGGAAAGAAGGATTTTGGTGGGATTCGCTGCCGAAACAGAAGATTTGATCTCAAATGCTCAAACAAAACTTATTGATAAGAATCTTGACCTGATTGTGGCTAATCGGATTGGCCGTAAAGACTCAGGATTTGTTTCGGAAACGAATCGAGTGACATTTATCTATCGGAACGGACATTTAGAAAAACTACCCTTGATGACAAAAGAAAGGGTTGCAAATATTATATTGGACCGCGTACTGGAAATAAAAGCAAATAGATGTCTTCTAAGTTGAGACACGGTTACAGATGGCAGGACAAAGGCTGAAATATATTCAAGGTTCGAGAGATATTGCAATTATAGATGAGGCTATTGAAGATACAAAAACTTATTTGAGATATGTGAAGGGGATGGGGATCTTTGTGTTACACCTCTCTGAAGAATCGATTAAGACACTGGAATCTTGGAGCGACAAAAAAGGTTCCGGTACGGGCGAGACTTTAATTGAGATAAGAAAGGACCTGGGCAACTGTCGTCGTTGTAGTTTACATCGGAGCCGAAAGAATATTGTTTTTGGTGCCGGAAATCCCAATTCAAGACTTGTATTCGTAGGCGAAGCCCCCGGATATGAAGAGGACCTACTGGGTGAGCCATTTGTGGGACGTGCCGGCCAGTTGTTAACAAGGATCATTAGGGCTATAAACCTTAGTCGAGAGGAAGTGTACGTCTGTAACGTTATAAAATGCCGACCTCCTCGAAACAGGAACCCAGAGCCGGAAGAGATTGCTACTTGCAGTCCTTTTTTATTCAGGCAATTAGGCGCCATAAATCCTAAGGTGATATGTACCCTGGGCACCTTTGCGGCCCAAACACTCCTTCAAACACGGGCACCGATCTCAGAGCTTCGAGGTAAATTCTTCAAATATCAGGGTATTACGGTCATGCCAACCTATCACCCTGCATTCCTCCTCCGAAACCCGGAAAAGAAACGGGAAGTCTGGGAGGATATGCAGAATATTCGGAAAGTATTATGAAGAGGGTTAGGATAAGCGTAGTAGCAGTCCTCTTGTGTGGATTGCTACTGGGAATCCAGGGTGTGGTTGCTCAGGCCTCATCAGGCGAGATATATATCGTTCGGGTTGCGGGTAGCATCAACCCAGGGGTTGCCGGATTTCTAATCAATAATATCAAGAAGGCATCGTATCAAAATGCCTCCTGTTTTGTCATACAGCTTGATACTCCTGGTGGGCTGGTCCTCTCAATGCGCTCTATTGTGAGGGCCATCCTGGCTTCCAGAGTACCTGTGGTGGTTTTTGTTTCACCAAGCGGTGCCAGAGCCGCTTCGGCTGGTGTAATGATAACCATTTCAGCAGATGTGGCAGCAATGGCTCCGGGTACTAACATCGGGGCAGCTCATCCAGTAACAATGGGTAATAAGATGGACAAAACCATGTCGAAAAAGGTCACAAACGATCTGGTAGCCTATATCAGGAGTATCGCTCAGCAAAAGGGTCGCAACGCGCAGTGGGCAGAAAAGGCCATACGTGAAAGCGTTTCGGTCACTGAGAGAGAGGCCTTAAAACTTAATATAATAGACCTTGTTGCCAAGGACTTAGACGACCTTCTCAAGAAGATCGATGGACGTAAGATAGAAGGAAAAGGAACGATTAAGACTTCAGGACTAAAAAGAACGTTTATTAAAGAGACCTTTAGGGACAAGGTTTTAAAAACGTTGGGCGATCCCAATATCGCCTATATCTTGATGATGATAGGATTGGCCGGCATATACTTCGAGCTTTCCCATCCTGGAGCAATTTTTCCCGGGGTTATAGGTGCTGTATGTCTTATCCTGGCTTTTTTTGCTTTTCAGACACTTCCTGTGAACTATGCAGGTATATTATTAATAATACTTGCTATTATCCTTTTTATACTGGAGATGAAGGTCACAAGTTATGGTTTGCTCAGCATTGCCGGGATTGCTTGCCTCTTTTTAGGATCCTTGATGCTCTTCAACACCTCTGTTACCGAAGTTCGGCTCTCCTGGAATGTCCTTGTCCCAACCTTGATCCTGGTTTCAGGCTTTTTCATTCTTGTTGCAGGGCTAGTATTTCGCGCCCAGGTCTCCACGCCAAAGACTGGAGCTAAAGGACTTTTGGGTGAGATAGGAGTGGTACAACAAGCACTGACTCCAGAAGGGAAGGTGTTTGTTCATGGCGAAATCTGGAATGCAGTAGGAAAAGAGAATATAGAGGCAGGGACTAAAGTACGTGTCACACAAGTAGAAGGGCTGGTTCTAAAGGTGGAAAAGGCTTAGTAACAAATATTTCAATCGGTATCCGTCCGTGAATAAACCGCAAAAGGACAGATAGATCCTAAAAGGGTCTCCAACCCATAAACGAGAGATCTTTTCGATGAGCAAGGTCCCACAAGGGTTTCGTTGAGACGTACATATAGCATGGCACGCCGGAAACCACAACCGGTGGTCTCCCTCTTCGGTTCTCTCCGAATCGTAGCCTCTACCTGCTGGAGACAAGCATGCAGGACTTACTGACTAGAGGGCAAAGCCCCTCTTCGGAGAGAGGACGCAGCTTATCGGAGAAAGAGTCATCTACGGACGGAAACTAATCAACATTTCGAAGGAGGTGTAGTATGCTTACGATACTCTCAGTAATCTTGGTAATCCTATTCTTTTTAGCTTCTGCTGTTCGTATACTTAACGAATATGAGCGTGGAGTAATTTTTCGCCTGGGCAGGGTGATAGCCGCAAAAGGGCCAGGCCTGATCATCCTGATTCCAATTGTTGATAAGATGGTGAAGGTTAGTCTCAGGCTGATAGCTCTCGATGTTGACCCGCAGGATGTTATAACACGGGATAACGTGTCGGTTAAGGTTAATGCTGTCATATATTTCCGGGTAATAGACCCTATTAAGGCTACCGTTGAGGTGGAAAACTATCTCTACGCCACCTCACAGCTTGCTCAGACGACATTGAGGAGCGTCTGTGGTCAGGCAGAAATGGATGAACTCCTTTCAGCTCGAGATAAGATCAACTCTGAACTTCAAGAGATACTGGATAAACATACAGATCCATGGGGGATCAAGGTTTCCACAGTGGAACTAAAACACATCGACTTACCGCAAGAGATGCAGCGTGCCATGGCTAAACAGGCCGAGGCAGAACGCGAACGCCGAGCAAAAGTTATCAATGCAGAAGGAGAATACCAGGCTGCTACCAGACTGGCAGAGGCAGCTTCCATTATTTGTGAGCACCCTATGGCCTTGCAGCTTCGTTACCTGCAAACATTGAGGGAAGTTTCTGCCGAAAATAATTCCACCACTATCTTTCCGATTCCAATCGATCTTTTCAAACCATTCTTGGAGCTGGTGGAAAAGAAAAAATAGGATCTTTGCGGGTCACATATGGCAGGGAGGACATATGATTCTGAATATGCCATTCTATGCATCATCTAAGTTCATGATTTATACCATAGCAATATCTCCTGCTCTGGTATATCCCCGTCTGTATAAAATACTTGTAATGTCGGAGAGATTAAAATACACGTTAACAGTCTAGCCTTATCCAATCGAAAAGCGGCTAAAGGGGATGTTCTTAAAACACCAGGGTCTATAAGGGGCATAGCCTTCCGAGCCTTAGGCCTCTTACGCTCGGGGAAGCCAGGCCAGAAATCAGTAAGCAGGAGATGGTATTCGACGTACTGCTTAAGGAATATCTTCCCGGAGGCTGTATAAGTTACAAACGGCTGTGCAGATACGCTTTTTTCAAACAGGCAAAGCGCTACAACGGCTTTAAATCACAGTAGAAAGGAAGACAGATAGTATGGGGAGCAAAGAGAAGAAAAAGCAAGAAAAAGAAAGACCTTTAGACAGGATGACAGCAAAAGAGCTTCGAGAAATCGCATTAAAGATTCCAGAAATTGTTGGCGTTCATGGTATGAATAAGGTTGAACTTTTGGCCGCTATAAAGAAGGCCCGAGGGATAGTGGAGGAAAAGGGATCAAAATCTGATACAGGAATACGGGAAATAAAACAGAAGATAAAGGTATTGAAGCTTCAAAAAGAGGAAGCAATAAAGAACGAAGACTCAAAAATGGCGAGGATTTTGAGGAGACGAATCAGCAGGCTCAAGAAAAAGACACGCAAGGTAGCATAGAAGGCGATGATCGATCCTAAAGCCATAGCCTTTGACATAGATGGAGTCTTTGCTGACACTATGGGCCTATTCCTTTATCTGGCAAACACGAAATACGGTGTGAATACCATAAACTATCACGATATCACCTCCTATTTTTTAGAAGAGTGCATAGATATGGAGCCCAGGATCATTAACGAGATTATTGATCTGATTCTGGGCGGCTCATATAACCATCTACTTCATCCGCTTGAAGGAGCGGTTGAGGTTCTTACCAGAGTCGGTGCCGAGAATCCATTATTGTTTGTTACTGCTCGGCCAAACCTCGAAACGATTAAAGACTGGATATATCAAAAACTACCCCTTAGCCCTTCACGTATAGATATTGTAGCCACCGGTTCTTTTGAAGGTAAAGCAGATGTACTCCTACGTCACGGGATTAGATATTTTGTGGAAGATCATCTAGAAACCTGCTTTTTATTAAAAGAAAGGGGTATTGCCCCGATAGTCTTTAGCCAGCCCTGGAACAGATCGCCCCATCCCTTTATGGAAGTTCAGGATTGGAAAGGGATCGAGAAACTTATCGTTTCTTTTCCTGGTCAATCTTCAGTTCCAGGAGATTCTCTCTTATATCCATAAAAGTAGGTTCCCGAGGGGGTAGTGAATAAATCTGGGAAATTTTTCGTTGATTAGTTGCAAAAATATGATATAATAAAAAATTTAAATATTTAAGGAAGAATATCTGATTATCCTGTTCCGTTTCTCAGGCGATCACGGGCAAAAGGCAGGCTCCCATATATTTTTGCATGAGGTCAAAAATCTCGTATAGTCAGTGCGAACAGCACGAGGCCATCCCGGCCATCAAAAATGTAAAAGGAAAAGAATACCTTTTGACTCTTTACTCTCTCAGTTTGCCCTCATGCAAAAAAACATATCGGCAAGCGCCTTACCCCTTAATCCTTTCACAGCGGAATGTACAACCTTTACGGGATAATCGAATATTTACATCTATAGAACACCAATATAGTGATGGAATTTGACTCTATAAAATGAAAGGTTTGATTGACAGTTTTATATCATCGATTTCAACCGAGAAGGGATATTCGGCGCACACTTGCAGAGCGTATAAAGCTGATCTTGAAGAATTCATCAAGTATGTTCAAGAAAGATCCTTATCAACACAGGATGACCACCCTGAAACGCATATGCTCGATCCTCTGACTATCCGGTCCTATCTCGGCTTTTTACATCAGAAGAACAGCAAAAGTACAATTGCCCGAAAGCTTTCAGCACTACGATCATTTTTTCGATTCTTGATAAGGAGAGGCAGACTTAAACAAAATCCAGCCGAAGGGGTCATGACACCTAAACGTGGTGGCTATATACCCAACTTTCTTCAGGTGGACGAGATGTTTCGCCTATTAGACGCATTTAATGATGATAGCCTCCTGGGACTACGAAACCAAGCCATTTTAGAGACCCTGTATTCGACAGGGATTAGAATATCCGAACTGGTCTCCCTCAATGTATCAGATATCGATTTCCAAAGGGGGCTGATACGTGTGTTGGGAAAAGGGAGGAAAGAGCGAATCGTTCCAATAGGAAAGAAAGCGCTGACTGCAATTCAAAAGTATAGAAAAAAACTCATAGAAGAGAGGCGCACTGATGTTCGTATTGATAAAGAGGCCCTTTTTCTTAATAGTCACGGCACGCGTTTGACTACTCGTTCTGTGGCCCGTATCCTAAAGAAGAGAGTAGAGGCCAGCGCGTTGGAGTGTCCTGTCAGTCCCCATGGAATCAGGCATACCTTTGCTACACATATGCTCGATTCTGGGGCTGATCTGCGGGTTGTTCAGGAGCTTCTGGGCCATGTTAGCCTTTCCACCACCCAGAAGTATACTCATGTGAGCGTTGACCATCTAATGAATGTGTACGACAAGGCTCATCCTCGACGATGAGCTTATTGAGAAGTACATTTATTTAATTTTAATTGTATAGCGACCACTTTGATACATTCTAACTTAGCGTGCGTCACTTCTCTCAAGTTGATTTTTAATATATACTGCTTAATGCTTAAAAGACGGCCCACCGGTCGCTATCGGATTTCATTCACCTAAACTCTTGATGAGAAGTAAGAATGGATACCAACTTTAGAGGCACCACGATACTTGCCGTAAGGCACAACGGAAACGTAGCTGTTGCAGGTGATGGACAGGTTACACTCAATGATAAGATTCTAAAACACCGGGCAAAAAAGGTGCGCAAGATTTATAACGGCGAGATAATAGTCGGCTTTGCAGGTGCTAGTGCAGATGCATTAAACCTCTTTGAACGGTTCGAGAAAAAGCTGGATGAATACAACGGTAACCTAACGCGAAGCGTGGTAGAATTGGCCAAAGAGTGGCGCACGGACAAATACTTAAGGAGACTGGAGGCAATACTGGTTGCTGTAGACAGGGAAAAATCGTTTCTGGTTTCTGGAAATGGGGATGTGATCGAGCCGGATGAAGGGGTCATCGGTATTGGCTCAGGCGGTTCCTATGCCCAGGCCGCAGCTATGGCATTAATCCAGCATACTAACCTTGACGCTCGTGCAATAGTGGAATCTTCCATGAAGATTGCAGCAAGTATCTGTATATACACTGACGATTATTTAACCATAGAAGAGCTGTAAAACTAACATTTAGCCAAATAAAGTACGCTCAGGTAAAATCTTAGATTATGAAAAAAGCTGTAGGAACCCTATCCTTTCAAGATGTTAAACTGTTAACTGAACACGCTTTATTTGCCTAAACAGTTACAAGTCTTGATGGTTTCCTAAAAGTTCCATTTTGTTCACTAATCTCCCAAAGTGATCAAAATCGTTCACAAAAGACCTTTCACGAAACCATCAAGTGTCACCACAAACAAAGAGGGGTTCGTACAAAGAGAATTAAGCTTATGAAAACAGAAGAAGATATAAAAACCTTGACTCCGCGTGAGATCGTGTCTGAACTGGATAAATACATCATAAGCCAGGAGGAAGCAAAGCGCTCTGTAGCCATTGCACTGCGGAATCGATGGCGACGACAACATGTTGGAAAAGAGCTGAGAGAGGAGATAGCGCCAAAGAATATTATCCTTATTGGACCTACCGGAGTTGGTAAGACAGAGATCGCTAGGCGATTGGCGCGCCTGGCTGATTCCCCCTTCTTAAAGGTAGAGGCCTCCAAGTTCACAGAGGTTGGATATGTAGGAAGGGACGTTGAATCCATGGTCAGGGACCTGGTAGATCTGGCTGTAAATATGATCAAATCTCGCGAGCAGGAGAATGTCAAAAACAAGGCTCAGCAGATCGCTGAGGAGAGGCTGCTCGACATTCTTCTTCCTCCAAGGAAAGAGAGTGATATATCCAAGGATTCCGAACACGGGGAAGCCCAACTAGAGTTGGTTAAGAAAGACGGTAAGGACTCTCATTCAACTAGGGAAAAGCTCCGTCTGATGCTTAGAAGTGGAAAGTTGGACAACCGGTATATAGACCTTGAGGTGGAAGATCGTACTATGCCGATGGTAGAAATCTTCTCCAGCGTAGGCCTCGAAGAGATGGATATTAATCTAAAGGATATGTTTGTCAACCTGTTTCCTAAGAAGACCAAAAAGCGTAAAGTTAAGATCCCAGAGGCCATGGAAATCCTTACCCAGGAGGAGGCCCAGAGACTTGTGGATATGGATCAGGTGGTGAAAAAGGCAATCCATAAGGTGGAACAGACAGGGATTATATTTCTGGATGAGATCGACAAGATTACCGGATCGAACGGAAGATATGGCCCAGACGTATCTCGGGAAGGCGTACAACGTGATCTTCTGCCCATAATAGAAGGGTCTACTGTATCGACAAAGTATGGCATGGTAAGGACAGATCACATTCTGTTTATAGCAGCAGGCGCTTTTCATACCTCAAAACCATCTGATCTCATCCCAGAGCTTCAGGGACGATTTCCTATCCGTGTAGAGCTCAAATCGTTGGGAAAGGAAGATTTTGTACGTATTTTGACAGAGCCTAAGAATGCACTTATTATTCAATACAAAGCCCTGCTAAAAACAGAAGGGATTGAATTGATATTTGAAGATGAAGCAATTGAGGCCATAGCTGAGATCGCAGTGGAAGTAAATGCCCGAACAGAGAACATCGGAGCGAGAAGACTCCACACTGTGATGGAGCGCCTATTGGACGATATCCTCTTTGAAGCTCCTGATATGGAGAAACAGACCATTACCATCGATGCTGATTATGTCTACAGGAAACTCAAGGGTATCAAGGATGATGTGGACTTAAGCCGTTATATCTTATAGAGTGTTAGCTGACACTAAATGACAGATACGAGGCAATCGGTAGCAGATATACTGATAGAGGCTCTTCCATATATTCGCCATTTTTTTGGAAAGACTCTCGTAATCAAATATGGCGGCCATGCAATGGTGGACGAGCGGCTCAAGGTGGATTTTGCCCGGGACATCGTACTTATGAAATTTGTTGGATTGCATCCGGTAATCGTCCATGGTGGAGGCCCTCAAATCGGCGCTGTGTTGGACCAGATGGGGATAGGCTCGCGATTTGTGAATGGTCTTCGAGTTACTGACGAACCAACAATGGATGTAGTGGAGATGGTCCTTGGGGGTAAAGTCAATAAAGGAATAGTTGCTCAGATTAACCAGCATGGAGGTAAAGCAGTCGGGCTTAGTGGAAAGGATGGTAATCTAATACTGGCTGAAAAACTAAAGCTTGTTCATTCTTATGGCGAGGAAAGTCCTCCTGAGATTATCGATATCGGGATGGTTGGTGAGGTGGTTGTGATTAATCCAGAGATAATCAATATACTGGTGGGGAAAGGTTTTATTCCGGTTATTGCCCCTGTCGGTGTAGGGGCTAATGGTGAAACATATAATATAAATGCCGACTGGGTGGCAAGCAAGATCGCTGTTGCCGTCAAGGCCACACGCCTTATCTTACTCACTGATACAGAAGGGATAAAGGACGGATCCGGAGATTTTATTTCTTCGGTGAGTACGAAAGTTGTTGAGAGAATGCTTAAGGAGAATGTAGTTTCTGGAGGAATGATCCCCAAGGTTCAATGCAGTATCGAGGCCCTGGAAAAAGGGGTAGAAAAGGTGCATATCATCGATGGTCGGAAGCCTCATGCATTGCTGCTTGAGCTCTTTACAGATAAAGGGGTGGGAACCGAGATAAGACTATGAACAAAGAGGCAATAATTCAAAAGGAAAAGAGCTTCTTAGCCGGTACTTATACACGCTTTCCGTTGGTCATCTCCCGTGGTAAACGGTGTACGGTCTGGGATTCTGAGGGTCGCTCTTATACAGATTTCGTGGCTGGGATAGCGGTTTGTAACCTGGGTCATGCCAACCAAAGAATTGCGGATACCATGTATTCTCAGGCAAAAAGATTGATCCATGCATCCAATCTGTACTATACAGAACCTCAGACCCTCCTGGGCGAATGGCTGATAGAAAAATCGTTTGCAGACAGGGTATTCTTCTGTAATAGCGGTGCAGAGGCAAATGAGGCCGCGATAAAGCTGGCACGAAAATTTTTCAAGGATCATGGAAAGCCAGAACGGTTCAGAATCATTACCATGGAAGGATCTTTTCATGGTAGAACCATGGCCACTCTGTCGGCTACCGGGCAGGACAAGGTAAGAAAAGGCTTTGATCCGTTACTCGAAGGCTTTGATATTGTCCCATTCAATAACACCGAAGCGATCGATAATGCGATTAACGATAAAACCTGTGCCATCATGTTAGAACCGATACAGGGGGAGGGTGGTGTCCGTTGTCCTTCAAGAAGTTATCTAAAGGATATAAGGGAGATCTGCAACGAGCAAGGAATACTCCTTATACTTGATGAGGTGCAGACCGGAATGGGGAGGACAGGGACACTTTTCGCCTATGAGCAATTTGGGGTTGAACCCGATATCATGACCCTTGCCAAGGCACTGGCTAACGGACTCCCCATGGGGGCTATGCTGGCGACGGAAAAGGTGGCCAAAGCCTTTGGTCCAGGTTCTCATGCCTCTACGTTTGGAGGAAATCCACTTGTGGCATCAGTTGCACTTTGTGTACTTAAGATCCTATTTGAGGATAACGTATTACGGCATTGTCAGGAGACGGGTAAGTATTTCAAAGACCGTCTCGATGGTCTCAAGCTCAAATACCCATTTATTATAAAAGAGATTAGAGGAAAGGGGCTCTTGCTGGGTATGGAGATTGATGGTGACGGGAGTTCGATTGTAAACTCATGTATGGAGCGTGGCTTTTTAATCAACTGTACTCAGAGGAATGTACTCCGTTTTATCCCGCCCCTTATTATTAGCCGGGATGAGATAGACGATCTTATTACATGTCTGGATCAAATATTTAAGGAGATGGTCGAAGATAGATGAAAGACGATATATTAACCCTTTTGGACCTTGATGTTGAAGATTTTGATGTACTCATCGATAGATCTCTGGAATTAAAAAGACGATACCTGGCCGGTATTGTGGATCGACCGCTTCAGGGAAAGGTACTTGGGCTCATCTTTGACAAACCCTCTACACGCACGCGGGTCTCATTCGAGGCGGCTATGGTTCAGCTTGGAGGGGTTCCTATTTTCCTGAATGTCGAGGATACCCAATTGATTAGAAACGAGCCTATAGGGGATACTGGTCGGGTCCTTTCCGGATACCTGGACGGCATCGTTGTGCGTACCTATTCACAGGATCTGCTCCAGGAGCTGGCAGCGGCAGCGGACATTCCTGTAATCAACGGGCTTACCGACATGTATCATCCATGTCAGATATTGAGCGATCTCTTAACCATTAAGGAGAAAAAGGGGAGCATCTATGAACTGAAGATAGCATGGGTGGGGGATGGAAACAATGTTGCCCATTCATGGTTGAATGCAGCGTCAATACTTGGGCTTTCTCTGGTCATGGCCTGTCCAGACGGATATCAACCGAACAGAGAGGTCCTGGCAAGGTCATTGGAACGAGCAGGAAACAAAATCAAAGTCACCGATGACCCCGAAGAGGCGGTTCGTGACGCTGATGTAATATATACGGACGTGTGGGCGAGTATGGGCCAAGAGGGAGAACACAGTTTTCGTAGAAAAATCTTCAAGGAGTACCAGGTCAATGCGTCCCTTGTAGCAAAAGCCAAGAGTGATGTGATGGTAATGCATTGTCTTCCGGCACATCGAGGAGAAGAGATTACTGCAGATGTACTGGAAGGTCCTAACTCTGTGGTCTGGGATCAGGCTGAAAACAAACTTCATATGCACAAGGCTATACTGGAAAGATTAATCAAGTAAATCCTGTTAGAAAACCCTGGACTTTCTAACGGGGCAAAAGGAGGATTTTTCTTGACTGAGAGGATTAATAAGATTGTACTGGCCTATTCTGGAGGCCTTGACACTTCGGTGATTCTAAACTGGTTAAAGGAGACATATGACTGCGAAGTGGTCGCGTTTGTTGCGGATATCGGACAAGGAGAAGAACTGGATGACCTGAGAGAAAGGGCGCTCAATTCTGGGGCAACCAGGGTTTATATTGATGACTTAAAGGAATCCTTTGTGAAGGAGTACGTTTTTCCTGCCTTCCGAGCAAATGCCATCTATGAAGGGCAATATCTCTTAGGGACATCTCTAGCACGTCCCCTTATTGCCAAGAGACAGATAGAGATTGCCAGGCTAGAGGGTGCGGATGCAGTAAGCCACGGGGCGACGGGTAAGGGAAACGACCAGGTAAGATTCGAACTAACGTATCTCACGTTAAACCCCGACATAAAGATTATTGCTCCCTGGAGAGAATGGTCGTTTAATTCCCGCAACTCCCTCATAGAGTACGCCAAAGAGAAGGGAATACCTGTACCAGCAACCCCTGAAAGACCGTACAGTACTGACAGAAACCTTCTTCATATCAGCTATGAGGGGGGTATACTGGAAGACCCCTGGGCTCCTCCACCAGAATCGATATTCAGACTATCTGTATCCCCAAAGGATGCGCCAGATAGACCTGAAACAGTTGAAATCACGTTTGAAAAGGGAGATCCGATTGCCGTAAATGGTGAGATACTGAACCCTGCTGAACTTTTAGTCCGTTTGAACGAGTTGGGAGGACGGAACGGAATAGGCCGTATCGACCTTGTAGAAAACCGTTTCGTAGGCATGAAATCACGGGGTGTCTATGAAACGCCCGGGGGCACCATCATGCGGGTAGCTCATATGGCTATAGAATCGATTACTATGGACCGCGAAGTCATGCACCTGAGGGACTCCTTGATCCCTAAGTATGCCGAGCTGGTCTACTACGGTTTCTGGTTCTCTCCTGAGATGAAGGTATTGCAGGCCATGATCGATGAAACACAAAAAAACGTTTCCGGAACTGTCCGTCTTGAGCTTTATAAAGGAAACTGTCGTGTCCTGGGACGCAAATCTGACCAATCTATATATCACGGTGGCTTTGCCACATTTGAGGCGGACAGCGTATACCGCCAGAAGGATGCCGAAGGTTTTATCCGCCTGAATGCCCTGAGACTCCGTATCCCGGCCATATTGGCAAAAGAGAGGGAAACGAGGTAGTGTTGTGTCTGATAAAAGGCCCTGGGGTGGTCGCTTTATTGACAAGACGGATCAAAAGGTAGCTCAATTTACCTCTTCTATTGATTTTGATTCTCGGCTTTACCGATATGATATAAAGGGGAGTATTGCGCATTGCCGAATGTTGGCCAAGCAGTCTATTATCAGCGATGATGAAGCTGCGCAGATCATTGAGGGGTTGCAAGAGATAGAAAAGGAGATCGAATCCGGAGAATTCGAGTTCGATCGCGACCTGGAAGATATCCATATGAATATAGAAAGCCGTCTCATCGAAAGGATCGGGAATGTTGCTCAAAAACTTCATACTGCTAGAAGCCGTAACGATCAGGTTGCGCTCGACATCCGAATGTATCTCCGGGATGAAATCAGTAATATCTTGAACTCGCTTCACAATCTTAAAAAGGTATTGGTTCGACTGGCCCGTCAGAATATAGATGTAATACTTCCCGGATACACCCACTTTCAACATGCTCAAGTGATTTTGCTGGCGCATTACTTTATGGCCTACTACGAAATGCTTAAGAGGGACAGCGCCAGGTTGGAAGACGGGCTCAAACGAATCAACGCTTCTCCTCTGGGCAGCGCGGCCTTAGCTGGCACTACATATCCCATCGATATGGAATACACGGCAAGACTCCTCGATTTTCCAGCAGTAATAGGGAATAGTTTGGACGGAGTAAGTGATCGCGATTTCATAATAGAATTTTTGGCCTCGGCAAGTATATGTATGGTTCATCTTTCTCGTCTGTCTGAGGAGATGATATGCTGGTCTTCCCAGGAATTTGGCTTTATCGAAATCCCTGATGCCTTTGCAACAGGGAGTAGTATCATGCCCCAGAAGAAGAACCCCGATGTCTTTGAGCTGATAAGAGGAAAGACAGGACGTGTTTTTGGGAACCTGATAGCGCTCCTTACGGTCATGAAATCACTCCCCTTAGCTTACAATCGTGATATGCAGGAGGACAAAGAACCTCTGTTCGACACGGTGGATACATTGAGGAATTGCCTTGATGTTTTGAATATACTCCTTCCCCGCTTAAAGGTGAAAAGGGAGGTGATGGACAGGGCTGCCCGTAGCGGTTATATGAATGCAACAGATATGGCAGACTATCTGGTAAGAAAAGGGATGACTTTTCGAGATGCTCACAGGTGCGTGGGGAAAGCGGTATCTTATGCAATTGAGCAAGGGAGGGAGCTCCATGAATTGAGCCTCGAGGAACTGAATGGATTCTCCGAGCTATTTACTGAAGACGTTTTTGAGTATTTAACCCCCGAACAGATGGTAAACAGACGTCTTTCCAAGGGGGGTACGGCAAGAACGAATGTAATCCGCGCCATCGAGGCAGCTGAAAACGACTTGGGAATCGAGGAGTTGTGATAAAGAAGTACCTGGTTTTTGTTATCATCCTGTTATGTGGACTTCTCTCTTTCGGAGGGGTCGGGTGCGGCAAAAAAGGGCCGCCTATCCCTCCAAAGACATGTCAGTTGGTCGATGGTTCATTAGAGAAAATGTAACACTTTAGTTACAAGGTGTTATACGGGAAGAAGATTCCACCCTGGCAATGGTTACGAGTAGACTAAGTAGAGAGCCGCTTTGTTATGCATCATTTTTTCTATCACGATGGACATATGTTCTGTGAAGAGGTACTTGTATCATCGATTGCGGAGAGTGTTGGCACCCCTTTTTATCTTTACAGTCATGCGACGCTGAAGCATCATTTTATTACTTTCAATAAGGCCGTTTCTGATGTACCACATCTTATCTGCTTCTCCGCTAAGTCAAACTCAAACCTGGCCATACTGAAGCTCTTTGCGAGTTTGGGAAGTGGACTCGATATTGTGTCAGGAGGGGAGCTATATCGGGGGCTAAAGGTCGGGATTCCTCCACACAAAATCGTCTATTCAGGTGTGGGAAAACGCGAAGATGAGATTGAATTTGCCTTAAAATCCAGCATCTTAATGTTTAACATAGAATCCTTTCAGGAACTGGAGGCTGTAAACAGATGCGCTAAAAGATTGAAGACCAGGGCTCAGATCGCACTGAGGGTTAATCCTGATATAGACCCCAGGACACACCCTTATATTTCCACAGGTTTGAAAAAGAACAAGTTTGGAATCTGTATGAACGAAGCCAAAGAAGCGTATCAGGCCGCTCGCAGGCTTTCGCATATCAAGATTATCGGTGTGGATTGTCACATTGGCTCACAAGTTCTAGATGTTGAACCTTTTATGGATGCATTTAAAAGACTCAAGAGATTGATTGAGGACCTGCAGTCAACGGGGATAGAGATCCGCTATCTCGATCTGGGCGGAGGGTTAGGTATAACCTACGATCATGAATTACCGCCTCATCCGAATGAATATGGAAAGGCCATATTGAAAACCGTAGGAGACATCCCCGTCACTCTTATCTTTGAACCAGGAAGGGTTATTGTAGGAAATGCAGGGATTCTTGTAACTCGGGTGCTCTACGTCAAGATCGGAGAGAAAAAGAATTTTATCATAGTGGATGCTGGGATGAACGATCTCATTCGGCCGGCCCTGTATGACGCCTATCACGCAATCAATCCAGTAAAGAAGGATAAAGACGCCACGTTCATTGCCGATGTGGTCGGGCCTATATGTGAAAGCAGTGACTTTCTGGCCAAGGACCGAAGATTGCCCAGGGTGGAGCCAGGTGACCTGCTCGCTGTAATGAGTGCTGGGGCGTACAGTTTTACCATGGCGTCTAATTACAACTCGAGGCCAAGGGTACCAGAAGTAATGGTTAAGAAGGATCAATTCTACGTGATTCGCAAGAGAGAGGATTATGAAGATCTTATTGCCGGAGAATCGATACCAGAGTTTTTGTGAACGGTTAGAAAACACGGGGGAAGATGTCTAGGCTCCATTTTTATAAGATGAGCGGGAGCGGAAACGATTTTATCCTTGTAGATAATCGAGATGGCATCCTATCTGAAGAAAGGTTAAGCAGTTTTGTGGTTGCGGTTTGCAGGCGCAAGCTTTCGGTGGGTGCAGACGGCTTCATACTGATCGAACCCTCAAACAAGGCAGACTTTAGGTGGCAATTCTTTAACGCAGATGGAAGCGAAGCAGAAATGTGCGGAAATGGGGGGCGATGCGCTGCGCGTTTTGCATACCTAAGAGGGATTGCCTCATCACCACTCTCGTTTGAGACCCGAGCAGGGGTAATACATGCCGAGATTATGGGTGAACGAGTAAAGCTGGAAATGCCTCCACCAAAGGATATCCAAGTGGATTATAGATTAGATATTGACGGAACAGCTCTTGAGGTGAGTAGTATCAATACCGGTGTGCCTCATGTGGTAGTATGGGCCTCAGAACTGGAGGATGTCCCTGTCTTAAAACTAGGCCGGGCTATCCGGTATCATGAAAGGTATATGCCAGCAGGAACTAATGTAGATTTTGTGCGTGTCCAAGAGGAAGGTGCTCTTGAAATACGCACTTATGAGAGGGGGGTGGAAGAGGAAACCCTGGCCTGTGGCACAGGAGCGGTAGCTGCCGCCATCATTGCAGTAGCCAAGGGACTCTCTTCTCCACCGATAACGGTCTATACCAGAAGTGGAGAATCATTGGTGGTCCACTTTGCTGGATCTCACTCTTCTTTTAACGATGTATACCTGGAAGGAGATGCCAGAGTGATCTACGAGGGAAAGCTGTGGGATGAAGGTCTTTACTATTGATAAAGATGAGGGGTATTCTTTATCGATGATTGTTGAAAAATCAGAAAGACTGAAGCGCCTTCCTCCATATCTTTTTAAAGAAATCGATAGGCAAAAGAACGAGGTTAAAGCAAGGGGGGTAGACATCATTGATCTGGGGGTAGGGGACCCGGATATCCCTACACCACAACATATTATTGATGCATTAAAGGACGCAGCTGATGATCCGGTCAATCACAGATACCCTTCTTATTCCGGAATGGACGATTTTAATCAAGCCGTTGCTGATTGGTACAAAAGGCGGTTCAATGTGGAGCTTGACCCTCAACGAGAGGTGATAACACTAATCGGTTCCAAGGAGGGTATCGCCCACATCCCTCTTGCCTTTATCGATTCAGGAGATGTTGCCCTGGTTTCCAGCCCAGGTTATCCGGTTTATAATATCGGGGTTCAATTTGCTGGAGGAAAGACGTATTTTATGGATCTCTTAAAGGAGAATCGATTCCTCCCTGATCTGGAGAGTATTCCTCCGAATGTGGCTCAAAAAGCCAAGATGATGTTCCTAAATTATCCGAACAATCCTACTTCTGCGGTTGCCAGCGATGATTTTTTTCAATCCGTTGTCCTGTTTGCCCTCAGGCATAACATTATTGTATGCCATGATGCGGCCTATACAGAGATTGCCTTTGACGGCTATCGTCCAATGAGTTTTCTCCAGGTAGAAGGGGCCAAAGAGGTCGGGATCGAGTTCCACTCACTCTCGAAGACATACAACATGACTGGCTGGCGTATAGGATTTGCGGTTGGAAACGCGAAAATCATTGAAGGCCTAGGGCAAATAAAGAGTAATATAGACTCAGGAGCCTTTCAGGCCATTCAGGTTGCAGGAATTGCAGCACTCTCAAGTGGTCAATCTTGCGTGGAAGAAATGCGTAGGATCTATGCGGAGCGTCGAGATATCCTGGTATCTGGTCTCAGGGAGGCAGGCTTGTCTATTGATGTTCCACTCGCCACATTTTATCTATGGGTTGAGGTTCCTGAAGGGTACACTTCAGAGGGATTCACATCCCACCTGTTAACCAGGGCAGGAATAGTAACGACGCCAGGGAATGGTTTTGGAAGCGCAGGAGAGGGTTATATCCGGATGGCGCTTACTGTCGATAAAGAACGGATTCAAGAGGCCGTAACAAGGATAAAAAAGGTTGGATTTTAGGCATACAGCTTATATCGGGATTGGCTCAAACTTAGGCAACAAAAAGCGGAATTGCTTAAACGGGATCGAGGCAATTGAGGGTGATCATGAATGCTGTGTGGAGACGAAGTCTCCATTATACTTAACAGAACCTGTAGACTTTGAGGATCAGGCCTGGTTTGTTAATGGTGTGATAAAGATCTGTACCTGCCTTGATCCTGTTGGCCTGTTGAACAGACTAAAAGGGATTGAGAAGAAAGCGGGCCGGGTCTCAAGCGGAATTAAATTTGGACCAAGAATCCTTGACCTGGACATACTTTTCTTTGATGAGCTGATATTGAATACTGAGTATCTGACTCTGCCCCACCCCAGACTGCACAAGAGGCGTTTTGTCTTACGTCCCCTTTTTGATATAGAGCCAGACCTGATCCACCCTGTTCTAAAAAAGAATATAAGAACACTCCTTTTAGATCTTAAAGATGGCGGGAGAAGGATTATACTTTTTGAATGAGATTTATAATACTTTGCATACTGGTCTATCTGGGGTATAGACTCCTTAGGGGATGGACATCTCCTGAAGGACCTAACCTGAGAAGATCTGAATACACCAATGATGTGGGTAAGATCGACGATGTCATGGTGAAGGATCCCTTTTGCCAAACCTACTTCCCTAAGCGAAAGGGTATAAAAGAGATGATACACGGTACAGAGTATCATTTTTGTAGCAAGGCATGCAGGGACAAATTCATGGAAAAGATTAGACGAGACGGAAACTGAATAACAACTACCTTCACGGGGTTAGTTCTGGGACAATTTGCGGAAAAACTAAAAGTCTCCACCAAGGCGCTTCAAAAAAAGCTTCACCCCCGTGAACACTTACGAAACAAAACCTTCACCCCCTATGAAATCTTACAAGATGTTACGATAGTAAGTAGTCGGATATAGGGAGGATAGGAAATGAAATTCTTTATCGATACAGCTAATATTGAGGAGATAAGAGATGCCTACGACCTTGGCGTAATAGATGGCGTCACCACTAACCCGAGCTTGGTAGCAAAGGAAGGGCGCAATTTTGAAGACCTGATCAAAGAGATTTGCAGTATCGTTGATGGTCCTGTGAGTGTTGAGGCTGTCAGAACGGATGCAGACGGGCTGGTGGGAGAAGCGCGTGTGCTGGCCCGTATTCACGATAACATTGTAGTCAAGATTCCGATGACCACTGAAGGAATCAAGGCCACCCGAATACTTAACAAAGAGGGGATTAAGACTAATGTCACCCTTGTTTTCTCGCCTTTGCAAGCCCTCCTTGCGGCCAAAGCTGGAGCCACCTATATCAGTCCTTTTGTAGGACGCTTAGACGATATCTCTCACGAAGGTATGCTTCTGGTGGAGCAGATAGTAAATATATATAAAAACTATGCATTTGAAACAAATGTAATTGTTGCAAGTATACGTCATCCACTACACGTTCTAGAGGCCGCCCTTATGGGTGCTGATGTCGCCACTATACCGTATAAGGTAATCAAACAGATGGCCAATCATCCTTTAACCGACAAGGGAATAGAAAGGTTTCTAGATGACTGGAAAAGGGTTAAGTAGAAAGCATCTTGGCCTTAGACATGTAATTCCTGTCTCTCTATTCTTATCTCTTGTGACAACATTTTTGTTTGCCGTTTCAGCAGGAGGAGATATTTATAGGTTTATTGATAACAAAGGAATTATTCATTTCACCAATGTGCCCACATATTCAGATTACAGATACTCCATCTACCTCAATGAAAGCTCAGACGGTATAGCGTGTTTAGCAAACCACGAATATGATACCTACATTGCCGAGGCCGCTCGTAAACATCTCCTCCCTTTCTCGCTCATTAAGGCACTGATTAAGGTGGAATCCGATTTCGATCCAATTGCTGTATCAAGGTCTGGGGCATTGGGGCTAATGCAGATCATGCCAGACACCTTGAAAGAACTGAATATTATCAATCCGTTTGATCCTCGTGAGAATGTCCTTGGAGGATCACTCTATTTGAAACGGCTAATAAAAAGGTTTGATGGTAATATGCCCCTGGCTCTGGCTGCTTATAATGCAGGAGGGCAAAAAGTTATCCAGTACAAAGGCATTCCGCCCTTTCCAGAGACCCAAGGTTTTGTGCGCAAGGTGATGCAATATTTTATGTTGCCTTGTTGTGCTCCTCATTGAGCACTCAACTTATCTATCTTAGTAAAAAATGTATCATAAGGTAAAATCTTCCCGTGCTGTTAAGGGTCTATGGAGCCTGCCCAATAATTTGACCTTTTACCGGATCGCCACCATCCCAGTGATGATTGGTTTCCTACTCTTTCCTAATAAATTTTGCAGTCTTATGGCTGCCATACTCTTTTCGAGTGCGTCCATCACCGATCTTTTGGATGGCTTTTTTGCTCGCCGTCATGGCACGGTGTCTGATTTCGGGAGGTTCCTCGATCCACTGGCGGACAAGCTACTGATATCAGCAGCATTAATCATGTTAATCCCTATGGGCCGTGTTCCCGCGTGGATAGTATTTATCATTGTTGGACGTGAGATTGCGGTTACAGGGCTCAGAGGAATTCTCGCAAGTAAGGGTATAGTAATTTCAGCCTCACTCCTTGCAAAATATAAGACCGGTTTTCAGATAGCGGCAATCATCCCTTTACTTATCCACTACCCATATCTCGGGATTCACTTTCACGTAGTGGGAAAATTCTTCTTAATACCAGCGGTTATACTGACCATTTGGTCAGGGGTGGACTACTTTACAAAATTCTTCCGGCTTACGCGTGAATAGGTGGCGAGAATTTTTTTATTGACAAAAAGTAGAAAAATGTTTAATTAGATAGTCAACTGCGGGAATAACTCAGTGGTAGAGTGCAACCTCGCCAAGGTTGAAGTCGCGGGTTCAAATCCCGT
>DTYH01000206.1 GCA_012961955.1 Desulfobacterales bacterium | reverse complement strand
GAACACATCCCAACAGTGTCTTCCTAAGGCCTCCGTGGATTTGATACCTGTTATCTTTTCAGCTGCCTTGTTGAAGGAGGTGATCTTCCACTGGGAATCCACTGTGAAGACACCGTCTGCTATGCTATCCAAGATGGTTTTGGTATGATTTTTGGCCTGGGCTCTCATATAAGCACCTAAGCGTAACCCATAATTTAGAAAGCATATTGTCTTTGCTGCTCCTTCCCATCACATTATTTGTAGCCCCGCCTCCGCCACAGACACGGTTTTGAGGGTGAAATAGATTGAAAAACCTTGCTGGATCAGGTAGGTTAGTCTTGCAACCAAACACAACAAACTGAACCAACGAGAGGTGAGATTAACATGATAAGACAAACGATCCATCCTTTCAAGCATGGAAACGGAAAAAAGATAAATCTTCCTTGTTGACAATTTCAGGTAAGTGATAATCTACGTCAAGCGTGGCGAGACCTTTAAGGGTTCAATTTCCAAATGGTGTCTACCAGGTACCTGTCGTGGCAATGGGGGGAAGGATATTTTTCTGGAGAATCATGAGCTCAAGAGATTCCTTGAGCTGCTTCAGGGGTCCCTTGGGACCTATGATGTTATCCCCCATGCTTATGTTTTAATGAGGAATCACTTTCACTCCTTTCTTGAGACTCCATTGGGTAACGTAAGCGAGTTTATACGTCATTTCAATATTACGTATACTTCTTGGTTTAACAGGGACGACGACCGTTCAGGGCACTTGTACCAGGGTAGGTTCAAGAGCATCTTGGTGGAGCGCGGGAGCTACCTTAGAGTCGTTTCTCGTTGTATCCTCTTAATCCTATCCGGAGATCAGAATGGGACAGAAAGGGATTGATGGAGAAGGAGGGATGTTTGAGAGGATACAGGTGGAGCAGGCTTCCTGGCCGCATTCGGAAGGGTGAGAGGCAGGAGTGGGTCGATTATGATCTTGTCTTATCGGGGTATGGTGGTGATAACGAAGAGGGGATGAGGAATTATTGGCATGCAATCCGATCTGAGATAGGCCTGCCCAATACTTCTCTCAAAAAGGAGATTATCGGACAGGGTTTGTCGGGGAGCCGAGGGCTTGTGAAGTTGGTGAGGGAGAGCCTTCTCCTGGATAAGGTTTCAGATCGAGAGTTGCCTCAGGTACGACGCATACAGGGATACCTTGCCTCAGAGATTGGAAGGTCAATGGGGCTCGATTATTCGATGTTGAGCCAGGTGCGAAAGAGGTTCAGGGATTACCTTGAGAAGGATGAAGAGATGAAAAGGCTTGTAGCAAGGATAGAAGAGAGACTGTCAAGAAAAAAGATTTGAGCCCGATCCCACAAGAATGCCTTGTAAACCGCTGTATTGCATGTTCAATACCAGTTTAGTCAGTAATAACAGCCCATTGGCGTTGTCCCTCCCCAAAATAGCCCACGTCCTGCTTTTGCGCCGGTCATTTCAAGGAAGGCTTTACCCCGTGAATGGTCACGATTTCGCTGATCATTCGGGTGAGTGGCTCCATTGATTAAGAGACTCGTAATACCCCCAACGAGCCTCCTTGATGAACTCCTTTACTTTGGAAGGGTCTTTCTTTCCGATGGGACTTTCAACTCCTGTAATCACATCTACACCATAGGGGCGAACCTCGGAGATCGCCCGACGTACATTTTCGGCGTTCAGACCACCGGCCAGAATCACAGGGGTATTCACTTCGTCCCTTATCAAGCGGGCAATCTTCCAGTCAAACGATTTACCCGTGCCAGCTGGACGAGAATCGGTCATGGAATCAAGGACAACTCCATCTACTCCAGCATCAGCAAGACTGCGGCATGCTGCAACCGGGTCAGAAATATCGTAATTGAGCTCTCCTCTTCTCACTGAGAATCGGAGTGCCTTGATGACCTGTACCCCCAATGATTTGAGCTTCGTGATGAGTCTCTCCGTGGTATCTAAAGGCTCACGTCCGTGTAGTTGCACAACATTCGGCCTTAACATGTCGGTTATAGCAAGGACCTCGTCAGGATCGTCCCCTACCACGATCACACTTGTCACAAAGGGTGGAACACTCGCCATAAGCTGAAGAGCTGTTTTGCGCTCAAGGTTCCAAGGGACTGGAATCGGGTATTCTACAACAAACCCCAAAGCATCAACCCCTGCTGAAGCACAGAGATGAATATCCTCCTTGCTTGTTAGACCGCAGATCTTGATACGAATCATATAGGCCACCCCACTGATATCATTCTCTTTAGAAACAAAGGGATGTTAGGTGCACGCATCACAGCAGTGCCGACAAGCACGGCATCTGCTCCAGCCGTAGCGGCCCGTACGGCCTCCTCAGAGCTGGAGATGGAACTTTCG
>DTYH01000205.1 GCA_012961955.1 Desulfobacterales bacterium | reverse complement strand
TTTAGCATTTTGAAACAAGCTGGGCGCATCAGACTCAAGCTGAACTTAAGGTACAGGATACAAGATGCACTGGGCGGGGACATATTGCAAGTGAATGATCTTGTAACCTACATCGTATATTCAGTATTCGGCCTGTCTTTCGATACGGCCGGGTTTGTTTCAAGAGGCTTACGTTTTACAATATTAGCATGTGTAACACTCAACTTAGGAAATAGTTGAAATATCCCGAACTTGATAAAAGGAGATTCAAAGAATGCCAAAAGAGAATGTCCCTGCGTGTCCCCATTGTGGACATCAGATGAAGAAGTGGATGGTACCCATTAACTCCACGTGGCCAAACGAGTTCTTTTATGTTTGTTTCAATGACAATTGCCCCTATTTTGTTCGAGGGTGGGATCGCATGTGGGAACAAATGCACACCAGGGCATCGTATCGATGCAGGATAGATCCCAATACGGGTAAAGCCTCTCCTATCCCAGTATGGTCATACAATGCACTAAAAGATGGGATTATTGAATAGACCGATTACTGATAGGCAGGGATCCGTTGCCAGTGGCTAGCGGTCCTTGGCCCCGGTCCTGAGAACGTAGTGGCTACTGGCTATTATTATTGTTAAAGTCCCTCCTAGGTTCAATGGTCTTGTCTCCAAAGAGGGCGAATTGGAGCCACTGACATGCAAGCCTCATCAGCTCGACATCGTCTGCTTTAATGCGGTTAATTACATCCTGTTCGATAACAAACCGATCTAAGAACGTACTTTCAAATATGAACCTTCGAAATTCGTCCAAGCTATAACACGCCATATAGAACATCTTCAACCTTTGACCGCCAAGGGTCTTTATCGTTCTGGAATGTCTGCCTGCCGTAATATCCATGAAGATATCGTTCATGGCATTGTATTCGTCAAGGCCTTGATCCTTTATCCACTCTTCGATGGTCCACTCCTTATCTTCATCAAAACCGAGGCAGTGCGATTCTTTTACCATAAAGTAATATTCTCCTGCCCTTTCCCTTCCGCGAATCTTTGACGCAGCTCGTCCCAGGGGGTAAATGCGGCAGGCCCCAGGGCGATCTTCGTATACGGTGCACCCTTCAGGGCTTACAAACGGACACCTCCGGTCTTTGTCATCGTTCATTTTTAGTTTTACGACCGGCATCCCACAATCTTCATCTATATAAGATATGGTATACCTTTCTAAGAAGACCTTGGATGAAACCTTGAGCCTATTCTTTAGACGGAGCACGTCATAAGGGGTGAGTACAAGATTAAGGTTGGCGCAACATTTTGTAAAACAGGGTAATGACCTACGGCAGGCGAATCTGAATCTCCCGTCCGGTATCGGCTGCATCAGTGGTTCCTGGGTCATTTGATACCAAGCTCCTGTTTCTTGGCCTCCAGGACATCAGGTTTTACTTTAAGCACGTGCTGTCCTATCAGTCCGAATTCGAGCCACCTAAAAGCAAATTTTAGGAGCTCGAGCTCATCTCTCCTTATCTTTTCTACCGTGCTGCTATCCACATCAAACACATCTAGGAATTTGCTGTCAAATACAAAACGCTTGAAACGATCTAGATCATAGCTGGCCATATAAAACATATCCTGTATCTTTCTGTTTCTTATTTCCTTCCCCTTCAGGTGCTCACTCAACGTGATCCTCTTGAAAAGTTGTTCCATCTCAATGTAGATTGGTATGCCTTGTTCTTCCTTCCACTCCTCTACACTCACTACTCTATTCTCTTCCAGGCCGAGACAGAAAGGGGCATCTACTATAGAATAGTATTCTTTGCTTGCTTTCTCCGTGATATTGGTACTTTCAGGTTGAAGCGGGTACATACGGCATGACCATGGCCGATCATCATAGATCGTACATCCTTCAGGTGTCACAAACGGGCAACTCTTCTCCTCATCCTCGCCCATTCTAAGGACTACAACCGGAAGTCCTGAATCCTTTCCTATAAGTGTATTTGTATAGGTCTTTAAGAAATCTTCTGAGCTTATTCCAAGGGCGTTTTTCATCCGCAGGATATCGTATGGCGTGAGGAATATGGTGGTGTTGCGACA
>DTYH01000204.1 GCA_012961955.1 Desulfobacterales bacterium | reverse complement strand
GCTGTCAGCCCGGATCAAGCGATTAAGGCACAGAATAAATATATTAAGAAAGGATAGAGAGTTCAACCGCAAACTCCTTGAGGAAAGGAATACCGACACAGATCCAGGCAAGTCGGTCAAATACGATCTTGTCCTGATAGACAAGACCTTTGAAGATATTATTCTCATGAATCTAAAAAGGGCAATGGAATCTGTGAGAGTAATCGAAGAGTTCTTAAAGACTATAAACAATCAGTCTTGGAAATCGTATAAAGAAATTCGCTTTGCCCTTTATGATGTGGAAAAAGATATAGGAGCAAGGATCTTTCGGAAAGAAACAGGAGAATAGAACCATGCTATTACCATCCCCCAGGACCAAAGGACGGATCTCAGTAGAGGAAGCGATCAGTTCCAGGCGTTCGAGGAGGGAATTCAGAGATAAACCCCTTAGCCTAGAGGAACTGGCTCAGCTACTTTGGGCGGCTCAGGGGACGGTCCTTCCTCGGGGTATGCGGACCGCGCCATCAGCTGGAGCGACCTTTCCTTTAGAGATATATGCGGTTGTGGGTAATGTTGCTGAAACATCTTCCGGCCTGTACCACTACAATACCTTTAACCACTCCCTTGAAAAACTATCGGGAGAGGATCTAAGACGGAGGCTTGCCAGTGCAGCTCTCGGCCAGATGATGATTTCAAGCGCCCCGTTGTCTCTGGTCATTGCTGCAGACTTTGCCCGAACGGTGAACCGATATGGGCACCGTGCTGTACAGTACGTTAATAATGAGGTTGGTCACGTCGGCCAGAACATATATCTCCAGTGCGAGGCGTTAGGCTTGGGGACATGCGCGGTAGGGGCATTTCGAGAAGAAGAGGTGCAGGCCCTCCTTAAGATTGATCAAGTCCCGCTCTATATAATGCCTGTGGGATATGTAAGGTAACTGTTTATGAAGGATTGCATAACTGTTCACGTGGTAAAGCTTTTCTTTACCCCATGAGCAGTTACAGGCCTACCCGAGATGGTTTGTGACTGTTCACCGGAGAGGACTTTCTTTAAAGAGAACGTTTGTGAATAACCCTTTGCGCCTTCCCTTCGGTTCACTGGATCGATTTGGGTTCTATCAGACGCGCGCCCTACACGTAACCCATAACATATCCTTTTATTATGTCCTTCCTAATCAGTTGCTCCAAAGCCTGCATATCCTTCTCGCCCTCGCCAGAAAAGAAGTGCTCATCCATTTCTAGAGCCGCATCTAGGGTATCCATATGCCCTTCTCGATCAGCAATGAGTTGATAATGATGAACTATACACCCTATATCGATATAAGTACGCTTTCGATCTGATAAGGGAAGATATCCACCCCACGAATGACAAGTATGTCATCAGATCGACCGGTGGTTCTACCCATTCTCACCAGTCTTCTTCCACACCTATAACGTTCACGGTATAAGACAGATATATCACGAGCCCTCTAGCGAATTAATGCAAAGGCCTCCTTGGTCAAAGTAGTGAAGACCAGCTCGCCCCATGGGCCAAAAGGGAGCATTTCACCCCTGCTCACATCTATGATTTCAGGGATGAAGTGGTCTCCAAGATATGGAGACCGTTCTTTTCCTCCACACACGCCACCGATACTCCTGGTCCTACAACTTCATTAAGGCCATAGATATCCACAACGTCAAGTCCAAGATTATTTTCGATCTCTCTTCATATTTTCGGTCCATCGTTCAGCTCCAAACACCCCTAGCTTGAATTTGATCTCCCTAAAATCGATCCCCATTTCCTCAGCTACCTCACTGCGAGAAGAGCATAAGAGCAGATACATCTCAGTACAGTAGGCCAAAATCTTTTATTAAAACTATCTCTCGTTTTGAATTCCCACCAAAGACCGGTATTGCTGACGCCCCTAGACATTCAGCACCGTGATGAAGGCCCAGACTTCATGTGAACAATCCGTAACCGTATACGTTATGCGCGACACCGCCTTTGTGTCTTCCTCCTGCGACTAAAGTTCTAGATATCAGAAGAGACCATGTTTCGATATCGGCCTTGTATAACCCACTACCCGTTGGTTTTTCTGCGGTTCCAGAAGACGCATGGATACGGACAACAACGGGGTTGCAAACATTCCAAAAGGATAGTTGTCTCGAAGGTCTTGCTTCATGGTAAATGGAAGCTTTTGCAAGTCCTGAAGGGACTTGATATCGTCAGGCTTAATCCCTTTTTAGCCAAAAGCCTTTTTGTAAAACGGGATTGTGGCATACACCCTTTCCAGCAAAAGCTGGAGTCGTGCAAGCTGAAGAACCTCAAGAGCTTCTCGTGGAAGTGTCTCGAATTCTTCATCATATATCATGTAAAGGAACCTCCTTGTATTCTAGCCTTCTGCACCTGTCTTCAGTCTTATTAGTCTATCCTTTGCTATCTCAACATACAAAGTTTCAGGATAGTCACGCACCACCTTCTCATATTGTTCCACCGCCTTTTCAGTATTCTTTTGCATCTCAGATATCAAACCCAAATGAAAATATGCCTCCCCTTTTAAGAATTCAGTCTCGAGCCCAGTGACCTTCTCAAGATATTCAGAAGCCCTCTTATAGTCTTTTAGTTCTTCATAACAGTAAGCCAGGTCCCTTAACAGAAGGCCCTTTATTGCCGTATCTTCTGAGAAAGTTCTGACCGCCTCCTCGTAAAGCTCGATAGCTTTCTGATACATTTCAACGTCATAACTATAATTTGCGTAGGCAAGAAGGGCTAGGCGATATGCCTTCGTACCCGGATACTTCTTCAGAACCTCCTCAAATTGTTTAGTCGATTTCTCATAAGATCGAAGCCTGTCGTTACGAGATCTAGCAGCCGTGTAATAAGATCGGCCTTTCTCGAGGATAGCATACGCCTGACTTTCAGCCAGTTCTGAAAAATGTCGGATAATGAGCCAGCCAAGTATTAGTACCACAAGAATCGATAATCCGATCAGTGCCCATAACCTTTGTTCTAGAACGAGTTGAATCGCTTTAGCAGAAAACGTTAGGAATTCATCCGGTTCTTTTAGTTTCTTTCGTGGAATCCGTTTCTTCTTTGCCATATCAAACCTTCTTTATCGCGTCATCCGAAAATGCCGGAAACATCTCGCGTTTGGGTAAGGTTCTTGATAGGCCCCCCAGGAGGAGCAAAATCTGCAATATTTTGTTAACAAAAAACAGATAAAAAACGCAAATTGAGGGATTCCTAAGTTAGGCGAAGATGGAAAGTGGAAGGAGGGAAGTCGCACTCCGGTACGTCGAGCTCACGACCATAGAGCAGTACGGTACAATCGGGAATCCCGAAGAGTTTCAAATCTGATGGTCTCGCAAAAAGTCGGAACTAGCCTTTTTGTGTGATTCCCGCATAAGCGGGGATCTCGTTATTACAGCCTGTTACGGACTCCCGCTTTCGCGGGAGTGACGAGTTAAGAGACTTTTTAAGAGACCATCAATTTAGGAAGAACAAAAATAAAAAAAGAGCTCAACAAACCAAAAACCTTAACGAAAAAATGACAGAAAAGTCAAGAATAAAAGATAACAGGTTGTATGGAAATTAAGAAATTAATAAATCTCATGACTTACAAAATCCTTTTCTATCTCAACCATCTCAATCGACTTAGGAGAGGCCTTCTTAATCGTGATTTTCATATTTTGATATCTAAACACTTCTCCTTCCGTTGGAATCCTCCCCATTTTCTTTAGTAAGAAGCCGCTAAGCGTCTCATAATCCTCCTTTGGAAGCGAGATGCCCAGGTTTTCGTTCACATGCTCGATCTCTGTTCTGGCATTAACAAGAAATTTTTTCTCGTCTAACTTTCTAATCCATTCTTCCATATGGTCATATTCATCGGTAATCTCCCCCACAATCTGTTCGAGAATGTCCTCGACCGTAATTATCCCAACCGTTCCACCGTATTCGTCGACCACTATGGCCATTGCATTCCCGCTCTTCTGCAACGAAATTAGAAGTTCATCTATCCGTTTATATTTAGGTACAAAAGGCACCTTACGTACCAGATCCCTTATACTTCTGTCACGGGATAGTCCGAGAAGATCAAAGGAGTGGATGATTCCAAACATGTTGTCGATCCTGTCCCTATATATGGGAATTCGAGAAAACCCTTTCTCGTTGATTATGTCAACCGCCTCCCCAACCGTAGACCTGTCATTCATGGCAGTTATATTCACCAGGGAAACCATTACATCATGTACTGTTGATTCCGTGAACTTGAATATCTTGTTGATAAGCCTCTTTTCTTTATCTCTAAGGTCACTTTCCGTACTCGTTGAATCCAGGATCAATTTTAGCTCTTCTCTTTTTATAAAAGGAGAAAGGGAGACTTCGTTGCTTCCGAAAAGTCTGAAAAATAGCCTGATAGTTCTGGACGTCAAGAAAACGATTGGGAAAAGGATACGGGATGCCAGCCAGAGAATATAGGCCACCTTTAGGGCTATTTTAGTGGCTTTTTGTTGAAATATACTCTTTGGAATTATCTCGCCAAATATGAGGAGCAAGGGGGACATGATCAGAAAGGTAATAACCTCTCCGTATTCACCGAATCTATCAATGAGAAAGCCTGTTGCTGTAACAGTGCTAGTAATGACGGCAAGATTGGTCCCTGTAAGGGTTGTGGCGAGTAATATCTGAGGGTTCTCGAGAAGCTTTAAAGCAAACTTAGCCGCCTTCGACCTGCCCGCATTTACCTTCAACCTGTCCTTATCCGATGCAATTATCGCAATCTCAGAACCAGAAAAAAAGCCCTGGGCAATAAGGCAGAAAAGAATAATGGCTAGTGTATAACCCAGACTCAACGATTCCTCTCCTCTTCCCTTATCTCAACGAGGAGTTCAAGTATCCTTGTTCTGCCAACTTTGGTCACGGTAAAAACGAGGTTCTTGTATTCTATGGTTGCATCCTGTTCTGGAAGGGTGCCAAAGAGTTTCAACACCAGTCCCCCCACCGAATCTACACTCTTCTCCTCTATTATTTCAATACCAACCAGATCCTTGAACTCATCCAGAGGCATAACTGCGTTTATCCTGTAAACCTTATCTGAAACCTTGTTAAAAAGTCTTATCTCCTTGTCGTATTCGTCATAGATCTCACCGAAAAGCTCCTCAAGAAGGTCTTCCATGGTTACGATTCCTGCCACCCCACCGTATTCATCCACGCATATGGCCATATGCTTCCTCTCTTTTTGGAGCTTATAGAAAAGCTCATCAACTCTCATGGTTTCAGGGACGAAATACGGTTTTCTGGCAATCTGTGTAATAAAACCTGTGTCCTGTGGTACCTTATTTAGATCTATCCGTAACAAATCTTTTACATATAGGATTCCAACGATGTTGTCTATCTGCCCTTCGTATATGGGAATCCGTGAATAATGTCTGGCTTTTATCTCGTCTATCGTCTCCCGTAATTCTATGTTGTGAGGAAGAGAGAACATGTCTGTTCGCGGCACCATCACTTCTGACACATATGCATCGCTAAATTCAAACACCTTATGTATCAAATCCCTTTCCACGTCTTTTAGCTCCCCGCCTCTATGGCTTATATCTACCATTCTTCTGAACTCCTCTTCCATTATTAACTCCTTCTTTTCCAAGGTCTTAAACCCAAGGGCGGACATGACCGTATCAGCAACCCTTTTAAACACCCATCTTAAGGGGCAGATCATCTTTGAGAAAAACATCAAAGGCGGGGCCACGAACGATGAAAATGTGATATTGTAATTAAAGGCGGCTGATTTGGGAATGATTTCCCCAAACAAAAGTATAAGGAGGGCCATCACTATAATGGCAACCCATTTTCCTTGGTGTCCCAGAATTGAGATAAAGATGGAAGCAGCAACAATAGACGCAGAGATGTTGACCAGCTCGTTTCCCACGAGGATGGTTATGATCAAACCGCGTCGATCTTCAAGGAGTTTTAATATGAAACGGGTTGAGAAACGCTCCTCCTCTTTAAGTCTTTTGATCTGAAATCTTCCCAATGAGAATAAAGCGGTTTCAGAACCTGAAAAAAAACTTGATAGTAAGAGTAAAAAGCCTAATATAATAAATTTAAAAAAGAGAATTAGATCCAAACAGAATTCAGCTCCTTTACGTTTCCCCAGATTGAGCGATTAGCGATTTTGCTAAAGATCCAAGGGGGGAGGGCATTCACACGCACTTATGTCAAAACTCGTAACGCTCAGTTTAGGGTTTCGTAACCGTTCATGGTGTAGTTCTTGTGTCTGTCTACCTGTTTGTACCTATGTGGCGGGTATGCATGCTTTTTTGAGTGTATCGACGACTCATGAATTGCCCTGAGCAAGGCACGCGATCTTGTGTCATAATCTTTCCACAAACCCAATGTAAGGAAAACTCCACAGTGAACGACTACAAACTTCTTAAACTGTAACACCTTAGTCTTTTCTAAACAAACCCGTCCACTCAAAAGACAAGCCGAATGCCGAACATACGATACGGGATGCATATGGCAATCTCGGTGGCATATGAAATACTACTCTACGTTTGGCTTTCCTCAGAAAGGGTTACGCGGATAACTGTACTTACCCGCGGTATGTTCCTGCTTAATGTACCCTGTGTCGTAGGTTCAGCTTGGGCCCGACGCAAGCGGCTTGCTACAAGATGCTAAAAATGCCAAAGATCTTACCTTAACGTGATTAATCTCCCGGTTACTCTTATAAAAATAACTGCATAAAATTTCAAGCTAAATTTGTATTTCCAGCCTGAGAAGTTATGTACTTGGGAGCTTCTTCACAATGCCTCCTGAATCCTTTTTGACAGGCCCTTAATCTTGTCCCTGTCTCCTGGAACGAGTTCCCACTCGCAGATTCCTTTACCATCACCCCCCCATCTGGGAACAATGTGTACGTGAAGATGCGGTACCACCTGTCCAGCAGCTTCCCCATTCAGTTGCATTAAATTCATACCGTCTGGCCCAAGAACTCTCCTTATAGCTAATGACAACCTGCGCACCACTGACATTACCGCAAGAAAGTCTGACTCTTCTATCTCAAACAGATTTTCGGCATGAGTCTTCGGTATCACAAGCATATGGCCATCATTTATCGGATTAATATCCATGAAGGCAAAAACCTTTTCGTCTTCGTAAACCTTAAAAGATGGGACCTCTCCCTTTATGATCTTACAAAAGATACATTCCATTACACGTCCTCCTTATCTCATATGGATTTAGGTACACCGTAAACTAGCCAATATATTCCCATTTATCCCTTTGGAAGAGTAGGAGAGCACCGTGCAGAAGCACGGGGTGAAAATCCATAATACACATTACCTCGCTTTCGCCGCGTTCAACTCCCCAAGGGGACACCCTATTTAAGAGGCCAAAATCTAAGTCCTGTCATTCCCGCTTAAGCGGGAATGGCGCTTACGGGGTATAGTTGAATTCATGTAATTACCCAGACGGTGTCAGGACTCGCTCGCCGACACCGACGGCTGACACTAACCGCCGATGTCTGCTTTTCTTCTTGGCAACAAAATACTAGCTTTTTAACTCTCCATTCTTAGCCCTCAGCTCTTAGGTCCAATCATGCTTCGCTTAGTTCAGTATGACGCTTTTGAGCCTAAGGGTTACGAATTCAGGAGTACTCTTTGTTCATTCAGGATGTATAGCTCCAAGGGGGGTATTCTCTTACAAGCACGCCAAGCGACACTCCACACATAGCCTTTTCAGATAAGCTGCGTTCTCGCCTCCCCGGCGTAAGATCTACCCTACCGGATAGCCTGCCCCTCGAAAAGGAATGGGGATGGACGGGGACTACCTAATTTTCAGATGAGCCTTTATAAAAACGCCTCTCCAGAATTCTGTGATATGAAGTCCACGAGCTACCTGAATCCTCTCCGTTTATAAATCCCTTAATACCATTTATCTTGGAATCGAGCTCATCGATATAATTCAGGATTACCGCCTCAAGGGTCTTGGGTGGTTCAGGCGAGCCAAAATCTCGAATTCCGTGATGGCTGACAATCATATGCTTCAGGAGAAGGGAAAGCTCCTGAGGAAAATCCTTAATGGTGGACATCCTCTTCTCCACGAGTTCTACTCCGATGACAATATGATTCAAGAGTCGACCTGCGTCTGTATAATCAATATGGGTTTCATAATGAAATTCGAATATCTTTCCTACATCGTGCAATATCCCAGCAGTTAACAAGAGGTCACGGTCAACCCCCTTAAAGTGATTAGCAACCGCCTCAATCAGAATGGCCACGGAAAGTGAATGTTCTAGAAGGCCCCCAATATATGCATGGTGCATCTTCTTTGCAGCGGGCGCGGTTTTAAACCTCTCCACAAATTCGTGATCGTTGAAGAATGCATCCAATAGCTTCTTTAAGTAAACATTTTGCACAGCTGAAACAACCTGCATCAGCCGGTCCATCATATGTTCGATATCCTTTTCAGTAGACGGTATAAAGTCCCTCCTTTGAACCTGACTCTTGTCACATCGATGCATACCCCTGACGGTTATCTGCAGGCTATCCCGATATTCAGTAACATCTCCCTCGACCATAACATAGTCATCCACACCAACAGAATCGTATATGGCCTTTGCATTATCCCAGACTACGGCCCGCATATATCCTGTCTTGTCACCAAGAACCATGCTAATATACGGGGTACCGTCCTTTTTCCTGTAAAGTGTCTTATCACACACCACAAAGACGTCGTTAACGGAGTCTCCTGGCCTAATACTCTTTATGAAAGTTGTCTTCATCTCCTGCACCAAAACTTAAGGACTTTCTAACAACTTAGCCTCTTGAAAGAAGCACGCCATCATCAAAAGCCAACCCGAATACTGAATATTACGGGTACAGGATCCAAGATATAAGACTATATAGTGTGGGGCAAAAATCGTCATGGTTATGGGCTGGGTGCAAAACCCGATATAGGGCAGCCAGCCATAACCTTCGCGAGTTGACAATATTTCTACGGTTGTTTTGCGCCCGCCGCAATTTAGGTGGACATATAAAGTGCCCGCTAACATTAGGTTTTGCTTATAAAAAAGGATTGCGCGGACAACTATGTTTACGTGGACTAGGTTCCCGCCCAGCGCATCATGTATCCTGCGTCTTGCATCCTGTATCGTAACTTCAGCTTGAGTATGATGCAACCGGCTTATTTCGAAATGCTAAAATCTTACAGGATCTTGTAGCTTATTAGCTATTCGTAACCTGTGGTGACACAACATCTTACAAAGCTCTAAAAGTTCTTCTCCGTACCCAACAAAAACCGCCAGGTTTTAAGCCGTTCCATCTCATCATAATCTGTTAAATCGCATCTTAATGGAGTAATAGAGATTGAATTGTCGTAAAGGGCAGCTCTGTCGCTCCTTGGGTCCTTAGTAAAGTCCTGATTTTCATATAGCGGTAGATACCACGTACGATCTTTAGTATCCATCCATTTTTGAAAGGTATCCACTATCGGCATGACACACTGTCTTGTTATCTTTACGCCGTTAATCTTACTCAGAGGAACTCCAGGTAAATTGACATTCAAGAAAACGCCTGAGGGTAAGCCCCTTTCCATCATCTGCTCGATCAAAATCGATACAAATTTTGCAGCGGCCCTGTATCCATTTTCATTTACTTGGCCTCTATCCTGAGACACAGCAACGGCCGGAATCCCTATCATTGCTGCCTCACGGGCTGCTGAAACAGTGCCAGAATAATTAATGTCGGCCCCTACGTTTGCCCCTGAATTGATCCCTGAGATGACAATATCAGGTCGTGCCTCAAGGAGTTCATGCACCCCTAATTTGACACAATCAGCTGGGGTGCCGGCCACAGCGTAACCCCATTCACCCTCTGCTTTTTGTATTCTGGTTACCTGAATGGGACCGGAGATTGTAATTGCGTGTCCAAATCCGCTACATTCCTTCTCAGGACAAACTACTGTAACGTTGTGTCGCGAAGAAAGTATCCCCTTAAGTACCCAAACCCCATCAGCATATATTCCATCATCGTTGGTAAGTAAGATCTTCATAAAATAACCTGGTTTCGCTTGTTCTCAATCGGCACCTACCAATATGTTTGTCTTTTTGCATGAGGTCAAACATTTCAGATAGCCCAGTATGAACGCGACAGACATAACAACATCGCCATGAGGTGCAAGCCCCTTACGTACGGGCTTATAGCCACACGCTTAAGCGTGCCTCGCAAACATTTTCACTGATCCTCAGAGCTTAGATGGAGAGCCCGCGCTTGAACACTTAGATATGTTCCACCTCTTTTTTGAGGCAGTCACCTAAGACTTCCTTGAACTTCAACAACATCCTTGCGGTAGCGCCCCATATCACATGGTCTTTATAGAGATAGTACCTTGATTCCATACCACTCATCATACTCTTTCTTTGAAGATGGAATATCCCCACCCTCACATTCGATTCATCGAGCAAGAAATCAAGTGGAACTTCTATGATCTCCTCAACTTCTTCAGGATTAGGAGTAAAAAGATAAGGCGGCGAAATAATGCCGACGTACGGAGTCACCAAAAAATTGCTTATTGTCTGAACCTGATCTAATTTCCCCAGGATTTCGACCTGGGACCTCTTGATCCCCACCTCTTCCTTTGTTTCTCTTAAAGCGGTCTCCCGTAGTCTCTCCCCTTCCTTCTTCCTGCCCCCAGGAAATGATATCTGACCTTTGTGATGATGAACCTTGTTCGTTCTTTTTGTCAACAAGACGTATCTTTTGCCCCCCCTGGAATACAGAGGAATCAAGACCGCAGCACAGGCTAAATCAGCCCTGTCTACAGCTTTCCACTCCCTTTCGTCAAGAATTTTTCTAATTTTTTCTTTAAATTCCATATAATCAGATATATATCTCGAAACCGTTCGACGTTTGGAGCTTTTCCTTCATGTGAACGGCCGCTTAAGAACTAATACTCTTTATAAATCAGCCCTGACCTTAGGGTTTCGTCCACAAGCCTTTCCTCAATATCCACATCAAAAAAATCCGCAATTGGAGCAAATATTTCAGGATAATCAGACTGGACAGTACGTGCAGCCTCAAGTACTGTGTCTAACCCTTTTTTTGTCATCTTTCCCAGAGGCCTTCTGCACGGCCCTCCAGGCATTCCTAATATAGCCATCAAGGTCTTGCAGGCCAAAGGATTTCTTGCCCTACAGGTTACAGGACCAAAGGGGCTTTCTTCCTGAGTTTTGACCGTTACTATCCCAAAAAGATGCCTTAGACCAGACAATAGCTTTTCCGCATCGGTTTCCCTGCCTTCCTTACAGTGTACGGTAAGTTCCTGAACTGCTTTGGGTGCAATGTTTGAAGCCACTGAAATTACACCACTTGCCCGGATATCCGGATTGGTAATCATTTCAAACGTTTTATCATCATCACCAGAAAGTATGGTAAAATCTTCTCCGCAACATTCTCGGGTACGAATCATATTCTTTAGGTTTCCAGTAGCCTCCTTGACTGTATTTACGTTAGGAAATTGCCTGTTGAGAAGAGCAAGGTCTTCTGGGAGGAGTTGAGTCCCTGTACGGCCTGGAATCACATAGGGTATGATCTGTAGTTCAGGAAATGCCTCTGCTACAGGAGCGATATACTCTTTTCGAATCTCAAGCGAGCTGGGACCATTATAATAGGGGTCAACCAGAAGAACCGCATCCACTCCCGCGTGGAGAGCGTGCTCGGTCCCTTTTATGGTCTCCTCCGTCGAATTGCTTCCAGTTCCAGCAATCAGCTGACACCTCCCCTTGATCTTTTCAGCAGCAAAACGAACTACTTCGATATGCTCCTCCCATGTGAGAGTAGGACTTTCACCAGTAGTGCCAACAGCCAGGATACCGCTTACACCACTTGCGATCTGAAACTCGATCAACCTTTCCAGCCCTTCATAGTCCACCTTGTCGCCCTTAAATGGTGTCACCAGGGCTGTGTAGCATCCGCTAAACATTATCTACCTCCTTCAGCAATAGTCTTTAAGTAAAGAATAGTCTTTAAGTAAAGAAATATCCCTTCAGGTTTCTGAATTAGAGAATATGGTCAGGTTTGTCAAGGAAAAACCCGGGGCGGCTATTACAAGAAATATCTGACATTTATGAAACGTAACACTTAAGCTCCTTGGAAAAAGAGTTGCTCTGTAAGACTATAACGCCTGTATCTTAGCCACTACTTCTATGTGGGGGGTATGAGGAAACATGTCTACTGGCTGGACCTCAATGAGACTATATGAGTCCTTTAGCATATGCAGGTCACGTGCTAATGTAGCAGGATTACACGATACATAAACAATACGGCATGGCCTTATATCCTTTATCTGCCTTATCACTCCCTTATGCATACCTGCCCGCGGAGGATCAATGATCATAACCTCGGGCCTCTCGTTAACCCCTGAAAGTACCTTCGTAATATCCCCATGGATAAATTCACAGTTGGAGATTCCGTTCTTGATGCAGTTTCTCCGGGCGTCAGCCACAGCACTTTCAGAAATCTCTATACCTATTACCTTTTTTGCACGTTCAGCAATAAATATAGGGATGGTCCCTGTTCCGCTATAAAGGTCTATTACCGTCTCCTGACCTGTCAAGCCTGCATATTCTTTTACCTTCTGATACAGCTTTTCTGCACCTAAGGTATTAGTTTGGAAGAAAGAGTTGGGTGATATCTCAAACTCATAGTTACCAATCCTATCCTTGATTGTCGGCTCCCCTGCAAGCAAAATCTCCCATTCTCCCACTGCAATTGCAGCTTTTCGGGTATTTATGTTATTAACTATTGACCCAATATTGTTATGCCTTTCCCTTAACATATCTGCCATGGGCTGAACCCATAGGATTTTCTCTTCAGAAGTAATTATGTTGACCATCCATATATCATGGACATGGGAGTAACGAAGCATTAGGAACCTCCAGAACCCTTCATGGGTACGGAGGCTATAGACCGGAATTCCTGAGCTACGCACAAAGGTTCTCACGTCCTCGAGGATTTGGTTCCCTGTCTCTGGCTGGAGCAGGCATTTCTTGATATCGATTACCTTACTGAAATCACCAGGGGCGTGGAGTCCTAGGGCAAAACCGTCATCTATCCTTTCCTGTGCCATCTCATCAGGGAGGCGCCATCTCCTGTCAGAAAAGGAGAATTCCATCTTGTTCCTATATCCAAATATCTTATCTGATGGTAGCACATCATGCACAAGAATATCACTCAGTTTTCCGATATGTTCCAATGACTCGATAACATGTTGTCTCTTGTACTCCAGCTCTTTTGGGTAATCGAGAAACTGCCATTTACATCCGCCACAAAATTCGCTGTAAGGACAAGGTGCCATGGTCCTGTCTGGTGAAGGCCTCACCAATTCCACAAGACGCGCTTTCACATAACTCTTCTTTATCCTAACTATCCTTGCCTTTACAACATCTCCTGGAATTGCCTTTTCGACAAAGATTACAAGGCCGTTTAGATGCGCGATCCCGTACCCTCCAAACCCTAACCTTTCTATTGCAAGCTCAAAAACTTCTCCCTTTTTAACCCTCAAAGCACGACCACCCCGTTACGGACAACATAAAAAAAGTAATCGTTCAACGGATTGAACCCATTAGAATTCCACCTCGCTAATAGAACCCACCCTTGGGAAATTCAGCGGGGGAAAAATAACGTATAATAGATCGATTTTGACCCCGTGTTTCAGGACAGGGCTTTTCCAACAGGGTAAAAAAATCATCTCTCGGAAACGATTACTATATAGGAAAATCGATTGAAAGTATATAATATTTTATCTCACACTTTCATTCAGAGGAGTATAGGCGTTCGGGTACATAAAATAAAGTATATAATTAACATCTATTCATGGCATGGGGAAAGAAAAAAGAACGTAACACTTTATCCCATTGAAAAAATCGTAGCAGCTTGGTCTGTTGTAAAAAGATATACCCATGGCCACCATATGACGTTAGAAACAGACTTGAAGGTAACTACTTTGAACGAACTAAGGCGTTACAAGAGTACCAAGTCTTGCTGTCATGTCTAATTCATATAAGGTATCTTTTAAAATACCACAAGAATGGGAGGAGGCCCTCACCTATTTTTGTCAGGAACAGCTCGAAATATACCCCTATATCGAGGATCTTCCAGAAGGTACCTCAATGACCCTTGTTTGCAAAGGTGCTGAAGCCGTACCCACTGTCTTAACCCGGTTAAGAAGATTCTGGCGCGATCTGAACAGGATATGGAACGTAAATATCCCGTTTTCAGCAAAGGTGGTAGAGATCGACCTGGAAAAGCTGCTGGACTGGAGACGATTTTTCACCGTCATTCATGTTACCCCGCATCTTGCAATCAAGCCATACTGGGAAGAATACAGTGCTTCGCCAGGTGAAACAGTAATTGCCATTTCTCCCAAAAACGCCTTTGGCACAGGCCTGAGCCCTACGACCCGGATATGTCTTGAGCTCATGGAGGAGACTATCAAACCTGGACTTCGTGTTTTAGATGTTGGTACAGGTAGTGGAATACTTGCTATTTATGCAGAAAAGCTGGGAGCTCAAATCGTAGATGCCATCGATAATGACCCTTCCGTTTTTGAGAACCTTCGCGAAAATATATCACTGAATGGGTGTACGAGGATAAGGCAGTTTAATTCAGATGTTAGACATTTTGAGACTCGTAAGCCTTACCATGTAGCGGTCAGTAACTTAATCCTCCACGAGATAAAACAGGTGATCCCCTCTATCTTGAAATTGATTGAAAGTAATGGAACTTGGATTGTTTCGGGAATCCTCGCCGAACAGAAACGTGAATTCATAAACCTAATACAGGACTACAATTGCAAGATTATTAAGTATGCTCAAAAGGAAGAATGGTGGGGGGCTGTTACGACCCAGGGAGAGAAAAGCAATGGATGAAAAATATTATTCTCTCAAGTCTTTGGACTATAAATGATTTCGCAATCGCTTCTTGTCATTGGAAAAAACTAACCATTAACCGTATCTTAAACCTCACCCCTAGTTACCCACATAAGGAATAGATGTCAAGATAATTGAAAGCCACTCCATATGGGCATTCCCCAGGTTCCAAGTAGCACAATTTAACGCTTGATAGCTTGGCATTTTGCACCTACTTGTATGCATCATAGTACATAATATAAAAGGCTATAGAGCGAGCAATTACGAGATAAACTATATCCTTTCACTCGTACGTCTCCAACTTCTATTCTAAGATTCCGCCAAACCATTCCAAGAAAAACTCACCCCATCCTCGATTATAAAATGCTCCCACAGTAGCCACCCGGTAATATGGAAGCCATTTGACGGTTAACACAACAAAACAACGGTAGGCCCAACCTATCTCGCGACCCCACAGTCCCCGTAAATCCGGCCTCCAATATTGGAAGGAGAGTCTGGATATCTGAAACGCTTCCATAACCTCTTTGAATGACCATTACGGCCTTTTTGGCGCACCCATTGGGGCAAAGCCAACCCCCTTAGAATTTCACAAGGGGGATTACACCCGGCTGGGAAAAGGGGCATAATATCTTTCTGTGATCCCCCTTTCTAACGGGGTGAACGAACCTCGGTAGCGTCTGTCAATTAGTGTAAATTTAAAATTCCTTGATGGGCTTGCCTTCCCAGGTTTGATTTTGAGCTCGAAGCAGGGTGAAAAGGATGATGTTCGTGGTTCTTATAT
>DTYH01000203.1 GCA_012961955.1 Desulfobacterales bacterium | reverse complement strand
GGGTTGCCCAACCGGACGAGTTTCGGACTTCGTCCGGATAAAACAGAAAATCCGGGGTCGAACAGAGAATGGAAGGCGGGAAAAGAGGGAGAATCAGGTGGGTGGAGAACCTGTCTGCGTGCGGCTACGCACAGGCAGGCGGGTCTGGAAAGATGTGAAACGGGCGCAGACCCTTTGAGAATAAGGGGTAATAGAAAACCCGTCGTCCCTGAAAAGACCTGCGGAGAGACGGGTTGTCTTTTTTCAAATGGTGGAGGCGGCGGGAATCGAACCCGCGTCCGGCAATACTCCGCATAGGCATCTACATACTTAGCCTGAATTTTGACATTCGCCTCTTATGGCTCCTTCAGGCGGGATTCAAAAGAGGCTATCTTGTTAAAGGTTTCGCCTTATCCGTAACAAGCAACCGGAAAAGGCTATCCTGCTAGTCGTCGCCCTTTCCAGATGCGCAGGAATAATCTGGAAGGACGTTAGCCTGTTATGCGGCTAAAGCATATTCATAATCATCTGCGATTATTTTAAAGTCCTACCTTTTTACGAGCGATAGGAGCTCGGTATGCAGCCTAAGCTTCCGTATCCCCGTCGAAACCGTGTCGCCCCCGTCTCAGGCAAGTCATGTGAGAGACGTAAAACAACTAGTAAAGTTCGCCCTGTTAGAAAAAATCCCCGTGCGGAAGCACGGCCTCAAAGTCGATAAATTACACGTCCTTTTCGCCCGTTCAATTTCCCAAGCGGGACCCTCTTTAACGCTTGAAGTTCTAACGGGGTTTACTATTCTTTTTAAGAAGTGTGACAACAAGCCCTGTATATCCATATTAACCGTTCATGACAAAATGTCAACCCTTTTCTTTGCGATGGTAAAAGCGATTCATATCCCGCTTCTCATCGCGCTTCCGTATGGCCTCTCTCTTATCGTATTTTCGCTTTCCTTTGGATAGAGCAAGAGATAATTTGGCCTTGCCATTCTTGAAATATACCTTGATGGGAATTAGGCTCATACCTTTTTCCTCGACCTTTCCAATCAGACGTTTGATCTCCCTCCTATGTAATAGAAGCTTACGTGGCCGCAATGGATCATGGTTAACATGCTGAGCAAATGGATACGGGCCAATATGCATATTGTAAAGAAAGACTTCATTCTTTCTAATCTTGGCATAGCTATCAGTCAGGTTGGCCCGACCCATCCGCAAAGATTTTACCTCTGTTCCTAGGAGTACCATTCCTGCTTCGTGGATCTCAGAGATAAAATAGTCGTGTTTGGCCTTTCTGTTCTGGCAAACGATCTTTATTCTATCACCCTGCAATTGATTCCCCTTCTTGCTTCTGTGTGTCTGATCAAACCTTTTTTGATTTGTAAACGGTTAGTTAGAATCGTGAAAGGATCAGGAATCGTATTCTTCTTCCTAACGTTCGTGGTTAATGTTATAACCATGTTCAAAATAAGCCGCATCTGGAAACAATTTCTTGTAGGCTTCTTCTACGATACGGACTACCTCAGCTGACCTCTTCTTGTTAAGAACCTCTTTTAGGAACAATTTTGATTTTTCCACTGATAGCATCCTTATCATCTTCTTCACACCTGGAATCGAGATGGGATTCATACTAAGTTCATCTAGGCCCATACCCAGGAGGATGGAGACATGAGCCGGTTCTCCTGCCATCTCACCGCACATTCCTACCCTGATTCCTGCGTTCCTGGCTGCGTCTACTACATGTTTAACCATACGTAGTACTGCCGGATGAAGGGGTTGATAGAGGTGGGCTACGTCCTTATTCACACGGTCAATGGCCAGAGAATACTGGATAAGATCGTTAGTACCGATACTAAAGAAGTCTACTTCTTTGGCTATCACATCAGCCATTATTACAGCAGACGGAACCTCGATCATGATGCCAACCTCAATATCTTCCTTAAAAGGGAGTCCCTCTCGATCCAAAGATTCACACACCTCACGTAAGATCTGCTTGGCTTTGATGATTTCATCGATCTCTGAAATCATAGGGAACATGACCCGAACATTTCCAAAATTTGCTGCTCTTAATATGGCTCGTAGCTGAGTCTTGAATATTTCTGGAGAGCTGAGAGAGAAACGGATTGCCCTTAATCCCAACGCGGGATTGATTTCTTCCGATAGCTCCACTCCGGTCGAAAATTTATCACCACCGATGTCAAGCGTGCGGATCGTAACAGGGCGTGGAGCCATTATCTCTGCAATATCCTTATATGTGTCAAAAAGCTCCTCCTCACTAGGCAGTTCTTCTTTGTTTAGATAGTGAAATTCGGTCCGGAAAAGACCGATTCCGTCTCCACCGTGATCTATTACCGAAGCCACTTCTCCCACAAACTCTATATTAGCCATAACCTTGATCCTGTGGCCATCCAGTGTTTCGGCTGGCAGATGGCTGCTTTGAGCAACCATTGCCCTGTATTCTTCATAGCGATGTTTTCGCTTCTGATATTTGGTGAGCACATCTTCGGTTGGATCCACAATTACCACACCGGCAGCTCCGTCCATGATGATGGTATCGTCTGTCCTCACTAAGGAAGTGGCATTCTCAAGCCCGAGCACAGCCGGAATCTCAAGAGATCTCGCAATGATAGCAGTGTGCGATGTCTTTCCTCCAAGATCTGTTATAAAACCCTTTACTTTTTCCAGTTGTATTTGGATGGTCTCTGCTGGAGAGAGGTCACGTGCCACAATGATAACCCCTTTTTCTATTTCTGAAATCCTCGGAGCTTCTGTACCGGTCAAGGCCTTTAGAATTCGGTCACACACCTGAACAATGTCTGAAGCCCGCTCTCTAAAATAAGGATCGGACATCTTCTTGAATACCTTTCTAATTTCATCCATTGATGCCTTTAAGGCCCATTCTGCATTAATCTGTTTTTCTTCAATGTATTTTACGGTTTGTTCATAGAGCTTCTTATCCTGTAACAACATCAGATGGGTTTCTAAAATGTATGCATGATCCTGCAGTTCTTCTGGTAAATCTCTTATGATCTGCAAAAGACCCTCTTTGGTTTGCTGAACAGCATTCTTTAATCTGGTGATCTCCGATGGAATCTGGTCTTCTTCTATAAAGTATTTGCCTGTTAGGCTTATTCCCCCTTCCTCCTCGATTAGATGGGCCTTACCAATAGCAATACCGGGGGAAGCACCGATTCCCTGGAGAACCATATTTCTCGACTTGATTTCGATCATCCCTATCCTTCCCCAAATCCACCTTCCACTAACTCAGCAATATTATTAAGGATGTCAATATCCTCCTTATCCTCAATTTTAACCATGATAGTTGTACCGGGAGTGCATGCCAGGCTAAGTATTTCAAGTATACTCGTTGCATCTACACTCTTACCATCCTTCACAATCCAAACCTGAAAACGCGCCCGCTGCGCAATCTCTGCAATCCTTGCGGCAGCTCGTGCATGCAGTCCGAGTTCATTCTTGATGACCAGTCTTCGGGCCAGTAATCTGTTATTCACGCTTTCCATGGTGGAAAAATTGTCCCTCCAAACTGGCAAAAAATTCTGATATTTGGTATTTAGTCTACGTCCGTAAATAACCTGTAAAAGGAGAGGACGCTAAATAAATTTATCTAACGCTGAATACAAGTGCAAAGAGTATAAGAAAATGTTAGACTAAATACTCTCTTATTGATCCATTGACGGTCTCACAAAAAGTCAAATTTTGCTCTCTACGTGAGCAAAATGACTTTTTACAAGACGATCAATAGATTATATTAATTTTATAACAGAACGATTTTTCAGTGTCAATTTATTTGACAATAATCGGTTTGACAAAGCTCTAGCGATCATCGGATGCGTGCAATTATGTGCCGGTCTTATCTTTGCACCGATTGTAAGTCTTCGTAACTGTTCACGGGGCGGAACGCTTCTTGAAACGACTTGGTCGAGACCGTTAGTTTTTCAGTGAGTTGAGAATGGTGGGAGACCGGAGCCAGCTTCGTTTCCCCGGTTAGAAGCGCAGGGGGGGCATCAACCCTTTTGCGGTCTCTAAGATGAGCTAAGATAAAGATGTAATTCATCCTGCCATAGGTACCCGTGCTTTCTAATGGGGTGAAACGGAGGTGGAATGCTGAGGGGGCAGAGCATGTCCGACTCTCAACTCACTGGAAAAACAAAGTTTGGGGACATGGGAGTGTAAACCCCGTTAGAAAATCAACCTCCCTTTTATTTTAAGCCACCTGCCTTTCAATTCATACCGCGTAAGGGTGCATGTTTGAAGATTGATCATGGCTTTCTAAGGGGGTAAAGAAAAGCTTCGCCTCGTGAACAATTACCGAAAATGTAACAGTTGAGCCGATTGAAACAGACCCGGCTGCATCAAAAGACAAGCCAAATTCCGAATACACGATAAAGGATGCAAGATACTAGATTACAGTATCCCGGAAGACCTATCATAATCAATGAGTACGTGCAAAACCAATTATAGAGCAAGCAGCCATAGGCTTCATGATCTGATACATTCGTCGGGCTGGTTCTACACCCCGCCGCAATTTCGGTCCCATATGAAATGCCACCCTATGTTTGGTTTTGCTTATGAAAGGTTATGAGGGTAACTGCATTTACGTGCAATCTGTTCTACCTCAGTCCATCATGTATCCTGCATCTTGCATCCTGTATCGTAACTTGGGCTTGAGTCTGAGGGAACCGGCTTGTTTCAAAATGCTAAAATCTTACCAAAAAGAATACCAGCACGCGCCTTTTCTCCATGATCGCCTGAGAAACGGAACAGGATAGCCGAATATTGACGAGCAATTTTGCTAAGTCCTTTAATCTTCATGTGATTCAGTGCCAAGGGGAACCCTTTCGCAATAAATGTCGTAAGATACGATGGCAGATGTGTTAGACATTAATATCTTTAAGGTAAAGGCTGCTGCTGAAAGAGCTTTTGCACCCTGGCGAAAGCGGTTTGGAGAATCGTTTAATCTGGAAAGCAGACTAATTGACCTTTCCGATGAGGTCATATGTTTTCTTGCCGAGACTGGGGAAGAAACGGATCTTGCGTTTTATGAACTCATATTGGGTGCTCTAAATATGGGAAAGGGCCCTAAATTTTATTACATGGAAGGTAGGGTGAGGCTAATGGTGATCGATATCCATCTTTTTTTGGTCGATCAGGTACGTTTTGAGTGTATGCGGCGTTTGGGCTGGCTTGAAAGTTTTCCCGGCGCGAGATATCCAATTATATATATGGTATTGAATTACAAAAGATTGGAGGGAGAGTTTAGGAATTCGACTCCTCAACTTGCCAGGAACCAACCCGACTATGTTCGATTTCAAGAACTTCCCCCTGTGGAACGAGAAAGCCTTATTAGGCGAAAGATTCCACTTGCTCTAATAGAGTTTAAGAAGCGTTTAAAGTCAGAGTGATCTGCTGTTTTAATCCCCACACATAGGCTCTGGCCGGTCTTCAATTGTGTAAAGGTAACTGTTCACAGGGTAAAGCTTTTCTTTACCCTGTCAACAGTTATGTGTAAAGCAAAACTGGTTGTCCCATAACAAATTCCTTGACAACATAATGATAAAGCATTAAGAATCGATAAGGAATATGCATTTTATGCTAATTCTATCTTTTACCACACCAGTAAGCGACTTCAAGGACACAATCAATTCCATATTAATCCCCTGCTTCTTACACTAACAGGAGACGAGCCAATGATCAGACATTTAGCAAGGATTGGATTAGCAGTATCTCTTTTATCTTTAATCTTATTTAATTACAGGGTGATGGCATTTGAATTAAAGAGTCAAGCATTCCGAGATGGAGAATATATCCCGAAAAAGTATACCTGTGATGGCCAGGATATATCGGTACCCCTGAAGTGGTCTGAACCTCCGGCAGGGACCAGAAACTTGGCTCTTGTCTGTGATGACCCGGACGCCCCAACGGGTATCTGGGTGCACTGGGTCCTTTATGGGTTATCACCAGATATCCGTGAATTGCCCGAAGGGATACCCAAGAACGAGAGGAGCTTTGGAGGGAGTAAGCAGGGTAGAAATGATTTCGGAAGGATCGGGTACGGCGGACCGTGTCCACCGTGGGGAAGTACACATAGATATGTTTTCAAGCTTTACGCATTGGACGAAGCACCCGATCTCGCTCCTGGAGCAACAAAGAAAGATCTCATGAGGGCGATTAAGGATCACATCATCCAGGAGGCAAGAATAATGGGATTGTATAAGCGTTGATGATGCTATGCCTTGTTGTTAGAGAATCACTAACAATGGTGTTGGGATGCTGCTGTATACGACTGATTCTTGACTTTCATACTTCAATTCGTGATTCTATAGAATAGACCAAACGGTATTCTAGTCTCTTTTCGATAAGATTAAGGAGGATTATATGATCGAAATCGTCGATGTCAAAGCGAGAGAGATTCTGGATTCGCGGGGCAATCCCACTGTCGAGGTGGATGTAACAGTGAGTTATGGGATAGTAGGACGGGCAGCTGTTCCCTCCGGTGCTTCAACCGGAAGACGTGAAGCGCTTGAACTTCGTGATCATGATCAGGCACGATACGGTGGCAAAGGAGTCAAGGAGGCTGTTTCCAACATTATTAACATTATCAAACCGGAGATCAAGGGGATGAACGCTGCAGATCAGGCCCTCCTGGATCAGCGTCTCATAGAATTGGATGGAACGCCCAACAAGTCGAAGCTCGGAGCAAATGCCATACTCGGTGTTTCCTTGGCTACAGCCAGGGCCGCAGCAGAAAGCTTTGGGATGTCGCTCTACCGATACCTTGGAGGGATAAATGCCCGGATTCTTCCCGTCCCAATGATGAACATCATAAACGGGGGGGCACACGCAGCCAATAATCTTGACATCCAAGAATTCATGATTGTACCTACAGGTGGTGATAACTTTGCAGAAGCACTCCGCATGGGAGTAGAGACGTTTCACAAATTAAAAGGTATTTTGAAAAAGGCAGGCCATGATGTTGCGGTTGGTGACGAAGGAGGGTTTGCCCCTAATTTAGGTTCGAACGAAGAGGCAATCCAGTTTATAGTTAGGGCCATTGAAGAGGCGGGGTATACCCCAGGCCAAGATATCAGTCTTGCTATCGATGCAGCAGCGAGTGAGTTCTACAAGGATGACGGCAAATATCTCTTCACCATTGAGGGAAAACATGAGATGGATAGTCAAGCCCTGATCGACTATTACGAGAGGCTTATTGACACATATCCCATTATCTCAATAGAGGACGGTCTGGCCGAGCAGGACTGGGAAGGGTGGAAGGCTATGACAAATCGCCTGGGAGGTAGGGTTCAAATTGTAGGTGATGATATATTCGTAACCAATCCTGAGATCTTTTTAAAAGGGATTGAGGAGGGGATTGCTAATGCGATTCTGATTAAATTGAATCAAATTGGAACCGTGACCGAGACACTTCGAACTATGGATTTAGCAAATCAGGCTAGTTATAAGGCGGTCATCTCCCACCGTTCTGGAGAGACTGAAGACACGTTTATCGCCGATTTTGCTGTGGCTGTAAATGCCGGACAGATCAAAACCGGATCAGCCTCCCGGACAGACCGCATTGCTAAGTATAATCGCTTACTCAGGATAGAGGAGGAGTTAGCCTCAGGAGGCTACTTTGCAGGAAAAGTGTAGTCTTTCTGCAGGGCGTTTGCAATACCTAAATTCAGCGTTACTACAAGTTTTGATGGTTTTGTAGAAGGTCATTTTGCTCTTTCCGTGAGCAAAATTAAACGTTTTACAAAACCATCAAATTTTAATATCTTTTTAGTTCGAGAGTTGCCACCCACTGGCTTATTCTGGTCAGCAAGGTAAGCGAGCTAACTAGGTGAAATTACATCAGTTTATTACGATCTCAAAATTCGTAACACTCAGTCTAGGTAATAGTTTATAGCAAGTATTCCTGCTTAACATTGCTCATGGCACGAAATATGTTACCTTTGACCTTTCTGTTGCGTTGATACAGTTTGGCGAGTATTTCTTTAATCTCACTCCGCTTTGAATTTACTGCGCTGGGACATGGATTTTTAAGTTCAGGAAACCCATGGTATTGGGCAAATGCAGCAATATCCTGTTCATCAATAAGCGCCAGTGGTCTGATGATCGTAAGTTTTCCCTGGAAAAAGGGCTGGTACGGAGTCATAGTACTAATTTCGCCACTGTAAAACATGTTTAGAAATAGAGTTTCTATAATATCATCCTTATTATGTCCCAAGGCCAATTTGTTACAGCCAAACTCGTCAGCCAGTTCAAAAAGCCGTTTTCTTCTCAAGCGTGCGCAAAGAAAGCAGGGGTTTTCGCGATTATGTGAGCTATGGGCATAATTTCCATAGTCGGTATACTCAATATGAAGATTGTATCCCATAACGTTGCAGAAATCCTTTAGACGTTTTGAGTAGTCTTCTGAAAAACCCAGGTCAATATAGATTGCCAATAGGGAGTATGTAATCGGTATCCTTCTTAAGCGGTACATTAGGACCCACATCAGGGTCAGGCTGTCTTTCCCTCCAGAAAGGCCTACAGCAATCCGGTCTCCGTCTGATATCATGTTATAGCGATGTATGGCACGCCCTACATTGCGAATTAATCTTTTTTCTCGATATGGCGTTGGCGTCATTAACGGGTGATAACTGCTAGAGGGAGTAGGAGTTGAGACCTTTGCCAATCCTTTTTTCAGTCGTTCCTGTGAGCTTTTTGACCCATCCACGGGCTCGCTCACTAAACCCTGAAAACTCGGCCTTGCGGCCTCAAACAGTTCAGGATTTGCCGACTACCGTGAGCCGTTCACCCTGTTAAATTTTCCGAAGGGAACAACCGTGTTTAACAGGGCGAACTTTGCCCCCATGGATGTCTCAAAAAGCTCATATCATAATGGTGGTTCAAAGTGCTTATGCAAAGGTCTCGAGTTTTTAAAAATGGAGATTATTGTTTCATATCAGTATCCGTATTAGATTCTTCACACCTAACGAATACCTTTCCGGCTGCTATCTCACGTAAGGCAACTACTATATTCTCGTTTTTGGGCGCATTTACAAGAGGTTTGGAGCCTTCCCTTAGCTGCCTTACGCGCTTTGCAGCCATATGAACCAACAAAAAGCGGTTAGGAATCTGTTTCAAGCAATCCTCTATGGTAATGCGGGCCATTCTGAGACCCCCTCCTTTATTCGGGAATTGGTAACACTATTTTGGCTAGATAGTTACGAGATATTATAGTTTTAGCCTTAGGTTGTGAATCGTGTCGGTATCTATCACTCTCAGTTGCAATCGTAATTCATTAGCCTCTTTTGCCTCCCCAGGGAAGAAAATAAATCCATGGGCTATCGTGTGGGGTTCTATTGGTTTGTGCCTTAACGATTTTTCCCTTAAGTCGGCTGCCACTTCAGCCCTGGCGTCTGCACCTTCAACAGCCCCGGCACCACCTACAGTTGCGCCAGCAGCAGCTCCCAGTGCTGCCCCCTTTCCGGCGGAGCTCAGTACGTTTTCTCCAGCTACTATACCGATAGCGGCTCCTAAGACGGCACCTGCAGCACCTCCCAAGAATCCTGATTTGGCTGCCTTCTTGCCAATAGTGGCCATCTCCGACTTCTTAGTTATCCTGTCATACGCCTGGCTTGCGTCCAAAACGGGCCAGAGGTTTCCTTCGTTATCCACCAGAAAGGTCTGCGAGGCCACCACCTCCAGGGAGTGATCTCCTGAATTATCGAAGATTACCTGCACAGGACAGAGTCCAGCACGTCTTATGTCAAACCCGAAAGCCTCCTTCGCTCCTTGTGGATTATCATATGCCTGGGCGGCTATTGTAGCTCCAGCAACTTCAACTGCATTGGGATATGCAGCTGGCAGCTTAAAAGGAACTACCTGCCTCTGGTAAGATACACCACATCCCCCTAGAACTAGGATCACCAGTAAAAGGACAACAATCCATCTATTTTTCATACTGTCTCCTTTATTAACTATTGTTTGCGCACGTGATTTCTTTATGTAGAAGGGTTCGTGAAAAATGGAAGTTTAAGGGGTTGCCAGTATATCAACTACTTCGTACCGACGAAGCCCTCCAGGGACCTGGACAGTGATTTCATCCCCCTTTTTTTTGCCAATTATTCCTCTTCCAAGAGGCGACGAGATCGAAATACGTCCTTTCTTGATATCAGACTCATATGGCCCTACCAGTTGATAGCGTACTATCTCTTCTGTGTCCATATTTTCAAGTACTACCGTGCATCCAAAAAATGCCCGATCCGTATTGAGATCACTAGTGTTAATAACCTCGGAACTCGCTATCTTATATTCGAGTTCGTTAATTCTTCGCGTTATCTGCGCTTGTCGTTCCTTTGCGGCATCGTACTCTGCATTTTCAGAAACGTCGCCGTGTGCTCGAGCCTCCTCGATTGCCTTTATGACCTTGGGTCTTTCAACGGCTTTGAGATGTTTCAGCTCCTCTTTCAAGGATTCATACCCGTCCTGGGTTATTGGCACTCTTTCCACTTTTCCTTTCCCTCCATTTCCCTGTACGTTTTAGATGTTTCAAGCTCATATAGCGGCCACTAGGGAGCTTATGTTCGACAGGAAGCCTAACTTACTTGGCTGTCCCTGTTTCTCCCGGTGCCGTGCTCTTCAATAACAATATTGACGAGTTCGTAAAAGTGAATTTTGTTAACCCTGTTGGAAATCGCCATGCGGGAGCACAGGGATCACGTCGAAACCGTTACAGCGCTCCTTCACCCTGTGAATAGTTACGATATTTTCAAATACTTCATTACCTTCGGCGCAAGATAGATTGAATTGGCTGCTTCAAACAGCCTTATTGCCTCTTCGTAGGCCTGGGACGTGATTCGATCCTTATAGGCGCGATCGATACTATTTAGCGCTTCAGCGAACACCTTGTTTGCTTTCTTTATATTACCGCCGGTATTACCGGTCTCAACTGCCCAGCGCCATATCTCCTCCCACAAAGAATCCGGAATTCCGCGATAGCTACGGGTAATATATCCTTTTTCCGGAGTAGTCAGTGCGTTCCCGTTTTCATCCATTGCTATTCCAAAGGTTATGTTTTGCCAGAAAGTACCCACATTACCCTTTCGAATTCCGAATTTGACAAACTGTCTTATCTTCCCCAAGGGTGTCCCTGTGATGCCATGCTGGGCAATGTCCACATCCCATGTCTGAATAGCTTCCCAGACGGTACGTGTAAGATCGAGTTGAATCCCCTCCTTCGCAGTACCAAAATAGGTTCCATGGATGGATCCGTTATTTATGGCCAAGAGATCGGGATGAATGCCTGCCCTGACCAGTTCTCCGATAAACCACGCGGCCTCATCTGGCCTTGTAAAACCCTCCGCGCTTCCTTCTCTCGCTCCGATCTCACCCAACTCCACTTCCAAACATAGGCCTGCTTCTTCAACAAGCCTACCCAGTTCAGTTGTGGCAGAAAGATTCAGATCGTTCTCCATATGTGAAGCGTCAATCGCAAAAGAGGTAAATCCTGCCTGGAGCTCCTCTTGAATCAAAGCACGAACCACTTCCACCTCGCCTGGATTCTTAACTGTCAGGTGATCAGCGTGTACAGCAAATGGAACAGAGGTATTGCCAATGGTTTCATTTACCGTAACAATATGTTCAACAAATGTGGCTGGGGTAAACTCCGAATATTCCAGCTCAGACCTGGCAATCTCATACATAACAGGTGCTCCAGTAGCAAGAGATGCTTTTGCTATCCCTTCTACAGGCAAACGACATCTGCAATTGGTAGCAATAATCACAGCCTCATTCTGCTTAGCTACTTTGATCAGAGCCTTACCATTAACTAGAGGCGTGTTAATATCAGGGAACCTCGCCTTCACATTCTTGGGCAAAGCATTTTTGAATCCCATACTTTAGTCCTCCACGCGTTGTTGCGCAAAAGGGTTCAGTGGTTAGGCACGCGCCGATTTCTGTAGCTAATATGTCTCTAGCAGTTGGCGGCCATTGGGCTCCGGGGCGTAAACCCTGCTAAATTTTGTACCCTGTGCAAAGATCTCAATGCTTAAACGAATACATCGATTGCCGCCAGTGTAAGCTGCAAAGTGCCAAATGGATACCAAAAAAGCCTCTCAATGATCGCTCCCAGAGATCTCCACAATAAGTTTCGCACCTGTTTTACAGCACAAAGTCATGTTACATGCTGATGAGGGGTTAGGAAGAGCAGTGTTAAAAGAAGCCAGAAGGCAGAATAACATAGTGTTCTCCTTACATACTGAGTTCTGGCTCCAGAGTTCTTGTTTCGCTCATAACTCTCTAGCCAAAAGCGCTGCTGACAATCATGTCCAGAAGGCCAAGGGTGCGAAACCTAAGTAATAATTATACGAGACTTAAAAAGCTTAACGGTCGTATTACGATCCACATTCTTGTCTACAAATAATCACGTGCCAGGATTTCTGCTATCTGTACTGCATTGGTGGCCGCCCCTTTCCTGACGTTATCTGCTACGATCCATAGATTTATCCCGTTCTGAATCGATTCATCTGCACGTATACGTCCGACAAAGGTCTCGTCTTTGCCCGCCGCCTGGAGAGGCATAGGATATAGGTTGTTTTTGGGATCATCCATTACCTTCACTCCTGGGGCTTTGTCGAGTAACATTCTTACCTCCTCAGGTGAGATATGCTCCTTTGTTTCGATATTTACCGACTCGGAATGGCCAAAGAATATCGGTACGCGCACGGTAGTAGCGGTAATACCTATGCTCGGGTCTTCCAGTATCTTGCGAGTCTCGTTAACCATCTTCATTTCCTCTTTTGTATATCCGTTTTCCAGAAAAGCATCTATATGAGGGAGACAGTTAAATGCAATTCGGTGTGGATAGACCCTTACCTGATACTCAAGAAAGTTAATCATCGCACGGGTCTGGTCAAGTAGTTCATCGATGGCCTTCTTTCCCGTACCGGATACAGCCTGGTATGTGGAAACCACAATTCGTCTAATTCCCACCCTTTTATGAATAGGTCCTAAGACCACTACCATCTGAATGGTGGAACAATTCGGGTTGGCAATAATCCCTTTGTTTGTATACCGAGCCACGGAATGCGGATTTACCTCCGGAACTACAAGAGGGACTTCCGGGTCCATCCTCCATGCACTGGAGTTGTCCACGACCACACACCCATCTGCTGCCGCATACGGAGCAAACCTCCTGCTTGTATCACCTCCAGCTGAAAATAGGGCAATGTCTATCCCCTTGAACGAAGACTCTTCCAACACCTCCACTTCAGTAAGCTCACCCCTAAAAGAAATCTTCCGCCCAATTGATCTGCGTGATGCCAGAAGCTTCAGGCTCTTGACTGGAAACTCTCTCTCCTCAAGACATTTTATCATTTGGTTTCCTACTGCGCCTGTTGCGCCTGCCACTGCTACACTAAACGACTTACTCATGATATTAATTCTCTCCCGTTGACCACTACTTGACTCGTATCAAAGAAAAGCGTTTCAAAAGGCGATTTTTTTCCTTCATAGCTTTCTTGGTGGATTGACGATTTCGTAAGAAGTCTAATTTCCTGTCTTCGTTAGCAATTTTGGGATTCAGAATTTGCCTGGCTAGATTTCTAAAACTCAGGCTTTCAACCTCAAACGGTTTGAAACTCTTGACGCAGAACAAATCTTGAATCTTTTTCCACAATTGCTCAATGTCTATCGCAAAATGACCTTTTGCCCTGTTAGAAAAGCCCCGCGCGGAAGCACGGGTTTAAAATCCGAATATTATACGTTGTCTTCACACGGGGTTCAATGCCCCGCGTGAAATTCTAACGGGGTTTACGAAACCATCATGGATTGACGCTCGATATATAATCTGCTATCATATCTCCCACTTCTGATGTAGTATAACCCATTTTTCCAGCAGCAACCCCTTTTAACTTCTCCTTCAAAACGTATTTTACTCCCTTTTCAATCAAATCTCCAGCTTCCCCCTCTCCAAGGCTCTCAAGCATAAGCTGACCGGCTAGGATCGCCGCAATAGGGTTGATCATGTTCTTCCCTGTATATTTTGGTGCCGAACCACCAATCGGTTCAAACATGGAAACCCCATCAGGATTAATGTTTGCCCCGGCTGCAATTCCCATTCCACCTTGAATCATTGCTCCCAGGTCGGTAATGATATCACCAAACATATTGTCAGTCACTATCACGTCAAACCACTCGGGGTTCTTAACCATCCACATGCAGATGGCGTCCACGTGTGCATAGTCGGTCTCGATCTCAGGATATTCCTTACTCACGTCTTTAAATGTTCGTTCCCATAGATCAAATGCAAAGGTTAACACATTAGTCTTCCCGCACAGGGTCAATTTTCTTGCCTTGTTTCGCCGCTTACAGATCTCAAATGCATAACGGATACATCGTTCTACCCCTTTGCGCGTATTGATAGATTCTTGAATGGCAACCTCATCTGGTGTCCCTTTTTTGAAAAAGCCGCCACTACCCGCGTACAAACCTTCTGTATTTTCCCGGATCACAATAAAATCTATATCTTCTGGGCCCTTATCCTTCAAGGGGGTATCAACACCAGGATAAAGCTTGATAGGTCTCAGATTGATATACTGGTCTAATTCGAATCTGAGTCTCAACAATATACCTTTTTCCAGTATACCAGGCGGGACATCAGGATGGCCAATAGCACCAAGATATATGGCATCTTTTCCCTTTAAAGACTCTAAGACACTGTCTGAAAGAGTCTCACCTGTTTTCTTGTATTGCTCACCCCCTAAGTCATAATACTCAAGGTTAATTTCGAAATCGCACTTTTGCGAAACAGCTCTTATGACCTTTATTCCTTCTGCAATAACCTCTGGCCCTGTACCATCTCCTGGAATAACCGCTATATGGAACCTTTTCTTTGCCATAACTTAAGCTACCTTCCTTTCTAGATAAATAAGTCTCTCAATGCATGCTGGATTAGCAAAAACGCCCTTCCGTGTTCCGCCCTAATATATACTTCTGTATATACTTGTTGTAACTCTCTACATAGGAAAGGGTCTGGTAAGCAGGTTACAAATTTTCCTAACATCAAACTTGCGGGTTTCGTAAAAAGTTCAATTTTTCTCTGTTCATGACCAATTTTGGGATTCTATTGAGAATCTGCATAGCTAGATTTCAGAAACTCGGACTAACATCCTCAAACAGTTTGAAATTTTTAACGCCAGCCTCATTTTGAATCCCGAAATTGCTCAATGCTATTGGCAAAATGACTTTT
>DTYH01000202.1 GCA_012961955.1 Desulfobacterales bacterium | reverse complement strand
TTGCACAAACCCTTTTCACTCGTTCCTATGAGCTTCTTGACCCATCCATGGGCTCGTTCACAAAGGTGTCAGTTCTTGGGGTGTTCTGGTTGATTCCTGATAGGCGGGATATTCCTGTCCCTCTTTTAATTCTCGGCTTGTGGTCTCAAAGAGTTCAGAATGGTCGTTCAAAGTGGTTATGGAAAACTAAAGGTTTCCGCCAAGTGGTTCTAAGAAAAATTCTACCCTGCGAACGGTTACTTGGCGAAAGGTGTCGTTGCCGGCCGGTCTTCAGTGGCATAGAGGCAAACTATTACTTTGTAGTATTGGGAAGAGGCTATGGTACATGCTGACAGTAATACTTCCAATTCAGGTACCCTATTTGTAGTGGCTACCCCTATCGGAAATTTAGAAGATATTACATTGAGGGCAATCCGCACATTAAAGGATGTGAATCTTATCGCTGCTGAGGATACACGACGTACGCGCAAGATCCTAGCACACTTTAAGATTGATACTCCGATTGTATCCTTTCACGACCATAATAAAGAATCAAGGGCGTCAGATCTGATTAGAAATCTGAAGAAGGGAGCACATATCGCCCTAGTTACTGATGCAGGAACCCCCTCAGTATCTGACCCGGGTTTTTATCTTGTCCGTGCTGCAGTTTCTGAATCCATTCCGGTAGTTCCCATCCCGGGTGTTTCTGCTATAACTGCTGCTTTGAGTATTTCTGATCTTCCAACAGACTCTTTTACTTTTATCGGCTTTTTACCCAGAAAACCAAAAAAGAGAAGAGAATTGCTTGAGGGTTTAAAGGCGGAGCCACGAACTCTGATCTTTTATGAGTCTCCCTACCGTATGCTCACGTTATTGCATGAGTTATTTGAAGTCATGGGAGATCGTAAGGCAATACTGGCCCGAGAAATGACCAAGTTGCATGAGGAGATCGTGCGAGGTCGGCTGTCTGTGCTCATGGAGCGGTTGGAGGATGGACTCCCCCTGAAGGGAGAGTGTACGCTCCTTATCGAGGGACATGATAGGCGGGATGATTGGGATATCGATTCAATTCGAGAAGATTTTCTACGACTCAGAAAAAAGACTGACTTATCTTTTTCAGAACTGGTGAACGTGCTTGCAAGGCTGCGGGGTGTGCCAAGAAGAGTGGTGTATGAGGAGGCGCTGAAAATCAAAGAAGGAGTATAAAGGGGTAAAAGAATGGCTATCGTAGAAACGAGCATTGTTCCCATCGGCACCAGTACAACAAGTCTAAGTTCCTATGTGGCAGGATGCATCAAGGTACTTGAAGCTTCTGGACTTTCTTATCAGTTACATGGGATGGGTACCATTATTGAGGGTGATTTAGATAGGATATTGGACGTAATCTTAAAGATGCACGAGGTTCCGTTTGATGAGGGCGCCCGGCGTGTAATAACCTCTATCAAGATCGATGATCGAAGGGATAGAAAAGGTTCAGCAACAGATAAGGTGAGGTCGGTGACAGAAAGACTATAAAGAGTTTGAGAAGCTGGCTTGAACTGTTTTTATCCCTTTAATTGGCCAGAGGGAAATGGTACCCTCCCGGTCAAAGGCCTCGTGGAAGAGTTGACCGATAAGATTTCAATTGGGGGTATGTCCTTGGTGTGTCAATATTAGAAGAAAAAGGGGTATTCTTTTCAGTCGGTTCTATAACCATTGAAGGGCTGTTATCAGAATCTTCCCCAGACACCGGGGTGGTAATCACACATCCACATCCACTCTATGGCGGGAGCATGCATAGTAGTGTGGTAGAAGCCTTGGTACGAGCCTTCCAGTCATTAAATCTAACTACGCTCCGTTTCAATTTTAGAGGAACAGGCCGAAGTACAGGTAGACACGACAATGGGATAGGAGAACAGGAGGACGTGAAAGGGGCAATCGATTTTTTGAAGGGTAAGGGGCTAGGTAGAATCTATCTGGCAGGATACTCATATGGTACCTGGATAAACACACAGGTAATGAAGAAGGAAGAGCTAATGGGCGGTATCCTAGTGGCCCCTCCTGTCGATTTCTTTAATTTTGATTTTATTCCATATAAGAATCGATTCGCCCTCATAGTCTGTGGAGATAGCGACCAATACTGTGCAACAGATAGATTGATTTCCCTGTTAGGGCCCATAGAGAAAGATGTGCACTTGAAAGTTATAAAAGGATGCGACCATTTTTTTGTTGGCAAAGAGGGAGAACTGGAAGCGCTTGTAAAGAGATTTAAATTATAAATTATCCTGAAATATCTTCATTCTTTAACTTATCGCGCAATGATAAAACCTTTTTGGCATACATTCTTGCTTCACGCACGTGTCTTCTAGCCGGGCCTGCATTATATGCGGCCAAGGCCGCATGAAGGTCGTTATTGTATCTCTTGAGAAGCTTCTTCAAGTATTTTATCCCCCCAACCAGATTCTCCTTGACATCGTGCGGATTTCTTATACCCATCTCTTTTGCTGTGATAGGCATTAATTGCATCAGCCCTACTGCTCCCTTTCTGGATACGCAGCTTGGGTCATAACTACTTTCGACCTGAACAATTGCACTTATAAGATAATAATCTATGCCCTCAGAGCTTGCTATCTCTTTGATTATTTGATCAAAAATCGTTTTTCTTACGTTGTAGTGATCTTTACCATGATAGTTCGAAATCTCATCAAGTATCTGGTCGATATACAGATCTGGGTCTTCGAAAGACTTGATAAGGTGCTTTGGATCTTGCAAGCTCGTTGGGACCGTGACCGGGACGAGAAGTAATAATGGCAAAAATACGATTTTTGTGAGGAGTGTGGTTTTCACAGGGTTAGTCTGCCCACCTTTCTATCCAAAGGAATTTAGAATCTTTGGGAGAATAATTCAGGTTTCCTACCAGTTTTCCAGGACAAACTCATGTTATGTGCTGATCACGGATTAGAAACAGCAGAATAAAAGAAGTCAGAATCCAGGAGTCAGAAGCCGGAATATATTCTGAATCCTGACTTCCGGTTCCTAGCTTCCTGTCTCGTTCGTAGTTTTCTGGCCAAAAGTGCTACTGAGAATCATATTCGGAACAGCAAGGGTGCGAAACTTGAGATAATAATTTTAGTACCTCTGTCAAATAATCGACAACTCGCTTTTTTTTCATGTGTTCATTAGATAGGGACGCGATAGTGTTTCCTATACCTGCAGCTTACGCACGTCTTGCAATTGAAGGGACCTTTCCATCTGGCTTCCGGCTCGTAAAGCCTCCCCCTTAGAAAGGATCTATTTAGAATATGGCAAGTATGCACTAAAACATAATGACCTCTACTTCACTACCCCTATCTAACCCTTCTGAGTTGATGTCGATCTTGATCAACCCATCTGCATTAACCATGGTGTGGATCAGCCCTGATTTTCCAAGTATAGGATGGGCATAGGTCCGGTCTCCATCACGTGTTAGTCTGACGCGGATAAAATCGACTCTACCCATGGCTGACGCTACGTTCCTGCTTAGGATAGCAGGAATTCGGTAAGATGTATTCCGAAACCGGGGCAAAAGCCCGCTCATTTTTTCTATCAACGGGGATACCATGACAAGAAACGTTATCATAGCTGATACAGTATGCCCTGGAAGACCCCAGAATGCCTTTCTTCCAATCCTTGCCAAAATAGTCGGCTTCCCTGGACTGATCGAGACGCCATGGGCCAGGATTTGAGAATCAGGAAAGACTTGAATCACGTCGATAGTGAAATCCCGGGTACCTATGGAACTCCCTCCAGACAACACCACAATATCGGCTCGAGACAGCGCTTCCTGGCAATACTGAAACAGGTCTTCAAACCTATCCCGTACGATTCCCATGTATAAGGGAATTCCACCCGCCTTCTTTACCATGCCCATCAGAGTGTACCCGTTAACATCCCGCAATTGTCCAAGGTGTGGTTGTACCTCAACAGGTACAATCTCGTCTCCTGAGGAAATGATGGCCACAGTAGGTTGCCTGAAGACGGGGACTGTGGTTATCCCCAGTGCGGCCAGTAGCCCCACCTCTGATGGCCTAATACGTCTTCCTCTTTCAAGGACCTTTTTTCCCTTGGCTACGTCCTCGCCAATCTCAACCACGTTTTGCAAGGGAGCACAACTCTTCAAGACCTCGATAGTCTCCTGATCCAGTGGTTGTGTGTGTTCCACCATCACTACACTATCACACCCATGAGGAAGCATACCGCCAGTAGGGATCTTCACAGCCTCTCCAGGTCCTACAGAAATATTAGGCGGGCGTCCCATCTCTACTCCCCCGACGACCTTAAAAAGGGCGGGGGTACCCTCTGAGGCGCCAAAGGTGGAGCTGGCCTGAACCGCGTACCCATCTACAGTGGAGCGCATAAAGTCGGGTAAATCTATATCAGAGATGATGTCATCGGCTAGCACGCGATCTTGGCAGATCTCTAAAGGGACGGTCTCCTTTTCCATATGAGGAAAGGTTTCGATATGCTCAAGAACACTTTCAAGTGTGATTGTTTTGAAGAATTCCCTGGATTTCATATGTACAATCTGGGCAACGCTTATTTCTTGATAAAGGTTCCGCTCTTTCCCCCGCTCTTTCTGATGAGGGAGAGGTCAGAGATGTTCATTGCTCGGTCGTAGGATTTGCACATATCATAGATCGTCAAAGCCGCCAGTGATGCCGCAACCAATGCCTCCATTTCTACCCCTGTTTTTCCTGTCACGCGAACGGTAGCCTCGATACGAATAGTCTTTCCATCCTCTTCAGAAAAGAAATCGATCTGAACATGGGTGATGGGAAGGTGATGACATAAAGGGATAAGTTCGCTCGTCTTTTTTGCGGCCATGATTCCAGCTAGTCGAGCTGTTTCTAATACATTCCCCTTTTTTACCTTTTGGTCACAGATTAGCCGGTATGTTTCAGGTTCCATGACGACCTTACACTGAGCCACCGCTTCCCTCATTGTATTTGGTTTTGATGATATATCAACCATCCTTATGCGGCCTTGATCATCAATGTGGGTAAATGTAGTCATAGTTTTTTGCACTTGTAGTAACACCGGGGGTTTCGAAAAAAGTCTAATTTTGCTCTCTCCGTGAACAATTTTGGGATTTAGAATTGCTCAATGTCGTTAGCAGAATCACTTTTTACGAAACCGTCAACACTTTAGCTCTTTAAAAAAGTGTATCTACATACCTGTTTACGACTTATATGGCCACCCTCCCACTGCATAAAACCGGTATGTCACGCAGCTTAATCTCTTCAAAGAGGTAAGGTGCTACGATTTGAGAAAACATTCCACATCTTCAGTGATCAGCTGTCAATGCTTGTTTACTATCATCACAGTTATTTTTTATGTATTCAATCTTTTTGACCACCTGCTCTTTAATGGAATGGACAACGTCTTCGAGTACTGGAAAGACATTTTCCCTTTTATCACCGGCCACCACTACATACATGATATCATCCCCGACCTGAAGCGTACCTTCCTTTATTTCAACAAGGATTTCGACGATTCCAGGGCTCTTCTTATATTGATTAAGTAGCGATTTCAACCTACTCCGGT
>DTYH01000201.1 GCA_012961955.1 Desulfobacterales bacterium | reverse complement strand
CAGTTGAACGATCATACATCTTACCCCCTCCAATAAATCTATCATCCTCTATCGAAGGGTTCAACCAACACCTTTAAAAACCTAATTCTGTCCGGAATGGGATCGAAAAGTTTGGATTTTGGCTGAAAGGCGGGATTTGCTAATATTCTCGTATGATTCCCTTTAAAAGGGATGATAATTCCCGAGCATATGTGTGTTGGAGCACAGCCAGTAGATGTCTTTTAGAAAGTGGAACTGATTGGACGGATCAATAAGCCAGGATCAAACTGAGGATAGAGGAGTTACAGTCACTCCTCAAGGCCGGTACCATAGGGCGCGCAGGCATTTGTACTGGATGATGAAGACTTTATATACCATGAGCTGGATCAGGTTCTTTTGATTTCAACCTATAACGGTTCCAAGCCTGGTTTGAAGGTCGAGTCGTTGTATGAAAAACCGCGGCAAATATCAATGTAGTGAGTGAATACTATGCCACGCCGCCAGCCATAATCAAGAAAGGGACTCAAGCCCGGCAAAGGATCGCCTTGAGTCATGGACAGGTGTTTGACGAATCGAAGCACGAATTGGAATGGCGTCCAATGGCAGGGCGTAGAGGAATTTACGCAGTCTCCGGAGCTCCCAAGATTGAGAATCATCACAAGGGGTCTGCTGTGGAGGATGGGAGTCATGCAGCTATGCCTCTAACTTATTCGGGTAGGCAGATCATGCCAGTACTCGAAGCGCGGGCTAAGGAAACCATCGAACCATCATTTCCAAAGACAGAGGTTCAGATTGAAGAATCAGCGATTCTGGAGTTTGACCTCAAGGAGGAGGAAATTTCGTTTCAGAAGGAGAGGTAAGATGCCGAAAAAGACGAGGAGGGTGGATCACTCCCCCCAACCAAGCTTCTTCTATCGTGTATGGATGAGACTACCACTGATTCATTTTCAGACAAGCTAATGAATATCACTCGTACTGCTTGGCGATACTTTGTCTACAACTGTCGGTCAACTGCTCGAATGGTCAATTCCGTAAGCCAGTGTCAGTACTCCACTATATGGGACATGGGGAGTGCATTGGGGGCCTTTATATGCCCAGAGAGGGTTGGCATTATCCCTGCCGAGGATTTTAAAGAATAATGCGTCTTATTCAGACCCTACAAAGTATGGAACTATACGATAATGAGCTTCCCAACCGGGAATGCAATACGCCCAATAGCAGGATGGTTGCCCTAAAAATTCGGTTTACCAGTGAGCGGAGTGGTAGTCAGCCATTGATAATGGTCGGATGTTGATCTGACTCAGGATCGCGTGTGAGTGGTACCTTGAATTGGAGGGCATGATTTCAAGTGTGCTTAACCGCTGGAGTTTTGAACGTGTTTCTCAACATGAAAAGATGAATGGGGCTATGTTTACCGGAAGAAAGGAGATTATTTGTCAGGAGGATCGTCTCGGCCACGAACAGTGTCCTCCTGCTGGATACCTCTCGATAGCAGGAAGAATAACACCTCGTATATGAGGAAGCTGACTCAATCGGTTTTGTGGTCTCGAAGGTGGATGAGGCCCTGTCACGTTTTTGACAAAAGGACAAGGTAATTATGAACGTACATAACAACTCCCCTGATAATACAAAGGGGGCCTTCCTGAATCTCGATACCAAAGTACCCAAGCTCTATATCTCCAGACCGGAAGGGGTTAAGGGGAAGGGGAGAAATATCAGAAATCTGTTTCAAGGAAGCGTTGAGCTTGGGGCAAAGGTGACAGTGATGGTTGACGCAGACTTGAAAAGCATTACTCCCCAATGGATTCAGTAGCTTGCAGAACCAATCTACCTAGGCAACGATTATGTGATTCCCATCTATGGCAGGCACAAGTATGACGGGACTATTACAAACAACATCACGTATCCTCCGACGAGCCTTTTATGGCCTCAGGACCAGACAGCCTATAGCGCGGGACTTTGCCTTTTCTGGTAAACTGGCGAGGGCCTACTTTACGGAGAAGACCTGGAACGATAATCTTTCTGAATTCGGGATCGATATTTGGATGACTATCACTGCGATCGCTTGCGGGTTCAAGGTCTGTCAGACCTTTCTGGGTGCTCCTAAATCACATGTGCTAAAGACCCCGGTGCCCATCTCGGTTCCATGTTTTACCAGGTCGTGGGCACCGTTTTCAGCCTAACCGTTGAATTCGAGTACCTATGGAGGGACACGTTTGAGAGCATGCCGACCAACATCTTCGGTTTTGGTCTGGGGGTTAAGGTGGAATCAGACCCCGAGAAGGGATGGGATTCGATCCATCGCCCAATACGTTGCCGAATGAAACGGTACTGGATTCGCCTTCGGGAACGAAACATAAATAAATCGTTACACTTTAGCCTCTTGAAGCGGGCCTGGCCACGTCAAGAGAAGAACCGAATATCGAATATGCGGTGCAGGATACAGGATTACACAATATCGCGCAAAACCGTTCTAATTATCACTACGTGCAATACCCAATCTATAGCAAAGAGCGACGGGCTTTATGATTCGAGAATATTTGTAGGATGGGATTTTACATCCCACCGCAATCTCGGCGTCATGTGAAATACGCCTTACGTTTGTTTTTGCCTATAAAACGTTACGCGGAAAATTATGCTTACGTGCAATATGTTTCGTTCAGATGTATTATGTACCGTGCATCATCAGTTCAGCTTGAGTCGGGTGCATCCGGGTTGTTTTAGAATGCTGTAATGTTACAGTGGACGCAATCTATACGAAGATATGGAGGAATGTTATGGCAGCGAAGCAGACGCTTCAGATGAGGGATCATGCCAGGGAGATATTTATGGCAGGCCTTCGGGCAGTAGACCCGGAGGAGGCGATTAGGCGATACTGCTGGATGGAAGGGGATCAGTTAAGAGTCCATGATAAGAGTTACGACCTAACCCAGTTCAAGAACGTCTTTATCATTGGGGCAGGTAAGGCAGGTGCACCTATGGCCAAGGCGCTCGAGGATATCCTTAAGGATCGGGTGAAAGCGGGTGTCATCAACGTTAAATACGGGCACCTGGCCGAGCTGAACTCCGTCCAAATAAATGAGGCAGGCCACCCTGTTCCTGACCAGGCAGGTATTGAAGGAACCCGTGCAATTCTTGATATTGCCCAGAGAGCACAAGAAGATGATCTGGTTCTGTGTGTCATATCTGGTGGTGGTTCGGCCCTGCTCCCAATGCCTGTTTCAGGGGTGACCCTTGAGGAAAAGCAGGAGACCACAAGAGTTCTCCTTGGATGCGGGGCCACCATCCATGAGGTCAACGCTGTGCGGAAGCATATCTCTCGTGTCAAGGGCGGGGGGCTTGCAAGAGCAGTATACCCTGCTACTCTGATTTCCTTGATTCTTTCGGATGTCATCGGGGATGATCTTGACGTGATTGCATCGGGTCCGACGGTTCCGGACTCCAGTACCTTTCAGGACTGTCTGAATATATTCGACAGATATGGCATACGGGATCGAGTCTCTCCGTCTGTGGTTCGGCATATCGAGAAGGGGGCTAGCGGGGATGTTCAAGAGACTCCAAAAGCAGGAGAGCCTATCTTTGAGCGTACTCATAACCTGATTGTGGGAAGTAATCTTCAGTGCGTACTCGCAGCCGGCAAGAAGGCTAAGGAGCTGGGATATAACCCGTTGATACTATCCACCATGATCGAGGGAGAGACCAGAGAGGTTGCCAAGGTGCATGCAGCCATTGCCAAGGAGATCAGAACTACCGGCATTCCGATCCATAGACCGGCGTGCGTCCTTTCGGGGGGGGAGACCACGGTGACGATTACAGGCAAGGGTCTTGGAGGGAGAAACCAGGAGTTTGTGCTTGCTATTGGCCTGGAGTTGGATGGCTGGGATGGAATTGTAGCCTTGAGTGCAGGGACCGATGGGACAGATGGCCCTACTGATGCGGCAGGGGCACTTACGGACGGAGGCATGGTGCAAAAGGCAAGAGAAATGGGTTTGGATCCATGGAGTTACCTGACCGATAACGATTCGTATCGTTTCTTTGAAAAACTGGGCGATCTCCTTAAGACCGGTCCCACCAATACCAATGTAATGGATCTCCGGATCATCCTGGTCGATCGATGAGACAACTTCATCAGCTTCCCAGTACCAAGGGGGTAACCTAAAACGGAAGAACTGGAGACTTCTGCCACATCGTTCCCCAAAATACTCCACCCTGTGAACCGTTACCGTTTCTTGAATGTGGCTGGTTGTCTACGGAGATGAGTTGCGTGTGGACATATCTTTTATCTTTATGTATTGGATGATAGCCGGGATGTCGATTCTTTTCTCGATGCGTGGTACTTTATGTGCACAGGAAAATCTGCATGAGATCATGAAGCGTGTATTGAGTTCGTTGTCGCTCCCTCTACGGGATTTATTAAACAATGAGCAGCCCAGTGAATGGCGAAACCTGTTCAGCGGCTTTAGCAGGTCACTTGCTTTTACCTATCGATTAAAGGAGGGGCTGCCTAACGACACTAAGGGGAGCGGTTTCGAGGGTGAACCAGAAAAAAAACATGGCACTAAGCGTGTCCATCAAACACAATCCTTTGAGTTACTGGTTTATAAACGTTACATTTTGCAAATATCTTAAGTCTGAATACCAAGATCCCTGGAAACCTGATTTTTTTCTTTAGTTTCGGGTATGATGACTGGCACCCTTATTCCTTTAGCCTCACCTACGCAAACTATGGAGGAAACGGCTTGATCTTTACGAAGCAAAAGGGGAGAAGTTCGCAAGATTTGAACAAGGGACATATTCGCTGGGGTGTAAATTTACGATTCCCAGGCGGACTGAGGAGGTATTTATCGTTCATCGAACAGGCCCGATAGGCGCTTCAATCAACTACAACCTGACGCCCGAATACATGGACCTGGCATCTCTCCAGTTAAAGGAATGGAAGGAGTCATTTAGCCTGCGCCTGAAATATACCGTTTATAAGCGGTGGTATGCCAATATAACGTTCTGCTTTTACCCTCAATCCTATCAGCAAAAGCCCTGGGATCCTGGTTTTACGTACGGCTGTGGTTACTTTGATTGGCATCCCGGTACCATCACTATCCAATACAGTAACTATTTTGGGGACCGTTACACATGGCGTGACGGATTTCTGGATACTGGTACATTCAGGGATGGCAGCATCGCCACAAGCTGGTCTTGGCCATTGTAGTAATAGCGCGGTAACCGTTCCCAAGGAGGGTCAGTTCACGTCGAGAATGGCTCCAGGCTGTGAGGAGTCTCTTCTTATTTAAAGAAAACGGACTATTCAGTGTTGACATTGAGTGAATTTTAGAATAGAATAAACCAAATAACAATAAATATGGCCAAAACCTTAGACACGGGAGGTGATACGATTCTGAAAAATTAAGACCTGATTATTCTTGACTCTTTAGTTAAATGCAATTTACTGACTGATCTTTTGTCGTCCTAAAACCGAATATAAGGAGGTTGCAAATGACACTGGATTTTAAAGGGGCTCTCCCCGAAAAGGTAACGATGCTCGAGCTTTTATTGAGGGACGGGTTGCAGCATGCGCCTACTGCTATACCTACTGAAGCGAAGTTGTGGTATGCGGAACATTTAGTTAAGGCTGGATACAAAATAATAGAAGTAACCAATTTTGGTCACCCAAGATTTCTGGTTCAGAGTAGGGATGCTGAAGAGGTCTTAGAAAAAGTTCACAAGCTACAGATAGTGCAGGAAAAAAAGCCGCATCTTAAATGCTACGCCATGACAAAGAGAGCCTTTGAACGGGCTGCAGATATGGCACAGAAGGGTTTTCCTCCAAACAGCGTGGCATTTACCATCTCTACTGAAGACCTGCATGGTCGTAGAAATTCTGGTCGAACCCGCAAGGAGTATATGAAGGAGATCCCTGAACTTGTAAAGATTGCACAGGCCAACGGTTTCGAGATTGATATGGCGATTGCTTGCGTTTATGGATCGCCGTGCGCGGGACCCGTGCCTATCGAGAACACGTTTGAACTCATGGACTGGGGCCTCGATTTAGGAATAAGGAACTTTACCCCTTGTGATACTACTGGAGAGTCCAATCCCAGAAGATCGTACGAATATATGGCAGCACTTGTAGACCGTTATGGGAAGTACGATAATGAGATAAAATTCCGAGTCGCCCATTTCCATGAGTGTCGAGGAATGTCATTGACCAACACCCTGGCCTGTATTATGGGTGGCGCTCGTGTTATCGAGACCTCTTTAGGCATGGGTGGCGGACAGCCTGCGTTTATGGTTGACGGAGTCCCTGGAAAGGGGAGTGGACCCCTTTATACAAACTCATGGGAGGTGGGCAACTGCTCAACCGAGGATTGTCTTGTAATGCTGGACGAAATGGGGATCGATACCGGTATTGACATCGATTTGATTCTTTCATTAGGAAGGGTATTTGAGTGGACCATGGGACGATCCCTTCCGGTCTGGACTACTAAATCGGGCAGGCCGATCAAGTATCCTGTTGAGTGGAATATCCCGACCAACGACCTGTCTTATGTGCCCCCGTATGGTCCGCCACAGATTTACTGGGCTGATCCTTCTCGATACAAACCCGCATCCAGGGAATTCATTGCTAAAGAGTTTGAGGGTCGCGAATTGAGATGGGATCCGTTTGAGGATAAAGTGAAGTAGATTCAGATTTAACTTTTATAGCAAAGAGATCGGTCTCGCCTGAAGATGAAAACAAAGCCCTGCCTTATAACCTTATAATAAGAGGTGGGGCTTTAATATTGCCATTCAGGGGTTGGGCTATGAAGATTGAATCATTCAGTTTTGGCATGATTCGAATTGATGGCAGGGAATACAGGTTCGACCTGAAACTTATTGGTGATAGGTTAATCCCTAATTGGTTTAGGGCAAATGGTCATCTGGTTGAACCTGAAGATATTGCAGATATTCTTGAATCAGATGTAGATACATGCATTATTGGAACAGGGGCCTATGGGTTGATGCAGGTGTCAGACAAGGTAAAGTCTGATTTCAAGAGCCGAAATATACCCCTCGTGATAGAAAAGACGGAGGAGGCGTGCAGAAGATACAATCAACTCAAAAAGACCTATAAAAACGTAGCCGCCGCCCTTCATCTAACATGTTGAGAAGTCTGGTATGCAGTTGAGAAAACGTTTACGTAGTAAACAGTCATGAAGAAAGACTAACCAGGGATCCTTTCCATCCTACCTACTGCAAGATCGTGGAGCGGAATCAATATATCAGCCATTTCCTTTATCTTTTTGGCGCTTTCATATGCTTCGATGGCGTTTATATGGACGCCAGAGGCAACCACAGGCCCTGTCTCAGGAAAGTTCTTGTCGTTACAGCAAAAGCCGGTAATTATTGCCCTGCCTTTACTCGTGTTAATCGATACAGACTGTCCACCCGGGGTATGCCCTGGAGTGAAAATGACGTCGATACCCTCCATGATATTGGCATCCCCGTCTATCTCAACAATATCAACCCCGTCCAGTATATCGGAGTAGTATCTATGATCAATGGGATGAGGGTTCTTGAAAAAGTCATACTCCTTTTTCTGGACATAGACTTTAGCATTAACGCATTTATAATCGTTTTCACAATGGTCATTATGAAGATGGGTATGAATGATCACATCGATGTCCTCTGGCTTTAGATCCAATGTCGCAAGTGCATCCTCAAACGGCAAGATGTTAAGCCCATATTCTTTACCTACCTCTTCAGGAACCATGAACTCTTCAAGACCCGTGTCAACCAGAATCTTCTTGTCCCCACCCTTGATATAGAATACATAGATTGGTATCCATATCCTGGTTCCATAGCCGCGCTGGTATGTCATTATGCCCTGATCCGTCTCATTAGCTCCCACAACCAGTGGATATATAACGTATTCCTTCATTTAGTACCTCCACACATATGCGTGAGTAACAGTTTACCAGACCTATCAACACGATTGATTATTGGCTATCGGTAGCAAAAAATTACTCCTTAACTCCATATAAAGGTTTTGTCAAGTCATAGCAAGAGATACCATCGTCCCGTGGACGACTACCATCACTTCATACCACATTGTATGTCTCGAACGTCCATAGATACTTCTCTTTCAAAGAGCTGAAGTGTTGTAATTGTTACCTAGCAGTAATAGATTGCACAGCCAATTTGTATCCCTGAACCGACATTGATGAAAAGGATTTTGTCCCCCCTTTTTATGAGATTATTCTCTTTGCTGTATTTAAAGGTTAAGGCCATTGTAGCGGTAAAAGGATCCGGATACAATTCTGTCAGATCAACAAGCTTATCTCTTGCGACTCCGATTCTTCTACTAAGTTCAGCTATGAAATCGGAAGATATCTGGGGAGGCAATATTATATCAATATCCCCAAGCTGAAGCCCTTCTTTACAGAGCAAGTCCTCCACTGTTGCGGGGATACAGGCTAAATACCTCTCTTCTAGATTATCCTCCTTTTTGTAATGGATATAGGTCTCGCCCCTGTCTTGTGCTAGATGAGAGATGTATGAATCTATATGATCATGAAAGGTCTTAAATAAGAATTTGCCAAAACCAGTCCCAGGGTTCTGGGAACGATCTAATATAATCGCTGCACCCAATTCAGCATATCCTAATAATTCTCCATTCTTCGTTTCTGCATTATTCTCTATCTCGCCAGTAAGTACAAGTGCTGTCTTAAACCTTCCCGACTTGATCATTGTCCCTGCTACATGGCAGCCATTCATGAATCCAATGCCACCGTTCAATATGTCAAATGCCAGCGTCTTCTTTCCCTTATCTCCATGGGTTGCCGGATTTATTTTTACTGCCTTTTGAATGATGGTGGCTATAGCCGGTTCAGTTATAAATTCATCCCTGTAAACACCTGTATTTATCAAAAGCTCTATGTCGCCTTTTTCATAAACTGACTCCTTAAGACATTCGTTTGCGGCACGTGTAGCTAAATCGATCGAGCTTCTCTTCTTTCTCCTTTGTTTTGAACAGACACCGACGCTTTCAATCCTTATACCCGCCATTGCTCCTTAGGTAACTTTCTAGGTGTTGATTGAGGAGGAGTTGTTCCAGGTTATTCGATTATACGTTTACGCTTATGCCGTAACCCCTTTACGTTCTGTCAAAGCCGTTTTGTTACTCGTGCGGGGAAATTCTGCTCGGAAAACAGACTGTTCAGTCCTGTATGATCCACTATCTTCTTTAACAGGCTTCGCTTGTTCCCATGATACAGACAGATTAATTGAATCTACGCTTTCCAGCCTCTCTCTTTTCCTTATCCTGTCCGGCAGGTCGTCCAGGGT
>DTYH01000200.1 GCA_012961955.1 Desulfobacterales bacterium | reverse complement strand
AGCACAGCGTTCGGGACGCTGGGGTCGCTGGTTCAAATCCAGTCGTCCCGACCAACAGAATCTATGAAGTCGCTCAAGGCGGCTTTTTTTTAGTTTAACCCTTAGAGAACCTCATCTGTCTTTTTTCTCACTGAATTTAGTTGCTCTTAACGATAACATATTGCACAAAACCCCCTTAGAGAAGTCCGTCCTCAAACGGCCTGCGCTGACGTTGGTCTCTCTAACGGGTAAATCGAGTAAGTTTCCTGTTAGGATAAATCTTGATGGTTTCGTAAAAAGTTATTTTCGCGAGACCATCAACCTTGACCGCTATCTATCAAGAAGCGGTAAGTTCTCTGTGAATAGTGAACGAGAGAAAAGGAACATGAGAGTCTTGATTACGGGTGGAGCAGGTTTCATCGGTTCCCATTTAGCAGAAGCCATTCTGGAAAAAGGGGATGAAGTCTATATCATAGATGATCTCTCCACTGGGTCCTTGGATAACATAAGGCCGCTTCAAGAAGATGAACGTTATAAGGGCCGGCTTTTTGTCACTATAGACTCTATCTTTAACGATGACATTATGTTAGAATTGGTTAGTATATGCGATCGAGTCTATCATTTAGCAGCAGCAGTGGGTGTGCAGTATATCCTGAATAATCCGTTAAAGTCTATCAAGATAAATATTCAGGGAACTGAAAAAGTCCTTGAACTTTCGGCCAAATTTAAGAAAAAAGTTCTAATTACCTCCTCTTCTGAGGTATATGGAAAGCATCGGCATGCCCCACTTGTGGAGACCGACAATATTATTTACGGACCTTCCACCAAATTTCGCTGGAGCTATGCAGCTTCCAAGTTAATAGACGAATTTAGTGCACTGGCGTACCATCGGACTAAAGGGCTGGAGGTTGTCATAGTCCGTCTTTTTAACACAGTAGGCCCCCGCCAGACCAGCGCATACGGAATGGTAATCCCTCGATTCGTGAGACAGGCATTATTGAAGGAACCCCTTACAATATATGGTGACGGAAAACAGACCAGGACCTTTACATACGTCAAGGACGTGGTGCATGCATTGATATCTCTCATGGATGAGCCAAGGGCCGTAGGAGAAATCTTTAATGTTGGCGGAACAGAAGAGATTAGTATAGAGGCTTTGGCCAAAAAGATAATCGACATAACTGGGTCTGATTCCACACTTGAATACATCCCCTATGAAAAGGCCTTTCTAAAGGACTTTGAGGATATGGAGCGGAGGGTGCCAGGTATTCAAAAGATTAAGAGTTTTATAGGTTTTGAACCACAGACTGATCTGGATACCATTCTTCACCGAGTCATCGATTTTATGAAAAACAGGCTGAGAGTATGAAAAAGATTCTTACCCATCAAGGGCCTCAAAAGATTATTTTTGGAGACGGTGCCATACGACTCCTTGGTCAGGAAATAGGTCTGCTTGAAAGAAGGTATGCCTTCGTGGTTGCAGACCGTGGAATTAAAGAGATCGGCCTCCTTGAAGGGATGCTCGAATCCTTAGAAGAGAAAGGGATACGGTACATAGTATTTGCTGAAATTACGCCAGAACCCTCACCACAACTGGCGGACCAAGGGGCTCACATGGCAAGGAAAGAGGGGTGTGATATAGTGGTTGGGATTGGTGGCGGAAGTAGTCTGGATGTAGCCAAGGCTATAGCAATCCTGATCACTAACGGTGGCATGGCAGAAGATTATATCGGCTTAGAACTTGTACCCCGCCCTGGGCTTCCTACCGTTATGATCCCCACTACTGCTGGGACGGGAAGTGAAGCAACATTCACTGCTGTCTTTACAATGCGTGAGAAAAAGTCCAAGGGAGGCATCAACAGCCGTTTCATGTATTCCAATCTGGCCCTGCTAGACCCAGAATTGACTTTGTCCCTACCACCAGCCATCACAGCCACTACCGGAATGGATGCCCTGACCCACGCGGTTGAGGCGTTTACATCCCTTCAGGCCAATCCCCTGAGTGATCTTATGGCAAGAGAGGCCATCTCTCTCATTGGAAAATTTCTGCCATTGGCCACCCATAACGGAGAGAATAGAGAGGCCCGAAACAAGATGTTAATGGGGAGCCTACTTGGAGGGCTTGCTCTGGCCAGTGCTGGCGTCGGAGCTTGTCATGCCCTGGCCTATTCCCTGGGGGCCCTCTTCGATGTTCCTCACGGCTTGGCAAACGCTGTTCTTCTTCCTCATGTAATGAGGTTCAATATGGATGCCGCTTTGGAAAAATACGCCGAGATTTCGCGCCTGATGAACATAGTTGAGATGGAAGAATCAGTGGATAGGGCAGCCCAAACGGCCGTGGATGCAATAAGCTCTCTTTCCAGAAAGATTGGAATACCCCGAAGTTTAGGGGAATTAAACATCCCTGAATCGGCCATAGATGACCTGGCGGAAGCTTCCCTCACAGTGAAGCGACCCATAGAAAATAATCCCAGGAACATAGACAAGGAAGGAGCAGTCGCTATTCTTCGAGAAGCTTTCTAAAGTCCCTCCTAGATCCACCTCTGTAATACCATAGACTGATCAAACACAGCAGCCCGCAGAGATTCAATCCTTTGGAACCGTTCACCGGGTAAAGCTTTTTTCTTTACCCCGTTAGAAAATTATGATCAATCTTCAAACGTGCACCTCTAGGAGGCTGAATCGAATAACACTTGTATCCAACCTTTGTTTTTCCGGTGAGTTGAGAGAGGAGGGACAGAAAAACTGAAGGCTTCTGGCAAGTCGTTTCAAGAAAAACTTCACCCCGTGAACGGTTACGATCCTTTTAAGATTTGCAGGAACCCTTATCACAGTGAATCGCTGTGTCCGAGTATCTTCACATCCCCATTGGGACGGGCTTATCCATTTATTAGATTTTTGGACGCGTGAGTTGCCATGGATCTATTAAACCCTTTTAGTGATAATCTTATATGAATTTCAACTTTTTAAACATAGAGACCATTGCAATGAATGACCTTATAGACAAACAGGTCGATAAGGATACTGGTGAGGGGTATTGGTCGGATATCGGAACAAGACTAATCCCCTTAAAATTGTTTGAAATAGATTACAAATCACCTGACACACATTCAGAAACAGGCCAAACCGTTCACGGCTTGAACGTTGAAATTGGAAAGTAGTAATTTTTGGGAAAGATGAGACGAGTTTACGAGTTGGACGTTTACAAACTGGGAGAAGCGTTATCAGACCGCCTGCCATGCAAGGAATGAGGAGGCAGGTATGGTGACTTTGATAAGATGAACTAAAAAAGTTTATTATGCCCTTTCCCATCTAGGCTGTGATGGGCCGAGACGGGACTGGACTGTGAGAGTAAGGAAGCAGATGCTTTTGTAATGAGAAAACTCCTCACCAGATACGAACATTTCTTCGAAGAAAAGAGCCTGGGCCAGGAGTCTTTATTACCCTGAGAATTCAGGATCCTACTCTGGAAAAGGCTGAAGCCAAGGTCCTCATTGAAACCCTGGAAGAGATTCCCCGGTCTTTTGATTCGGCCACGCTCTTTTACAATGAGCATATCCCTCCTGTTTTTGACGTAATTCTTCCCATGATCGCTACATCGGTGAGTTTGAACAGAATCTACTATCACCACAAGGGCTTCATCGCCGGGAAAGAGAATCTCACCCTCTATCCAGGGGATATTATCATCGCTCAGTGGATATGGGAATTCATGCCGGAGACCATAAAGGTCCATCCCTTGATACATTGATTTCTTGGCATGGTTTAAAAAAGCGGAGACCCTCCTAAGAGTGATGGCAACGGAAAGGAGGTGTCCGATGAGTACAAAAGGAAGGCGTCAAGGATAGACCGAAGGGTTCTAGGGAGAGGCGGTTCGAATGGTACTTGAAAACCGGTAGAGTACCAACTGAGTTGTGCGGTGTCTCGGGCGTAGTGTATCCAACGTGTTCTGATGGGTCCGCGAGTATCCCGACGTACAAGAAGGTGCCGGTCTCTGAGTAGCCAGCCGCCGAGGATTAGAACCTGGAAGCCGGCATTTACGCAAAGAAAGTGAACGGCTCCGGATGGAGCCAGAAATACTAAAAAAAGCCGCACCCTTCTT
>DTYH01000199.1 GCA_012961955.1 Desulfobacterales bacterium | reverse complement strand
ATGAAAAAGGTAGATAGAACATAAAATAGAAAGGATCAAAACCGTTCTCTTCATCCGAGTATTACCCAATGACTCTTTCCCCCTCTTCATTCATCTTGATGAACCCGCAAGCACTTATTATGGGCACAACACCGAGCAACCTTGTCCCAAAAATTGCTCACGTAGAGCAAGATTGTCATGTGATCTTGTTGCTTTCTCTCGGACACACTATCCTGCAAGGGGGCGAAGCGGACGGGTCTTTTTTTGTACCCTGCTGCCTATAAGGCTATCCTCGTAGCCTCAGCGTAGGTAAACCGTGTTAGAATTTCCCACAGGGTATTAAATTAAACCCTGCCCAGAAAGACCGTCGGCCTCTTACGGGACCCGTGTGAAAAGAGACGTAGATATCGATTTTGCCCATCATCCCCTGAGAAACGGAACAGGATAACCGAGTATTTACCAACACACCTGGAAGAAGCTAAATAGATACTTTATCTATATAGTGTTGAGCCGAAAATGCAGCGATAGCTCCGTCGCCAGCAGCAGTAACTACCTGGCGGAGAGGAGTATTTCTGACATCCCCAGCTGCATAAACACCTGGTACGGATGTCTCCATACTTCGATTAACTATTATAAATCCTCTTTCGTCCATTGATAGTTGTTCGTCCAGGAAATCCGTATTTGGACGTGTCCCTATGAATACAAAGAGTCCAGAGACTGAAAGTTCCGAAACCTCGCCGGTCTTTACGTTCTTTATAGTGAGTTTTTCGAGACTGTCTTCACCATGTATACGCGTAACTACCGAATCCCAGATGAAAGAAATTTTATGATTGCCAAAGGCACGTTCCTGCAGAATTCTTGAAGCCCTCAGCTGGTCCCGACGATGTATGAGGAACACGTTTTTCGCGAATTTTGTAAGATAAATCGCTTCCTGGACTGCCGTATCACCCCCGCCAACTACTGCAACTGATCTGTCCCGGTAAAAGGGTCCATCACACGTTGCACAAAAAGATACTCCCTTTCCGTAAAGAATATCCTCACCAGGAACGCCCAACTTGAGAGGTGAAGCCCCAGTTGCGATAATGATAGCAATCGCTGATATTGTTTTGTCTCCCTCCAATCTAATCTTCTTTATAGGAGCGGACAGATCGAGGGAAATAACCTCTGTGTTCTCTGTGGGGAGTTCTAGCCTGTTCACCTGCTCGATCATCTTCTGTACCAGATCGTAACCAGAGATACCTTCAGGAAACCCTGGATAGTTCTCGATCAAGTCCGAGTTTATGATCTGACCCCCCAGTACAACCTTTTCGACAAGGAGAACATCTAGCCGTGACCGTACAGCATAAAGGCCTGCTGTTAATCCGGCAGGTCCCCCTCCGATAATGACAAGATCGTAATCAGCTGAATCCATTGTTAATCCTCAATCACCCTTCTAATGGCATCTTCTATGCTACCCTTTGACTGAACACCAACGATCTGTTCGAACACCTCTCCGTTCTTGAACAGGATAAGAGTCGGAATGGCTGTTATCCCATATCTCGTCGGAGTAGACGGGTTTTCATCCACATTACATTTGGCCACGATTATCTTATCCCCATATTCATCGGCCAGCTCTTTGATCAATGGAGCAATGGCCCTGCATGGCCCGCACCAGGATGCCCAGAAGTCAACTAACGCTGGCTTGTCTGCCTTTAATATTGAAGAATCAAAATTGCTGTCGGTAGCCTCCAATATACTACCTGCCATAACTACATCTCCTTTCTCTTTTAGTGAACAGCACGGTAATCCTCGAGGAAATTCACCTTAGATGCCGTAGCCTTACTACTAACTATTTAAACGACATTTGTCAACCTCGATAAGCTTAAAATCGCAACTTGTCCAGACGTTGCCGCTCTTCCCTTAATACTTTGATTCACAGTTCATATAACAGGTTAGCCTTATGTGACTAAGGACCGGCCAGGGGGAGATCTTTTTATTGGGTTTTCTGACCAACAACAGTTCTTTGAAAAGAGTGTATCTGGACAGGTAACCCCCTCCGCATACCAATTTGTTTCACTTTGTTAGCCCCGGTTTGTCATATTACTAAGGTATTCTAATCCATAATTACGGTAACGTATTTCAAACATCAATTACTAACCACATAATAACCCTGTCATGAAGACACTTGCAAATTATTGTAACTATTACTCACGTTTCGGAGAATACACCTTGGGTCATCATATTTATGAAAACATGTGATAAGTCACTGGAAAAACAAAGGTTGGAGAGATTAGCCTGAAAAGAACCGAAGTGTTACGTGGAATGCTCTTATGAGGAGTTCTCATACAACTACACCCGTACCCTTTGCCTGTATATCGCATAATACAAATCAATGGTTCTATCTATCATATCCTCATAATTATAGTATTTTTCCACCAACGCCCTTCCATTCCTCCCCAAACTCATTGAAAACTCCTTATCCTTCAATAGCCTTATGATCCCTTCTGCAATGGCATCCACATCATTTGGCCTAACCAATATCCCTGTCTCGTCTGGCTTTATCAACTCCGAAATACTTCCAGCATTTGTTGCAACCACAGGTTTTTCCATGGCAAGGTACTGAAGTATAGCCTGCGGTACCCCCTCTGATGATTCAGAAGTCAGAACGCACACGTCAGAAGCTGCCAGAATCTCAGGGATATCTTCTCGATATCCAGTCATAACCACACTATTTTCAATTCCTAACTCTTGTATCTTTCTTTGGATCTTATAGCTCCCGGGCCCATCACCCACTATCAAAAATATGGTTTCAGGCATGTCCAGAAGTACAGCTCTGGCTGCTTCAAGGAATATATCATGCCTTTTCCAGCTTCTTAGAACTGCGACTAATGTAACCACCTTTGTTCCTTTTTGAATGGAGAGTTCCCTTTTTATTCTGTCGGATGAAATCCCTGGATGAAACCTGCTCAAAACCACTCCCGTGGGTATGGAAAGTATCTTCTTCCCACCAGTACGATCTGTCTCAATCATCATTTTACGAATCGACTCCCCTGTGGTGATTATGGCATCAGGAAGCTTATAGACAAAGTTGAGGAAGTGTTTTGGTATGGGTACTGAAAGGTGGCGAGTTCTGACAAGTACCGGAACCTTTGCTATCCTAGCCGCAAATGAGGCCACCCAGCTATCAACCGAACTGTGTGTATTGACTACGGTGATATTCTTCTCCCTTATAAACCTGAAAATCTTACGAAGTGCCCTTAGATCAAAGGTGTGTTTTATCCTTAACAGACATGTGGGTATACCCCTCTTTCGGGCTTCTATTGCCAGTCCGCTTCTGGGAGGACAGATGATAAACACATCGTACCCTCTCTCCTTTAAACCGAGAGCATCAAGAAGAATCCTTATCTCCTGACCACCCCATCCGTTTGACCATTCAGTATGAAGAACCCTCAGCATACGTTGTTCTTCTTAACCCTTCAATTTCCATGTTCTTTTTTGATAATCTTTCTGTATATATCCAACGTCTTCTCTACATGATTTTCAAAAGAAAGACAGTCCATCTTTTCCTTTCTTCGGAAAAACATACCTGTATCCCTTGTTCTGAGCATTGCTTTGATCGCATATGCCATACCAGCTATGTCCGCTGGATCATTAAGCGAAATACCTGTAACACCCTCTTCTATCCATTCGGAGACGCCATTCATCCTTGTAGTAACGACCGGAATCCCAGATGCTAAAGCCTCAAGACAGGCGTTGCTAAATGGATCATAGACCGTGGGTAGAAGGAAAAGGTCTGCAGCTCCGTACCATTTTTCAGGTTGTGTAGTGGATCCGACAAAGAAAACGCTATCCTCGACTCCCAACTTACTGGATAACCTTTCGTATCTTGTGAATCTGTCACGGCCGACCACGACCAGCTTTAATTTTGGGTCTCTTAAGCGCGCCACAGCCTGTATGGCAAACCTGAGCCCTTTCCTTTCAAACCCAGAGCCCATGAACAAGATTATGCTGTCTGATTCGGAAATGGACAGCTCTCTTCGTACAGGAACTCTGTACCGTTGCCGATTGGATGGGTGAAATCTGTTAAAATCTACACCATTATATATCACCTGGATACGGTCTTGAGGAAATCGATAATGCCGAATGATCTCGCTCCGTCCGCGCCTTGAATTGGCAATGATTACCTTTGTGTTTTTTGGTTGAAAGAGCCTTTTTTCGATCCATAAAAACATGAGATGAAGCGGGTTGATCCTCACAAGTCCTGTCTTCCACCACGGTTCAAATCTTCTCCTTTGAACAAGCCATTCCCTGTGACACCCATCCCCTGCCCTGTATATATCCTGAAACAGTGTACGTTCAAAGCTGTGGATGATGTCAAATCTTTCTCTTTTCAAGAGTCTCTTCGCGTTGAGGGCAAAGGAAATAACCTTTAATATGGAGAGGCCTTTTATCATGGGCACCCGATGAAAACAAAGACCTGATCTTTGAGTGCCCCCACCCAGACACGAACCACTAACGTCTTTAACATCCTTCCATTCATTGGCAAAGATGTGCACCTCATGACCCAAAGCGTGGAGACGTCTGATTAAAGTATCCAGGTACCTTTCAGCCCCGCCAAATTCCGTATACCGATTCCGAACCAGCGCAACCTTCATCCCTTGCTCCCCAGTTGATGATCAATTGCCTCAAACACCTCCTTGGGTTCAATCTCCTCAAGACAACGGCTGACCTTTCTCCCTCCACATCCGTCCCGTCCGCAAGGCCTGCAATCCCAATCTTTCTTGATGACTATATGTCCATCACCCCAGGGACCCCACATATGTTCTCCTGAAGGACCAAACAGCGCAATCACTGGGGTATTTACTGCAGCCGCAATATGCATGGGAGCGCTGTCCACCCCAACAAAAAGAGAGGCATGGGCAACAAGACAACCCAGTTCTTTTATAGAAAGCTGTCCGGCCAAAGAGATGGGCTTGTGACTGGCCAATCTAATGATACGGTTCGTGAATTTTAACTCAACCTGGTTCGGAGCGCAACTAAGTACGACTGGAATTCGATATTGATCATGTATATAGTCGCACACTGCTGCGTACCCTGAGGCGTTCCATGTCTTAAACATCCACCGGGAGGTGGGATGTAAGACAACATACGGATCGTCGAATCGTATTCCGTGGTTCAGCAGTAGACGCCGACAACGGGTCTCGCTTTCTTTTGTCCAGCAAAAGGATAGCCGCTTATCTGATGGCTCGATGCCGAGAGCCCTAACGAGGGCCAAATTATAGTCCACCATATGCTGAGTCCCGGTATCTTTATCTACCAGCTTAGTAAAGAAATATCGCCTGCCCCAGAACCCCCTGTTCTTTGGGTCGAAGCCCACTCTTTCCCGGGCACCGCTGATAAGGCCAAGTATCGCCCCACGATCCCCTGCACTCAATTCAAGAACCAGGTCGAACTTTTTCCTCCTCACCTTAAGAGCGAATTGAACCTGATGCCAGGCCTTCTTAAAAACCCCATACCCAGAACCACGATCAAGGACAAGAACCTCATCCACTACAGGATTTTCCGCAATGGCCTCCTCTGTCCCTGGGTTCACCAAGATCGATATCCGAGAATCTGGATAGGCACCCTTCAGAGCGGTAAGAACCGGTGTTGTCACCAAAACGTCACCAATATGTTTTAATATTATCGCTAAGATATTGGTGTATGAGTTTCGCATTTCGTAAGGTAAAATCAAAAAAAGATGTACCTGTTCCGTAAGGGATAAAGAATATAATACCTCATCCGGTTATTTGACAAGGATTATTTATGGTTCAATAAGTATGATAAAAATGATATTTCCGATGATCAGACAATCAATAATGAAATGCCAACAGTTTCTACCAATGAGCAAGAAATGATGAATGATAGCATTGAAGTTGGACAGGATAGTTTAGACACACCACAATTTAATGCAGAAGACATTGACAGCAATCAAAAAACTCTACAACAAAAAGAAAGCACCAATAATGTGTCAAATGAAGATGCTATAACTGATAATGATGCTGTTTCAAAACAATTAGTGTATTTCATTATAAGTGGTGCTTTTTCTGATGAAACTAATGCTAATAAACAGTTAGAACAATTAAAACAAGAAGGTTATCAAGCAGTCATTGTTGGAAAAAACACTAATGGACTAACAATGGTAGCTTATGAAGGTTTTGCTAATTTTAATGATGCTTTAAACAGAATGAATGAAATCCGTAATACAAATCCATCTGTTTGGATTTATAAAAAAACGGTT
>DTYH01000198.1 GCA_012961955.1 Desulfobacterales bacterium | reverse complement strand
TGATCCAAATTGTCATAGAGCAAAGACTGAACGCAAATAGAGCCTTGGTGGCTATGGGTGAACAAGGCGTCTCAAACCAACACTTTTTTCTCTTGACTTGTCTGAAACAGTACACTATTAAGAGAAGAGACAAATTGAATTCCGCGTGACTACGCAAAATTCTGTCACAGGTCATCGAGAGAACAAGATTAGATCATTTACGAAACCATCAAGATTTGTAACCCTCAATTTAGGTTAAACATAAACGCAAGTGGCCCAGCATTGTATACCTTCGATAATCTCAACACGAACATGGTGAAATAACTGCCGAATGACCTCGTCCCATCTCCGTTCTACTCTCCCGTAAAGGACCCTCCGGCGGTATTTTTGGAACATAAACGATACATGGTTACTTGTATTCGCACTTGAGGTCCTTAAGTATCTCAAATCCAAGGGGTGTGATCGTTATGCTCAAGATTGCTTAAGATTCTGTGCTTATACCGGTTGAAATTTTGGTTAGCTAAATCTTTTCAAGTTCAAGGCTATCCAGGGTTTGGTGCCTTGGCGGGAACGACGATGTAACATATAGAAATAACAAGTATTATTACATCATCTCTTAATCTTACTAAATCTGTTCTCCGGAAGGCCAAGGGTCTTAAACCTGCTGAATGGAAGAGGAAGACGTGAAAGGAGGAATATATATGTCTCCATATGATTCAAGAAAAGAGGGAGGGCGATGGGGTCAAACCTCAGCGGTTGATGATATTATCAACCGCATTAAAGGCAGTCGATACGGTGCCCTGATCATTGTTGGGATGGTGGTTTTGCTCTGGTTAGTCTCGGGGGTGTACATGGTCCGCCCTGGGGAACAAGGGATAGTGAGACGATTTGGCAAGGAGGTTAGAATAACGTCCCCAGGACTTCGCTACCACCTACCGTTCCCTATCGAGAGGGTGGATACCCCCAAAGTGACCGAGGTAAGAAGGATTGAGGTAGGTTTTAGGACTGTCGATCCTGGCCCCCCAGCTAGATATAGGTTCTTGCCCTATGAGTCGCTGATGCTAACTGGCGACGAGAATATCGTGGATGCCCAGATTATCGTTCAGTACAAGATAAAGAATGCCTCACACTTTCTGTTCAACGTAAGGGACATAGAAGGTACTCTTCGGGATGCCAGCGAGGCCGCCCTCAGGCAGACAATAGGGGGAAACACCATAGATGATGTCTTGACCGTAGGGAGGTTACAGATCCAGGATGGTACCAGGAAGCTCCTCCAGAGGTTGATGGACAGCTATGAATCAGGTCTTTTGATAACCGAGGTGAAGCTGCAAACCGTAAGGCCCCCTGTGGAGGTAGAGGGTGCCTTTAAAGATGTAGTCAGCGCAAAAGAGGACAGAGAAAGGATCATCTACGAGGCCAGAGGGTATCACGAAGAGGTAATCCCTAGGACCAAGGGACGAGCGAGGGAGATAACCAAACAGGCCGAGGCCTATCGAGAAGAGAGGATAAAAAGGGCCCAGGGTGATGCCGATAAGTTTTTGGCTATATTGAGAGAGTATGAAAAGGCAAAGGAAGTAACCAGAAAAAGATTATATCTGGAAACTATGGAAGAGGTCTTGCCCAAGACCAAAAAGTTCGTGATCGACTCTGAGATTAAGGGTAACTTGCTTCAGCTATTACCCCTGGGAAAATAGTAAGACCGGTCTTATCAGGAAAGAAGAAATAAGGAGGTAACAAAAATGGTGACCAGAAGACGGATAGGCACTACCTCATTGGTGATAATGGTAGTTGGGATAGTTCTGGCAGCCTTTACGGTCGATGAAACCCAACAGGTGATTATCACTCAAATGGGAAGGTATGTTCGGACCATAAGAGAAGCGGGTTTACACTTCAAAATCCCCCTGATCCAGACGGTCCATTATTTTGAGAACAGGGTATTGGAATACGACGCCACCCCGGCAGAGATCCTCACCAAGGATAAGAAGAACCTGGTGGTGGACAACTATGCTAGGTGGAAGATCATCGATCCTCTCAAATTCTATCAGACGGTCAGAGATGAGGCAGGGGCGCAGGCCAGACTCGATGACATTGTCTACTCGGATTTGAGGGAGGAAATGGCTCGACACAATCTATCGGAAATAATCGACCTCCGTCGGGAAGGAATAATGAATACTGTATCCAAGCGGAGTGACCAAAAAGCCTCCCAATATGGGATCAAGATCATAGATGTGAGGATCAAAAGGGCTGACTTGCCCGAAGAGGTAGAAGCTAGTGTCTATGCGAGGATGAGAGCAGAGAGGGAAAGGATTGCCAAAAAGTATCGCTCCGAAGGAGAGGAAGAGGGGGCCAAGATCAGGGCGGAGACGGATAGAGAAAAGGTAGTAATACTAGCCGAGGCCTACAGACGAGCCCAGAAGATAAAGGGACAGGGAGATGCCGAGGCCATCAAGATCTATGCCCAGGCCTTTGAAAAGAACCCTGAATTCTACAGCTTCTTCAGGACATTGCAGGCTTACAAAAAACTTGTAGCCGAGGGGACTACCTTTGTACTAAGGTCTGATTTGGAGCTCTTCAGGTATATAGGCGGCTCACTGGAATAGGAGCAAGTGAATGCCGGATGACCTGAATCATGTTCTGACAGTTGTTAGTCCATTTTGACTATTTTCACTCATGGGTGTAACTGTTCATAGGGCAAAGAAAAGCTTCACCCCGTGAACAGTTGCTATTATTTCTGTGCCGTTCATTACTATGCGTACGAAATTCTTGATCTCATGAAAGAAAGTATACTGCGCCTTGCTTTTGTCCGTGATCGCCTCAGAAACGGACCGGAATAACCGACTATTTACAACTATGGTAACACTTTACCTCTTTGTATTCGGTTAATCTTGCGGACAATCCTGACAGTTTTGGAAGAAGATCCAAGGTTCTCCGTGAAAGTGAGGAAGATTGACTGATTACAACTTTATCAGTGAATTTCTTCAAAACGCTAATCTCTTAACAAAATTGGGTCTATCAGACTTCTGGCTTCAATCCTTCAGCCGTTGTTGGTCGCAGGATCTGGACCTTATCAGCAAATCCGGAGGTAAGTGAGGGAAAATCTGAACGAGTTGCCGTCTTAGCTAATGGAGAGCATACGAAGGTAGACATGTTTGCCGGTGGAGTGGTGTTGGCGGGACTTTTCTCGAGTTTTATCGGCTTCAACTTAGACAGAATCGCCGCTTTCGTAATAGTGATCCATATCCCTGGTCTCGCGGGAAAATCCTGATCGACGGCATCCGTGTGTTGCTAGACCCTTCCTTAGATTACAAGACGCTAAGCCTCGTGAAAAGCTGATTTCTGCCGCACCCCAAATGATAGAGATTAATAAAAGTCTCCTTGGACGGAATTCAGGGAGCTATAAGTTTATAGAGGCAAATATTGTCGGAAAGACTCACGACTTGGACAAAGCACACTTTATCGTCTCCCAGATCGAGAAAAACATAAAGGAAAAGATAAAGAATGCCGACCAAGTGCTTATTCACTTTGAACCCACCAAAAAAAGAGAATCTCATATATGCCATGCCTTGGAAGATGTCGAACAGCAACGGATCTCACCTCACTTTGGAGAGGCACCTTATTTCGTGCTCATCACTATTAAAGCAAAAGATAAGAAGTACGTCGAGCACAAAATCATCGAGAACCCTTCTACGAAGATAGAAGCACGCCAAGGGGATCTTGGTGCGGAATACCTGAATAAACATTCGGTTGACCTGCTCCTCACCAGAAAAACTTTCAAGGGTAAGGGACCATCTTATGTCTTTTCTTATGCTGCTATAGAGGTTTTACTGACAGAGGAAGAAACGGTAAAAAAGGACTGCAAGGCATCGGAACTCTCTTTGAAGGTGTTGAAACAAAAGGTCAAGACCAGCAGGTGGAGAGTGTATGAATACGCTTCGAGTCTGTACCTTACCCGGACGGAAACCTTTTACAATCACCTTTAGCCATTACTAAAACCTTGCCTGTTTTCTCAATAACTCAAGTTCTTCTTCGGTTCTCACGAACATACCGATATTTCCCAATCTCACATTCTTCAGCCCCACGTCCTTTACCTTCGCATAAGCTTCCAGCATCTGTTCAAGGTTAGGAGAAGGAACCTCTATTAGTTGATACTCAGGAAAGAAAGCCAAAATGGTATAAGGAATCTCGGGGTCAACTTCCATCAGAATCCGCGCAATCTTTTCTATCTGATCAGTCTCCACCCAGCCAGGAATAAAAAGGGAGAGCACTTCAAGGACAAACCCCCTTTTCTTTATCTCATGAGGAAGCTTTAAGATCCGCTCATTCGAGCAACCGGTCAATCTTCGGTGGACAGCGTCGTTATAAGCCTTGATATCGAGCCAGAATGAGTCAATTCCAGCAGCCTTGAACCTGTCGAGATTCTTCAAGGTAAGCCCGTACCCGTTGGTCTCAATTAAGACCCAGAGGTCCTCTCTTTCTCCTTTAATCTGCTCGGAAGCTAAGCAGTAAAACTCTGGCTGGCAGGCAAGGTCACCTCCGGTGAAGCCGATGATGTTTCTGGCTGGACCCCATCCCTGGGGCGAACGGATTATTTGGTCAGGCCCTAATACTCCTGGACAAAGGGGTGATCTCTTTTTCTGAGTAACACACTGTCCGCAGGAGAAACATATATCATGCGCGTGGAAACTGGTTGCCCTTTCCTTGGGTTCCCAGTAAGTAACGGTTTTGCCATAATCCCTCGCTAATATCCTGACATCATTCGGGGACATCCACTCTCCTGTAGCGTACCTGGTAAAATGCCAGGAGTGGCATTTCTTGCAACTAAAGTTACACCCGGATTGATATATAGAAAGATAATGCTCAGGCCGCGAGAGATGAGCGGATCTTACAAGCCGAAAAGGTAGATTGTCTTCCCACTTAAGCGTAACCTGACAGGCCCTATCCAAAGCAGGTTTTACACGTACGATACTTTTTCCTCCATAGCTCACCATGCAGCTTCCAGGTTCGAATCC
>DTYH01000197.1 GCA_012961955.1 Desulfobacterales bacterium | reverse complement strand
GTCGTAGTCGTTGTAGTCGTAGTCGTTGTAGTCGTTGTAGTCGTTGTAGTCGTAGTTGTTGTTGCTGCTGTCGTAGTAGTGGCTTCAGTAGTAGTGGCTTCAGTCGTGGTCTCTTGAGTAGTTGTTTCTTCGGTTATCTCCTCAGTAATTTCCTCTTCTTTCTTTTCTTCAGTAATCTCCTTTATCTCTTTAACAGTTGGTACTACCTCTTCCAGCCCCTTCTGCAATTCCTTGAGTTGCTTATCGGTCATCAGGATAGGCTTCGTCGGTGGTTTGTCCGCAATAACCTTTGTCATAAGTTTTCTGGTCAGGACCACGTACTCCGCTGGTCTATATACGTTCGCCACGTGGATTGGCTTGTCAAAGGAGACTACATGAGTTATTCTCTTTGATTTTACCCAGACGAGAAAATTGGTTCCCCTAACACCACATATGGCTGTGGGGGTCTTTATGTTAAAGTCCCTTTTCCTGAACCCTACAAGATCATTAGCAAATACGCGAAGTTTCCCAAACAACATCCTGAAAAATGCAGATCTTCTTTTCTTTTTAGGAGTGTATTCGAATTTGTCCAAGTTTAGGATGCCGTTTTCTCCCACACTTAAAATACTTCCATCGTCAAGATCGATCCGCAGCCTGGAGTCCTTATCAGTAGTAATCCGATCGTGAAGATAGACCTCCATCCCCACGAATGCAGTATATTTGACCCTTTCCCTAATAACTAACGCCGATCCGACCAGTTGGCTAATCTTCCCGATCTTCTGGCCTGCATGCACAACCGAAAAGGGTAATATTACCAATATCAGAAAAAGAATAAATCCCGCTGTCAAGTGCTTGTATCTTCCCATATCCATGTACTCCCTATCACTTAAACTTTTAACATGATACCCTTTTTAAATCCTTTTTTACCGGGTAGACCCTCTCTTCTTATTTTATTTACGTTATTGTTAGAATCTGTATGAGGCAGTCAGGCTGTATACATTCTTTCTATATCCATATGGGTCTTTTCCATCGATTTGCACATTGGAATCGTTATATGTTCGACTATATGAAATCATTATTTGAAGCCCCTTTGATAGGGGCCTGGTTAAAGATATGGCGTAGATCGTCCTTTTATCCTTTCTTTCATCTTCCTGAAAATCTGGATACACTGTCTCGTTATAGGTTACAGACACATCTCCACGCACGTTCCATACGAGCGGGAAGCTGAACCCCAGCAATCCCTCATGAGATCTGTAAGAAGACTCTGCCTTGTTGGCATCTTCATAGCAGTACTTATAACCCGCTCTTAGCTGACCCTCGCTCAGATCCAGCTTGGAGCGGGTTACATCCTTGGGGAATCTAATGAATTGGACTATTCCTGCTGAATAGTATACTGAATCAGGGGTGACGCCATCTCTGTAGTCCTTCTTTTGCCAGTTAAGGGTGATCTCACTCCTCATGTTATACGGTTCCGTGATGACAATAACAGGCATAATACTGTGCATCAACAACTTATCTTCTGATCCGCTTCCAAAGCTCAGGTAAAGTCCTTTACGGTTTAGCGATTTCTTGTCAGCTTCGCATCCACCTGCGTAATAGTAACTGAATTCGTATCGGATCCGCAGGTAGATCGGTTCACTGTTATATTGGATCCAGATATTAGGAATGTGACCCAGTACATTGCTCTCGATCAGTTCTCGATATCCAGAATGGTAAAGGGTGTATCCTAGACCAGCTTCAAGATAGCTTATATTGATAAACTTGTACCCGAAACTGAGCATGATGCTTTGAAAGAAATCGTCCTTCTCGGCCGGAGTGACACCTGCCGGTGGGTCCAAAGGATTCAAAAGCACGTTATCGTCATATGCAAAACCCAGAGAGGCATTAAGATACCATGTCCGGCGAGCTTCCTTAATAATTTGCAAAAGCTGCCTGGCGTTTTGTGCCATGGCCGTTCTCGGCTTTGCTTTGATTAGCTTATTCAGTACGTCTATCGCCCTATCGTATTCCCCTCTTTTATAATATACCAGTGCTATGTGATAGTTAGCAACTTGAGCCATCCTTGGGTCAAGTGATTCTGACCGCTCGAGGTTATCTATAGCCTCAGTGAATCTATCCAGTTTTAAGTAAATAAGGCCAATATTGAGAAAGGCATTGGCATTCTTTGGTTCAACCTTTGTTACCTGTTTCAGAATGGAGAGTGCCTCACGAAATCGTCTCTTTTTCGAATAAATGGCAGCAATCTCAAAATTGGCCTTTTGAAAATGGACAGGGTCCTTTTTGACAATCGACTCGAAAATCTTAAGCGCCTCGCCCTCCCTGTCTAAGGCTTTATAGGCTAGCCCTAAATAGTATTGATATTCGAGCTGATCTGGCTCAAGTTTGATGGCCTTTTCGAGAAAGGTTATGGCGTCTCTGTAATTACCATCGTCATACTCGAACCTTCCCCGATCAAACAGGGATTTTCCACTTTCTTGAGCAGATACAGAGAGAGAGGAAACGACTGGAAAGAAGAAAAAGAGAAGGATCAAGATGTGCTTAAACGAAAAGTAATGCTTCATGGGTTCCTCCAGAGAAAAGGGGCAAGATAAATAAAAAAAAGATGGGTAATGCAAAAGGTTAATGATTAAACTTTTAACATCCTTTCCTAGACGCAGTTAAAAGATGCTTAAATTTTAACATCTTTTACTAGATTACGTCAATAAATTTCTTTGAAAATCTCTTACATCTATAAATTTCATCTTGGATGATTCTCGATTTAGGTCTCATGAAACATTTAACCGCCTGCGTAAGGCAAGTATTAAAAAGGAAAGTATAAGGAAGATCATAAGCTTAGAAACACCTATGTAAACAGCAAAGGCTGCAAGAATAACCATGGGAAGTAGGGCAACACCAAAATTAAATCTAATAAAGTTGCTTTTGGCAATACAAGATGCAAGGGGGGGACTAAATTGGTAATAGATCGAGATAAACCATTTTCCCGGTCTACATACCAGTAAGTACTTATCTCTAAACTTTCTCAAAATTCTGACACAAGGGTGAAGTATAGAGCCGTAAGTAGCTGTTGCAATAAAGCAACCGCTACCGCCCCCTCCGCCGCTACTACTATCGCTGGATGCCGCGGATGTGGTGGCATTTGCTTCGTTGGAATAAGAGGAGTTGCCGGTGTTGTTATAAGCTCTTACACGATAGTAGTAGGTGGTAGACGGATCAAGGCCAGTATCGCTATAGTTAGTGATATTGGCACCAACAACAGCTATTTGTGCATACGTCCCTCCAGAGCCTGTCTTCCTTTCGATCTTAAAGCCGGATTCCCCAGAGGAATTATCAGTCCAGCTGAGATCAATCCTCGTGCTGGAAACCGCAGTGGCTGACAGGCTGCTTGGGGCAGCAGGATAGGTAGTACCACTAGCTTCATTGGAATAGCCTGAGTTTCCAGTTGAGCTGTAAGCACGCACCCGGTAGTAATACGTTGTTGACTCACTCAATCCAGTATCGCTATAGTTAGTGATATTGGCACCAACAACAGCTATTTGTGCATACGTCCCTCCAGAGCCTGTCTTCCTTTCGATCTTAAAGCCTGTTTCATTGTAAGAGTTATCTCTCCAGCTTAGGTCGATCTGGCTGGTTAAAACTACTGCCGTATCAAGATCACTGGGCGGAGCAGGTGAGTTTAGAATACTGTTATTGGCATTGATCCTACCACCTGAAAGCACTCTTCCATCCAGGTTTCGTTTAGTATCCACACCATTTAATATACGCTCCTTGACTTCACTATATGTCTGTCCGCTGTCATCTGCCCAGATGAGGCCGGCAAGTCCTGAGACATGAGGGGTCGCCATGGAGGTTCCGTCCAGGTACTGATAGGTATTGCCAGGCTTTGTACTGTATATATCAACCCCAGGAGCGGCAACATCAACAGACCTTGCACCATAGTTTGAGAAATCGGCCAGTTTATCATCAGCATCTGTTGCTGCCACTGAAACTATATTATCAAGATCGTAGCTCGCCGGGTAGAATGGAGAAGAATCATTATCCGTACCATTATTTCCTGCGGCAGCAACAAAGAGTATGCCGTTGTCCCTGGCAGAATTTATAGCATCGTATTCGCTTTTAGAATATGAGTCACCTCCGTAGCTTGCATTAATGATCCTTGCCCCGTTATCTATAGCATACTGGATTGCATCAATCTCGTCTGATGTAGAGCCCTCACCAATGGCATTGAGTATTTTTAAGGGCATTATGGATGCGGACCAATTAACACCAGTTATACCTATACCATTATTACCTTCAGCTGCTATTGTTCCTGAGACATGGGTGCCGTGATACGTGTCGCCGTTATCATCATCAGGATCATTATCATTGTTTACAAAGTCCCATCCTCTGACATCGTCCACCTTTCCGTTTCCATCATCATCGATTCCATTGTCAGGGAATTCATCGGTATTTTCCCATATATTATCTGACAGGTCTTCATGATCCCAGTCCACACCCGTGTCCAGTACTGCGATGACCACAGTGGTCGACCCTGTCTGTGTGTCCCATGCCTCAGGTGCATCGATGTCTGCATCCGCTTCTCCACCTGTCTGACCGGAATTATCCAATCCCCATAATCTATCAAAATGAGGGTCATTGGGTACTCTAAATGCTCGTATGATATAGTTTGGCTCCGCATATTCTACATCTACAAACTGGTTATAGAAACCTACTGCATCCTCAACCGATATGCCTCTTGGTAGTCTTACAAGCTGTAAATTTTCTACAATATGATAGCGGTTTATTACTCGAGCATTTATCCAGCTATGAATAGTCTCTACGGTTGATGCTGAGACATGTGGGTGAAACTTCACAAGCAGCTCGCCGGAGACATATTCTGGGCTTCTTCCTTCTTCACAAAAACCTGAGAGGGGAAACAAGAATAACAGGAAAGAAATAATGGTAAGGACGGAATACTTTCTCAACATCTTGTACGTTACCCCTTGTCAAACACTTACTCCGTTAGAAAAGCCCCGCGTGGAAGGACTGTGCACAGAGATGGTCGGTATGGAATGGTTGAATTCAGGTAACTACTCAGACCCTGTCAGTTGTCTGTTAGTCGACACCGACAACAGGTACTAACCACCAACACCGACTCTTGATGTGCATCTCATGGTCATTCTCAACGAAGACGAAGCTTGATACCACGTCATTCTGAATCGAACGAATTGGTGCTAAAGACATCTTGCCTCTATAACACCAACGTCGCGTATGTGCAAGTGGCAAAATGGTTGACACAATCTAAGCTGATTGATACAAATTACCTAGTTCAGACGATTTAACAAAGATTTCCGATTCTACGATCATGCCGGTCTATGAATATAGTGCTCTGAACAGGAAAGGTAAGAATGTACACGGAATTATAGATGCAGACAATCCCTTTGCTGCTCGAGAAAGATTAAGGAATTTAGGCCTTTTTCCGGTCGAGGTAAGCGAGTCATCCCCTCGAAAAAGATCGATCTCGCCCGGGGGCCTACCATTTTCCCACATTGTCAATCGAGTAAAATCGAGCCACGTCTCGATAATGACAAGGCAACTCTCCACACTTCTCGGCGCGGGTATCCCTCTCGTCTCTTCCCTTGAGGCCTTGATGCTTCAGACAAAGAATCCGGTCTTAAAAAGAACCTTGGCCCAGGTTAAGGAGTCGGTCAATGAAGGGGATAGCTTTGCTGACGCCCTATCTCAACACCCCGGGATATTCTCCCCCCTTTATGTAAATGTAGTTCGGGCTGGTGAGGCATCCGGAGCTCTTGAGCCTGTACTCAAGCGACTTGCTGAGTTCAGTGAGAATCAGGAGACACTGAAAGGACGTATCAGGTCGGCACTGGCGTATCCCATATTCATGTTTTTGGTCGGGTTCGTTGTTTTGTTTTTTCTAATCACCTATGTAGTTCCCAACATTGTTCGTATCTTCCAGGAGATGGACCAGGTACTCCCCCTTCCAACCCTTATTCTTATTGGCACAAGTCGATTTTTAAGATCTTTCTGGTGGTTATTGTCACTTATGGTAGTAGGAGGTATAATAGGAATACTCTACCTGAAAGAGAGCCGAAAAGGTCGTTACATATGGGACAAATACAGGCTTTTAATCCCAATCCTGGGGAATCTGTATCAAACGATGGCACTGGCCCGTCTTGCGAGGAGCCTCTCAACACTCTTGAGCAGTGGCGTCACTCTCCTAACAGCCTTGGAAATTGCTCAGCGCATTGTGGACAATCTGGTGATCGCTGATGACATAGGAACGGCCATAACAGAGGTACAGGAGGGGAAGGCTCTGGCAACCCCTCTCTCCCAGAGTCGGTGGTTTCCTCCAGTGGTTGTTCAGATGGTATCGATAGGTGAGCAGACAGGAGAGCTGGACGATATGCTGGAAAAGATTGCTGACACCTACGAAAGGGAGATAGAGGCCACTATTATGACCCTCACTTCACTACTTGAGCCGGTCATGATACTCCTTATGGGAATTACTATAGGATTTATAGTAATCTCTATCCTGATTCCTATATTTGAAATGAATCAATTGGTTAGGTGGTGATCCAAGAAATGTTTGGCGATAATCGTGGTTTTACCCTTATTGAATTGATGGTAGTTATAATTATACTCGGTATTCTGGCTGGGTTTATACTTCCACGAATGCTAGAACGTCCGGGAGAGGCAAGGCAGATGAAGGCTATGGCGCAGATTCAGAGTATTGAGACCGCCCTTAAACTGTATAGGCTAGACAACGGTCAGTATCCCTCTACCGAGCAGGGTCTTCAGGCACTGGTAGAACCGCCAACAGTAGGGAGGCTACCCAGGCACTGGCGAAGGGGTGGCTATTTAGAAAAGGGTAGGGTACCAAAAGACCCTTGGGGTAATGATTATGTTTACCTGTGCCCTGGCCTTCACGGGGAGTACGATCTGATGACGTATGGTGCTGACGGAGAGCCGGGCGGAGAAGGTGAAGACAGGGAT
>DTYH01000196.1 GCA_012961955.1 Desulfobacterales bacterium | reverse complement strand
GATGGAGAAGGAGTTGCGGTTTGCCATCCGTGAAGGTGGACGCACGGTAGGCGCAGGTGTCATTAGCGAGATTATCGAATAACGAAAGGTAAGACCTACAGGAGCTATATAGAACAATGATTATGAGCCAGAAGATCCGTATCCGGCTAAAGGCTTACGACCATAAGTTATTGGATCAATCTACGTCGGATATCGTAGATACTGCTAAGCGTACTGGAGCCAGAGTAGTAGGACCTATCCCGCTTCCCACTGAGATAAACAAGTATTGTGTCTTAAGGTCTCCTCATAAGGATAAGAAATCGAGGGAGCAGTTTGAGATACGGACACATAAACGCCTTGTGGACATCCTTGACCCTACTCAGCAGACAGTGGATGCACTGATGAAGCTGGACCTATCTCCAGGGGTGGACGTGGAGATAAAGCTATAACCTGGAATACCAAGGAAACCTCGTGTTGTTGAGGCGCCATCTCTCCGAGGCCTAGGCTCTATGAGCCGGGGTCGGCTCGCGTACCTTACGGCGGCGGGAGCAGAACTTACCCTTGGAGAGAGGGCCTGGTTCATGGGGGAAAAGGGTCACTCATGGACGTGAGATACAAGATAGTCAAAGGGATGAGAAGATGTGTAAAGGGTTGTTAGGAAGAAAACTTAGGATGACTGGTGTATTTTCACCAGAAGGTGAATATATACCAGTAACGGTGGTGGAGGTAGGCCCCTGTGTGGTGACTCAGATCAAGACTGAAGAGACTGATGGTTATAACGCCCTTCAGGTAGGGTTCTTGGAGAAGAAAGCCAAGCGGGTTAATAAACCTCTAGCGGGGCACTTTAGGAAGAGCGGGGGGGTGGGTTATGCCTTCCTGCGAGAGTTTCCAGTAGACGACCCTTCTAGCTATAAGCTTGGTCAGACCCTTACCGTAGACAGTATCTTTCAGAAAGGGGACCGCGTGAACGTAAGCGGCCTTTCCAAAGGAAGAGGCTTTGCTGGCGTCATGAAAAGATGGGGATTCAGGGGTGGAAGAGAGACACATGGATCCACTTCACACCGTGTGCCCGGTTCTATTGGTTGCAGTGCCTCCCCTTCTAAAGTGATTAAGGGAAGAAAGTTGCCAGGGCATCTTGGGAACAAACGTGTCACAGTACGTAACCTGAAGATTGTGGATATATACCCGGAACAGAATCTCATGTTGCTGAAAGGGGCAGTCCCTGGTAGTTCCTCAGGATTGATCGAAATACGAAAGCCCAAGTTTTGATATTTTCCTCTTCTCCAAATGAGTTGGTAGGATATTCTGGTCTGTTTCGTCTCTCTCGTTGGCTATACAAACCGGACAGACCAAAGACTTGAATCCTCGAGTCGCTTGTTACCAACTCAAGAGATGAAGGACGGGATTCTTTAAATAAGAGCTCAGATGGATTATATTGGTTGGAGTAAAACTATGGCGGTCGTGGATGTATATAACGTAAAGGGTGAAAAGGTTTCTCAAGTGGATCTCGTAGAGGAGATTTTTAATGTTCCAATAAAGGTTCATGTCCTACACGAAGTGGTAACCATGCAGTTGGCGAACAGACGGTCTGGTTCGGCTTCGACAAAGGGCCGGTCGGAGGTAAGTGGTGGGGGCAGAAAACCTTACCGCCAGAAAGGTACTGGCCGGGCACGGGCAGGGAGCATACGTTCTCCAGTATGGAGGGGGGGAGGAGTTGTTTTTGGCCCGACTCCACGTAGCTATGCATATAAGGTTCCCAAGAAGGTTCGCAGGCAGGCCCTAAAAATGGCCTTAACCAGTAAGCTTCAAGAGAATTGCTTGATCGTGATAGATCAGTTTGACTTGGAGGAAATAAAGACCAAACGCTTCCTAGATGTTATGAATGCCTTGAACACAGATGATGCCCTGATAGTAGAGGATCGAAAGATAGAGACCCTAGAGTTGTCCTCAAGGAATGTCCCTTCTGTTAAAGTGTTACGTACTGAGGGTCTCAATGTATACGATATACTAAAGTTCAAGAACCTAATTCTGATCGAACCTTCCATAAGGCAGATAGAGAAGAGGTTGCTCCTATGAACACATACGACATCATAAGAAGGCCATTAATTACTGAGAAGAGTACGACCCAGAAGGAAGAACAGAATCAGGTTTCCTTCGAGGTGGATCGTCGAGCGAACAAGGTTGAAATCAAGAAGGCTATCGAAAAGATATTCAACGTTCGAGTAAAAAAGGTTCGCACGATGCAAATGAAGGGTAAGGTGAAGCGGTTTGGAAGGAAAATAGGTAAAAGACGTGACTGGAAAAAGGCTATCGTGACATTAGAACCGGGTGAGCGCATCGAGTTCTTTGAGGGGGCGTAGTCAAATATTCCCGGAAAATTCTTACTGACTTTGGTTCAGATAGATGTTAGGCCACAATTTGAGACAGGACATCAAGCAAGGGAATAAGGGCTTAGCCCTTGGCACCTAAAGACCGGCTAGGCAGAGTGTAGCTTGACTGGGTGCATGCGAGGTAACCCGCTGGCTGGTAGATAGATTACAAACAGCTAAATAGGTGGAAAAAGACGGGGAAGATCGATGGCGATTAAAAAGGTAAAACCGACATCTCCAGGAAGACGATTTCAGACCTATGCCAGTTTTGAGGAGATCACTCGTACAACTCCTGAGAAGAGGCTGGTCGTACCTTTGAAAAAGACGGGAGGGCGGAACGTAAACGGGAGGATCACGTGTCGGCATCGGGGTGGCGGCCATAAGCGGCGTTACAGGATAATAGATTTCAAGCGGGACAAGATCGATATTCCGGCAAAGGTCGCCTCTATTGAATACGATCCCAACCGTTCGGCAAGAATAGCGCTTCTAAACTATGCAGATGGTGAAAAGCGGTATATACTCGCTCCCGTGGACCTCTCAGTGGGAGATGAGGTTATATCGAGTCCTAATGCTGATATCAAACCGGGAAATGCTCTACCACTACGGAGTATTCCCCTGGGAACCCAGATTCATAATATCGAATTACAGGCAGGCAAGGGAGCGCAAATAGTCCGCAGCGCTGGAACATATGCTCAATTGATTGCCAAAGAAGGTCGTTATGCCCAGGTAAAGCTTCCGTCCGGTGAGGTGCGGATGGTATTGCTGGATTGCTGGGCAACTATCGGTCAAGTAGGAAATGTAGAGCATGAGAACATATCTATAGGTAAGGCTGGACGTAGCCGATGGCTGGGTCGTAGACCCAAAGTACGGGGTGTGGCCATGAACCCAGTAGATCATCCCCACGGGGGTGGCGAAGGGAAGTCTTCTGGTGGTCGTCATCCCGTGACACCCTGGGGGGTTCCCACAAAAGGTTACAAGACGAGGAAAAACAAGAAGAGTGATTCGTACATTGTAAAGAGACGTCGCTGACAGGATAGGTAAGTGTACAATAGGAATCGATCCATAGATTATAGATTTCAGTGAACTTGGAGGAGAAGAGTTGTGGCACGTTCGTTAAAGAAGGGTCCTTATATTGATCCGAAGTTGTTAAAAAAGGCGCTGGCTGTTCACGAAAGCAAAAGCAGGAGAGTGATAAAGACCTGGTCTCGACGTTCTACGATAGTTCCGGAGTTGGTCGGATTAACAGTAGCTGTGCATAACGGCAGAAAGTTTGTTCCAGTTTTTATTACTGAGAATATGGTAGGACATAAGCTGGGGGAGTTTGCGCCGACCAGGACCTTCCATGGACATGCAGGTGATAAGAAGACCCAGTTAAAGGGCAAAAGATGAAGAGATAATAGGTCTAAATCTCTTCTCCGACCTCTGCGACTTAAGTGGGCCGAATTCTAAGTTCTAATTATCTATGTACGAGGTAAATCATATGGAAGTCAAATCGCAGGCAAGATATGTTCGTATTTCTCCAACAAAGGTTCGTAAAGTGGCGAATACGGTCAAGGGAAAACAAGTTGAAGATGCACTTAGCATACTCAAGTTTATGCCCCACAGGTCAGCAAGGATATTAAGCAAAGTGATTCAGTCTGCTGTTGCGAATGCCGACCAGAATACCGAGGTCGATATAGATATGATGAGGGTCAAGAACATTATCGTAGATCAGGGTCCAACACTGAAACGGTTTCGGGCTCGGGCAATGGGGAGAGCAACTCGAATTCTAAAACGTACCAGCCATATCAAGGTTATTTTAGCAGAGTGATTTAAAACAAGGAGGTAGATTTGGGTCAGAAAGTTCACCCGATAGGTTTTAGATTAGGTATTATAAAGTCCTGGGATTCAAGGTGGTTTGCCAACAAGAGAAAATATGCCGAGTTCATACTTGAGGATCGAAGGATTCGGGACTTTTTGAAAAAGAGGCTCTATCATGCTGGCATATCGAAGATTGAGATAGAAAGGTCAGCGAAAAGGATAAGGTTGCGTATTCATACCGCTCGGCCCGGGATCATAATTGGAAAAAAGGGTGCGGAGATTGAACAGATAAGAAGGGATATAGAAAAGTTTGTTTCTCATGAGGTCTATATTGACATTCAGGAGGTACGCAAACCTGAAATCGACGCGCAGCTTGTTGCAGAGAATATAGCCCTTCAGCTCGAAAGGAGGGCTGCCTTTAGGCGAGCCATTAAGAGAAGCGTGGCATCTGCGATGAGATTCGGCGTAAAGGGGATAAAGGTTGCTTGCTCTGGCCGACTGGGTGGTGCAGAGATGGCTCGGAGAGAATGGTATAGGGAGGGAAGGGTACCCCTTCATACCCTTAGAGCAGATATCGATTACGGATTTGCTGAAGCACGAACAACTTATGGAATAATAGGAGTAAAGGTATGGATCTTTAAAGGCGAAGTGCTTCAGAAACGTGAGAGAGAACATGGATAGGAGTGGATCATGTTAAGCCCCAAAAAGGTGAAGTATCGTAAACAACAGAAAGGTCGGATGAAGGGGAAATCTTATCGTGGCGCCCTTCTAAATTTTGGTGAGTACGGATTACAGGCAGTTGAGTGTGGACGTATAAGTGCACAGCAGATCGAGGCTGCTCGTATTGCTATGACCCGTCACGTAAAGAGGGGTGGAAAGATCTGGATCAGGATCTTCCCGGACAAGCCCCTTACCAAGAAACCTACAGAGACCAGGATGGGTAAAGGAAAGGGTTCACCAGACAAATGGGTTGCTGTGGTTCGTCCAGGGAGAATCCTCTATGAGATGGGAGGAGTATCTCACGATATGGCATCTGAGGCACTTCGGTTAGCTTCTCATAAGCTTCCAATAAAGACGCGTTTTGTGACAAAGGGCGGTGAGGCGGCATGAAGGCGAGCGAAATCCGTGAATTGAGTACAGAAGAGATAAAGAACATGATAGATGATTTGAAACAGGAACTCTTTAATCTACGCTTTCAGAAGGCAACAGGTCAGCTGGAGAATCCTATGAGGATCTCCCATGTAAAAAAGGACATAGCAAGGGCAAAGACTATATTGAGGGAACGAGAGCTGGCAGAAACGCAAAGCGAGAAGTGAAGAATTTGCAAGGGATAGAATATTCGTAAGTCTTAACGGTCTCTTAAGAAGTCTAATTATGCTCCCTAAGTGAGCAATTTTGGGATTCAGAATTCGCTTGGCTAAATTTCAAAAACTCGGGCTGATGCCTTCAAACAACTTGAAGTTTTAGGCCAGGCTGATTCTGAATCTTTTTCCAAAATTGCCCAGCGTTGTTCGCAAAATGACCTTTCACGAAACCATCAATCTTAGTTTACCTAATTGAAGGGCGGTCGTGGCGATATTTCTTAGCAACAGGGCGAACACCGCACCAGATTGTGCCTCTTGCTTTCCGACACCCTGAATTCTCAAGATAGCCTTGGGGGGTAGGCCGTACCGTTGGGTGGAAGTAGGGATGGGCCCAAGCTGGCGCTTGTCCCGCAGTTGTGCTTCTCAGGCACAGCTTGCTCCGACCTGCTAAAAAATATCTCCATGGCCGTTAATATAAGTTGGAAACAGCTAGACGGATACAAACACGGAAGGACTGGTATGACTATGAAGAAACGGGGTATTAGAAAAAGGCTAGTAGGAACTGTTGTTAGTGACAAGATGGATAAGACTGTTATTGTCTCTGTAGATAGATTGGTGAAGCACCCGATTTACAAGAAGTATGTGAAACGGCGAGCCAAGTATGCTGCCCACGACGAAAGGAATGAGTGCTGCGTAGGTGATAGGGTAATGGTTATTGAGAGTAGACCGCTGAGCAAGACCAAACGGTGGCGTGTAAGTAAGGTCTTAGAAAAAGCAGTATAACACTGTACAGATCTATCTTATATGTCGCCGGGCGCTATTGTTCACCCTGTCTTTCCTATACTTGGATTACGGAAAGAATTGAGGTTTGTGCCAATCCGTTACGAGAAACACTCTAACCATGAACGGTCAAAAACAAAACTTGGAGAAGGATGTGTAGGTCATGATACAGGCAGAGACGAAATTACAAGTAGCTGATAACTCAGGAGCGAAAAAGCTGTATTGTATTAAGGTGCTGGGAGGGTCCAGACGAAGATATGCCACGGTGGGCGATGTGATTGTAGTTTCGGTTAAGGAGGCAATGCCAAACTCAAAGGTGAAAAAAGGGGACGTCATGCGAGCGGTTGTGGTAAGAACAAAGAAAGAGATAAGAAGACCTGATGGTTCTTATATTAGATTTGACGAGAACTCTGCGGTATTGATAAATCAGCAGGGTGAGCCGATAGGTACCAGGATCTTTGGGCCCGTGGCGAGAGAGCTTCGTTCAAAAAATTTCATGAAGATTATTTCTCTCGCTCCAGAGGTATTATAGTATTAATCAATAACTCATAAGGAGAAATACCTTTTATGGCAAAGAGCGCAAAATGTCGTATAAAGAAGGACGACAAGGTAATAGTTATTGCCGGGAAAGAGAAAGGAAAAATCGGCAAGGTCCTTAAGGTCTTACGGAAGAAAGAGTCTGTTATTATTGAGAATGTCAACTTCGTTAAACGTCATACCAAACCCGGCAGACAGAGGAGCCAAGGTGGCATCATTGAAAAAGAGGCTCCTGTTCACTGGTCAAATGTGATGTTAATGTGTAATAAGTGTATAAATCCTATCCGTATAAAGATGAAGATACTGGAGGACGGGAGGAAGGTACGGTTTTGTTATAAATGTGGTGAAGTTATTGACTCATAATGGCCACAATTGGTGGAGGTCGACCATGTCGCAGCTGAAGTCGTTTTATATAAAGGAAGCCGTTCCTAAGTTAATGGAAATCTTTGAATACAAGAATATTATGCAGGTCCCAAGGCTGAGCAAGATAGTCCTTAATATGGGACTGGGTGAAGCGATTCAGAACATTAAGGTATTGGACACAGCCACAGAGGACTTGACCCTGATTTCTGGGCAAAAACCCGTGATTACGCGTGCGAAAAAATCGATCGCTGCATTCAAGCTAAGGACCGGAATGCCTATAGGGTGTATGGTTACGCTAAGGGGGAATCGAATGTATGATTTCTATTATAAATTAGTTAACATAGCCCTTCCAAGGATTCGAGATTTTAGAGGTGTTTCAGGGAAGTCATTTGATGGGCGTGGTAATTATTCCCTTGGCATAAAAGAACAGATTATTTTTCCCGAGATAGATTATGACAAGGTGGATAAGATTAGGGGGCTGAATATATCCATAGTAACCACTGCAAAGACGGATGAAGAGGGGAAGGCACTCCTTCAGCTCCTGGGGATGCCTTTCAGGAATTGACATGTGGATGATATCATACAAGGAAGTAAGGAGCCAGGATCAATAATAGTCTGTTCTTCAACTGGACGAGGCAAAATTGTTAAAACAGAAGATATGTGGAGGTGTGCTTGGCAAGGAAGGCTTTAATCGTAAAGGCGAAGCGAAAACCAAAATTTCGTACACGGGCGTACAACAGATGTCCGATTTGTGGCCGTGCAAGGGCGTACTTGAGAAGATTTGGTCTTTGTCGAATATGTTTTCGCTCTATGGCCTTACGGGGTGAGATACCGGGTGTCATAAAATCGAGCTGGTAACGAAAAGCGATGAGCGGTCATTAATGGCGTGTGCACCGCTTGGTATATCCCTAGATCTATACGGGAAGGAGTCTAGGTATATACGGAAGCCTCATGAAGCCGAGGAAGGCTGCGAGACTTTCCGTCACCTCTTCCGATGGGGATTTGTTAAAAAAGGGAGTCATACTTTTTAAAGAAGGGCTTGAGAGAGAGGAGGGGACCAGAATTGGAAATAACCCAACGTTTTAAGGTCTGTGCAGTTAAGAAACATACCCACGAGCGTAAAACAGATCACTAACAGCAAACTGGATACTAAATAGCTCCGACCTATTGTCGTAATCTTAACCACATAACGTCTTTGTCGATCTTGTTTTCAAATGTAAGGTCACGTTGTATAGCTGAACCAGAATACATTGAACGGTTACATTGAATAAAATCGAATAAATTACGTAGTACGGTAAATCTGTAATTTTAACATGAAAAAAATATAGGGGAGAATTGGTATGGCGATTACAGACCCTATAGCTGATATGCTGACGCGTATCCGTAATGCGAATATGGCTAAATTGAACAGAGTAGACATTCCTGCCTCTAACATGAAGGTAAGTATAGCCAGAATCCTAAAGAATGAAGGGTATATAAAGAATTACAAGCTAATTAAGGATCGTAAACAGGGTATACTCAGGATCTATTTGAAGTATAACGATAACAAAGAGGGTGTCATAGTTGGTTTGAAACGTATAAGCAAACCGGGCAGAAGGATCTATGTAAAGAAAAAGGACATCCCATTGGTATTGAACGGATTGGGGACTGCCATAATCTCTACCTCGAGGGGTGTTTTAACAGGCAGAGAGGCGAGAAAGAAAAACGTTGGGGGGGAGTTAATCTGCTCAGTTTGGTAAGTATTTGATGAGAAATAATTTAGGAATCGCAAAAGGAGCTCAGACATGTCTCGGGTAGGTAAAAAACCGATCCCTATACCTGATAACGTTGACATTGTGTATGACGGTAATCAGATACTGGTGAAGGGGATTAAAGGGGAGCTATCTCGTACGCTCGATCCCTGCGTCCGATTAAATATTAAGGACAAGAATATTTATGTAGAACCGACTGATAACACCAGAAGATCCCGAGCAATTCAGGGGCTTACCCGTACATTGATAGGTAACATGATCACGGGTGTAGTTCGTGGCTTTGAAAGGGTCCTGGAGATCAATGGTGTCGGATATCGAGTAGATGTGAAGTCTGATGTTCTTACTTTTTCTCTCGGCTATTCGCACCCGATTGTATATAAACTTCCCAAAGGGATTTCTGTTACTCTCGAAAAACAGAATAGGATCATTCTTTCAGGGATCGACAAAGAGCTACTGGGTTTAACTGCAGCGCATATCAGGAGTTTTCGAATCCCAGAGCCGTACAAGGGAAAAGGGATCAAGTACGCCGAGGAGGAGATTCATCGTAAGGTAGGTAAATCCGGAATAAAATAGAATACCTGAGCTGACGTGATTGAAGGTGAATCAATTAAGGAAGATTCTCCAGATCATTGATAGGACAGCGACTTAGTTAAGGGGTTATTATTGCTATGGGTTCACTAAATCCGAGAAAGAAGGCACGTTTAAGAAGGAAATATAGAGTACGAAAGCGCATCTTTGGGACAGAAGAACGTCCAAGGCTTACGGTGTTCAGGAGCGCACGACATATATATGCTCAGATTGTGGTGGATACAACAGGGCGTACCCTGGTTTCTGCGTCTACTCTGGAGAAGACATTTAGAGAGATTCGAAGATTTGAAAGTAAGGTAAAGGCGGCGGAACACGTGGGGAAGGTTTTGGCCAAGAGGGCTATTGAAAAGGGGATCACCAGAGTAGTCTTCGACCGGAACGGTTTCCTGTACCATGGACGGGTTCGGGCCCTTTCAATGGGTGCCCGGGAAGGAGGATTGGATTTCTGATAATTTTCGAAATAATTCTTTACGGGAGGATGTTCATTGGTGGAGAAAGAGCGAGAAGATGTTCAGTTGATAGACAAGGTAGTCCATATCAGCCGGGTCGCAAAGGTTGTAAAGGGTGGCAGACGATTCAGCTTCAGTGCGGTAGTTGTGGTAGGTGATGGTTGTGGCAGAGTAGGAAGTGGCCTGGGAAAGGCCAATGAGGTCCCTGAAGCTATTCGGAAAGGGATTGAGAGGGCAAAGAGGGACATGAGCCCGATTTCATTGGTGAACGACACCATTCCTCACGAGGTTCTGGGTAAGCATGGAGCTGGCTGCGTACTGTTAAGGCCGGCGGCTGAAGGGACGGGATTGATTGCTGGAGGTACGGTACGTGCTGTGCTGGAAGCCGCCGGAGTAAAAAACATACTTACAAAATGTATGGGTTCTCACAACCCACATAATGTGGTCAAGGCAACTATCAGGGGGTTGCGGCAGCTCAGGAATCGTGAGCAGATTGCCTCGATGCGTGGAAAACGCCCCGAAGAAATCTGAACGCATAACGGTTGTTTGCGTGGCTTCAGGGGTTTGACTCGTATTGGCTTGCCGGGCACAGGCCTTACGAACCAGAGGGGGAGCGAAAGGCACTGAGTAGTTCGTCTGCTCACCACGAAAAATATACGCTCACGCGCTAGATATGTCTCAAGCGATTAAATAGATACAACGAGGACAACCAATGGCTAAGCTTAAGATAAGATTATGTAAGAGTATGATTGGCAGACCTGAGAAGCAGCGTCGTGTGTTGCGGAGTCTGGGTCTCCGTAGGGTAAATAAGACAGTATTCTTAGAAGATAATCCAATGGTAAGGGGTATGATCAATAAGGTTTCCCATCTTTTAGAAGTTGAGGAAAACGTCGATGAAACTGCATGAGTTACGTCCTCCGAAGGGAGCACGCAGATCACCAAAAAGGGTAGGTCGAGGTCATGGTTCTGGATGGGGCAAGACTGCCGGAAGGGGAACCAAGGGACAGAATGCTCGTTCCGGTGGTGGTGTAAGACCAGGTTTTGAAGGAGGGCAGATGCCCTTACAACGGCGTCTTCCCAAACGAGGCTTCACCAATGTGTTTAAGAAAGAGTATACGATTATCAATATTAGAGACCTGGTGCGGTTTGAACGTGAAACTGAGGTAGATGAGGATGCGCTCATCAAGGTGGGCTTGCTTCGTAGAAGACATAAAGAGATCAAGCTGCTGGGCCAGGGAGAGATCAATTATCCGTTGGTAATCAAGGTGAACCGCTGTAGCCGTTCTGCACGGGAAAAGATAGAAGCTGCTGGCGGGCGGATCGAGATTATTTGATATGACCAGTGGTTTCCAGAACATCTTCAAGATTCCGGAACTGAAGAGGAGGATAATTCAGACCTTTTTTCTTCTGGCCGTTTATCGTGTAGGGGTACACATTCCCACTCCAGGGATAAACAGTGATGCCCTCCTTTCGTTCTTTGCCAGGGCTGAAGGGACGTTACTTGGACTATTCAACATGTTTTCAGGGGGAGCACTGGAAACGCTTTCCGTGTTTGCCCTGGGGATTATGCCCTATATCAGTGCCTCTATTATATTACAGCTGCTGACAGTGGTTATCCCTCACCTGGAGCGACTTTCCAAAGAAGGGGAAGTGGGGCGGAGAAAGATCACCCAATACACACGTTACGGCACAGTGATCTTGAGTATAATCCAGGGGTTTGGGATCAGTATAGGTCTTGAGAACATGTCTGCCCCTGGTGGAGAGGTTGTGGTGTATCATCCAGGTTGGGCTTTTCGACTGATGACTATAATAACCTTGACTGCGGGTACTGCTTTTATAATGTGGTTAGGGGAACAGATAACTGAGAGAGGAATAGGAAACGGAATCTCGCTTATCATATTTGCTGGTATTGTGGCGAGGATGCCAACAGCTATAGCCAATACAATACGCCTTATCGGGAACGGAGACATAAGTATCTTCAAGGTTATAATACTTCTGGCTTTTATGATCCTTGTGGTAGGTATCATCATATTTATGGAAACGGGTCAGCGGCGGATTCCGGTCCAGTATGCAAAAAGGATTGTGGGTAGGAGGATGTATGGCGGACAGAGTAGTCATCTTCCCTTAAAGATTAATACATCAGGGGTGATACCACCCATTTTTGCCTCCTCGATCATCATGTTTCCAGCAACCATAGCCAGCTTTTTGAATATACCGTGGATGCAAAGTGTTGCTGCTGCCATGAGCCCAGGAAATGTTCTGTATAATGTCTTATATGTTGGCTTTATTGTCTTCTTCTGCTATTTTTATACTGCTGTAACCTTCAATCCCGTAGATATTGCTGATAATATGAAAAAATACGGTGGTTATATACCCGGGATTCGGCCGGGCAAGAGGACTGCTGACTATATTGACAGGGTACTGACAAGGATTACTCTTGGAGGTGCTATCTATGTCTCTGCCATATGCGTTCTTCCTACGATCTTGATTGATCGGTTTAACGTCCCTTTCTATTTTGGTGGTACGGCGCTTTTGATCGTTGTAGGTGTAGCTATTGATACGATTGGTCAGGTGGAGGCCCACTTGCTAACCCGAAATTACGAGGGCTTTATAAAGAAAGGGTCGGGTATACCAAGGTCGTAAAGTTTCTGGTATGATAATCCTTAAATCTCCTCGCGAGCTGGAAAAGATCAGGAAAAGCAACGTTATTGTAGCAGATATCCTCGAGATATTGAAAGAGAGGGTTCGACCTGGAATCGATACCCTGACACTGAACGATCTTGCGGAGAAGTTGGCCTACAAAAGGGGTTGTAAGCCGGCTTTCAAAGGATATCGTGGCTTTCCCTTCAGCTTGTGTACATCGCTTAATAATCAGGTAGTTCATGGGTTTCCTTCAAAGGAGCCTCTCAAAGAAGGAGATATCCTGAGTATAGACTTCGGTGTTGTACATGATGGCTATTATGGTGATGCAGCACTTACCGTGCCTGTAGGATCTGTCTCTGAGGAGGCCTTGCGTCTGATAAATGTTACACGCGAGGCATTGTATTTGGGAATTGAACAGGCCAGGGTTGGAAATCGACTCTTTGACATCTCCTACGCGATTCAGGCCCATGTTGAGGCCTCTGGATTTTCAGTAGTTCGCAAGTTCGTTGGGCATGGGATCGGAAAAGAGCTTCATGAGGAACCCCAGATACCAAACTATGGTACACCTGGAACTGGTCCAAGATTAAAGGAGGGGATGGTGTTTGCTATTGAGCCGATGGTAAATGCTGGGGGGAGTGACGTGGAAACGCTTGAGGATGGCTGGACCGCAGTTACAAAAGATGGGAGCTTATCAGCTCATTTTGAGCATACAATAGCAATTACAGGGAATGGTCCAATCATTCTAAGCAGGAATGATGAGGAGTAATGAATAATGGCCAAAGAAGACGCAATCGAAGTAGAGGGTAAGGTTGTCGAGACTTTGCCTAATGCAATGTTTCGTGTGGAACTGGAGAATGGCCACAGGGTACTGGCGCACATCTCAGGGAAAATGCGCATGCATTACATAAGGATTTTACCTGGTGATAGAGTAACAGTTGAATTGTCGCCATACGACCTTTCTCGGGGAAGGATTATTTACCGTTCAAAAAAATAGGGTAACCGTTCATGGGAATGCTGTAGCAGGTAGAGGGTTACCAGACGTGATAAGCATGCTCTGGAGGCTGATGGAGCAACAGGATTAGTTATGAGAGAGGAGAGGGATTAGGAATGAAGGTCAGGGCTTCGGTAAAGAGAATCTGTCCGAAATGTAAGATTATTCGGCGTAAAGGGATCGTTAGAGTAATCTGTGAAAATCCTAAGCATAAACAGAGGCAGGGTTGATGCCTGAAGTTTGGGGTGGTGTAGGTTTCAGAAGGGAACATGTGTTAAGGAGTTAGCCTTTAGGATTCAGCTTTTTCTTAGATGACAAGAGCGTTGGTTTATAAGGATCGTTGGTAGTACTCGCGTAGGCGAGATCGAAATTTCTTATTCTTCTTATCTTCTGATTTTTTTATTGCTAACAGCTTAAGGCTGAGGGCTTGTCGCTGAACGCATATGAATACCTAGACATTGACTAAGACTGTAGTTAACCACAATACAAGGAGGAAATAGATTGGCACGTATTTCAGGTGTAGATCTACCAAGGGGGAAGCGGATAGAGATCGGCCTGACCTACATTTACGGGATTGGGCGTTCAACCTCAAGGCAGATACTGAAGAAGTCGGGTATAGATTTTGACAAAAGGACCGACCAGTTGACAGAGGAAGAGGTTAGGAGGATTCGCAAGATCATCGATACCGATTACAAGGTGGAAGGAGAGCTGCGATCAGAGGTCTCCATGAACATTAAACGGTTGATGGATTTAGGCTGCTACCGGGGTTTGCGACATCGGAGATCGCTTCCAGTACGAGGGCAGAGAACACATACCAACGCACGTACACGCAGAGGACCTCGTCGATCTATTATTGGCAGAAGAAAGAAATCATAGCAGGGAGGGGAAATGGCAAAAGCGAGTCATGGAGCTAAGAAGAAGAAGAAAAAGGAAAAGAAGAATATCCCGAGCGGAATAGTGCACATACAATCCACTTTTAATAACACCATAGTAACCATCACAGACCCTGGGGGGAACGTAATTGCATGGGCAAGTGCCGGGACACAGGGCTTCAAGGGCTCCAGAAAGAGCACTCCCTTTGCAGCACAATTAGCAGCAGAGGACGCTGCCAAGAAGGCTATGGAGCACGGGATGAAGAATGTCGACGTTTATCTTAAAGGTCCGGGTGCTGGCCGTGAAGCGGCTTTGCGAGCTCTTCAGGCAGCAGGCCTCAAGGTGCAGCTCATAAAAGATGTAACACCCATACCCCATAACGGTTGTCGTCCACCCAAGCGACGTAGAGTATGAAAGGAGGAGCGCTTTGGCAAGGTATACAGGTTCTGTTTGCAGGCTGTGTCGGCGTGAAAATATAAAGTTGTTCTTAAAAGGTGACAGGTGTTATTCTGACAAATGTGCTTTTGATCGGAGAAGTTATTCTCCTGGCCAGCACGGTCAGCGTCGAGGCAAGTTTTCAGATTATGGGATTCAGCTTCGTGAGAAACAGAAAGTGAAGCGGATGTACGGCCTGATGGAACGGCAGTTCCACGGCCTGTTCAAGAAGGCGGAACGCCAGAAGGGCGTTACAGGTACTAATCTTTTGGTCTTACTGGAAAGACGGCTGGACAATGTGGTTTATCGCCTTGGCTTTGGCAATTCACGTGCTCAGGCCAGACAATTGGTTTTGCACAGGCACTTTACCGTGAATGGAAAAACGGTAAACATTCCCTCGTACTTGGTGAAGATTGGTGATGCTATCGCAGTTCGGGAAAAAAGCAGAAACCTGTCTGTAATTTCAGACTCCATGGATGCTGTTGTACGTCGCGGCATCCCTGATTGGTTGGAACTTGATAAAGAGAATTTTAAAGGGGTGGTTAAGGCCTATCCTACTCGTGAAGACCTGACTATGCCCATCCAGGAACAGCTGATTGTAGAATTTTATTCAAGATAAGAACCACAAACTTAAGAATAGATTGGAGAGAGTGACATGTCGGGGAATGAAATCATGTACCTAAATTGGCGCGAATTGATAAAGCCCAAAGGGATTCAGGTTAGCGTCAGCACCCCTTCTTACGGCAAGTTTGTGTGTGAGCCTTTAGAGAGGGGATTTGGTATCACCATCGGGAATGCTCTGCGCAGGATTTTACTCTCTTCGATATACGGTGCAGCCATCACATCAGTAAAGATAGATCAGGTCATGCATGAGTTTACCGTTATTCCGGGTGTGTTGGAGGATGTATCAGAGATTCTGTTGAATCTTAAGGAGGTTCGCTTGAGAATGTCAGACATCGGGCCTCGAACTGTCCGTATTGATGCCACAGGAGAAGGCGTGGTCAAAGCGGGAGATATAATCACGGATGGTTCTGTGGAGATCTTGAATCCAGATCATCATATTGCCACCCTGTCTGATAACGCTCGGTTGAGTATGACTATGACCGTAAAGGTAGGAAGGGGTTACGTGCCATCGGAAATGAATCGCGATGAAAACGATCCTGTTGGCACCATACCGTTAGATGCTGTATTTTCTCCGATAAAGAAGGTTAATTACACGGTGGGGAACGCCAGGGTAGGTCAGAAGACGGATTATGATAAACTAACACTTGAGGTCTGGACGGATGCAAGTGTACTTCCTGAAGATGCGATTGCTTATGCCGCAAAGATCTTAAAGGAGCAGGTATCGATATTTATCAATTTTGATGAAGAAGTAGAAGTCGAAGGGGAGGAGGAGCCAGAGGAAGCCGAACCTCCCCTTAATGAGAATCTTTTTCGGAGTGTGGATGAATTGGAGCTCTCGGTACGGGCAGCCAATTGTCTCAGAAATGCCAATATTCGGTTAATAGGAGAGCTGGTCCAAAAGACAGAAGCGGAGATGCTAAAGACCAAGAACTTTGGCAGGAAATCCCTGAACGAAATCAAACAAATTTTAGGTGAAATGGGTCTCTCTTTAGGTATGAAGCTTGAAAATTTCCCACCTCCAAAAAAGGAGACAGATGAACAGGAGAAGCTGGACTCATGAGACATCGAAAAGCTGGAAAGAAACTGAACCGCACGTCAAGCCACCGGAAGGCAATGTTTAGAAATATGGTCACGTCTTTACTGAAATATGGTTCTATCAAGACGACTGACGCCAAGGCAAAGGAAATAAGGCGCTGGTCTGACAGGATTATTACGCTGGCCAAGCGAGGAGATCTTCATGCACGGAGACAGGCACTGGCTATTGTGAGGGACAAGACTGTGGTTCGTAAGCTCTTTGAGGAAGCGAACGAGCTGTACGGAGATGTACCAGGTGGATATACAAGAGTAGTGAAAATAGACAGGAGGAAGGGGGATGCTGCACCCGTTTCCCGCGTGGAGCTGATCAGTACTCGTGAAAAAAGTAAGGAAAGCAAGGGGCTTTTTAGGAACAAAGGGGAGAAGATATTTTCAAAGAAAGAAGGAAAAGAGCCCGAGGTTCCGGAAAAGGAAGAGAGGGTTGGGATTGATCAACCAGGTTCAGTAGAGGAAGAAAGCAAGGCATAGCACACAGGATGGCGTGGCGCTGTAATAGATATGTAGTAGATGATTAGACTTGTGTGTATGAGTTTTCACGCATGAAGAGAGTTTTCGGCCTTAATCTTTAATATAGATGGGTGACGGACGAGAAGGTCTTCTGTTTGCTGGTTTTTTTGTTTCTCCTCCCTGAAAGGGCTCGGAAGGGGATGAATCATGGCCAATGGGGAGCTAACCCTTTCAGAAAAGAAGGTATTACTTGAGGTAGCCCGAAAGGCTATTGCAGCGCGTCTCACCTGGAAAAAGTTCACTGTGCCAGACAATCCTCAGGGAGGACTTCTCTCCCAGAGGGGCGCATTTGTAACACTTCACAAAAAGGGCGCGCTAAGGGGATGTATCGGTGTTTTCACGTCTGATAAACCCCTTTATAGAACAGTGCAGGAGATGGCACTGGCTGCAGCATTCGAAGATCCTCGCTTCGCTCCGCTGACCCGTGAAGAGCTGGACGAGATCGATATTGAGATTTCGGTGCTTTCCCCTTTAAAACGGATTGACGACCTAAAATCGATTGAGGTGGGAAAACACGGGTTATACATCGTGAAGGGCCTTAACAGGGGAGTTTTGCTCCCTCAGGTTGCCTCTGAGCACAATTGGGACAGGGAGACCTTCCTGACCCAGACGTGTTATAAGGCAGGGCTTCCGGGTGATTGTTGGAAGGGAGACTGCGAGGTCTATACCTTCACAGCCCAGATATTTGGAGAAAAAGATGACATGTGATATGAATGACAAGAAGGTTCTGGGTGTGGATGATGACCCTTATATCCTTAAGATCTTAGGCGAAATGCTTGCCCGCTTCGGTTGTAAGTATACTCTAGCCAGGGATGGGGTTGAAGCCCTTGAGATACTGGAAAAGGATAAGTTTTGTATTGTAATCACGGATATCTGCATGCCCAGGATGGATGGCATCGCGCTAACTAAGGAGATACGGAAAAGGTATCCGTACATAGATATTATCATCATAACAGGCTATGATACAGAATACACGTATACTGATGTTATAAGGAAAGGGGCCTCTGACTACATTTCCAAGCCGTTTAACATCGATGAATTGGAGGCCAAGATAAGGCGCATCTTACGTGAGCAGGCCCTGAAAGCAGAGTTGTTTCGGCTTTCGATCAGAGATGGACTGACCGACCTGTACAACCGGAGGTATTTTGATATTAAATTGAGAGAAGAGGTGGGCAGAACTTTGCGTCAGGGGCACCCGCTATTCTTGGTCCTTTTTGACATAGACCGTTTCAAGGATTATAATGACAAGTTCGGTCACCAGAAGGGTGACAGACTTTTAAAGGAGGTGGCTACGATAATCTTTGAATCGACACGGAAGAATGTGGATTCAGGATTCCGGTATGGTGGTGATGAATTTGCAATAATTATTCCGTATGTAAACAGAGACCAGTGTCACAACATTGCTGAGCGCGTGCGGCTCAACTATAACAAACGTAGGTTTGAGCCTACCAGTTTGAGCCTTGGGGTTGCTCCACTTATAAATGTCGGCTCAACCGTGGACGAGCATATAGATAGGTTGATTCACAATGCTGATCAGGCCCTTTACAGGTGTAAAAGGGAAGGTGGGGACAAGGTATGTTTCTATCCTAATTGTGAATGACGGGCCTTCCGAACACCTTTCCATGTGCAATCTTATACAGCCTCACCTTAACGATTTTCTGCATTAAGTTGTCCTTCCCGTCTACTAATACAGGGATATAATTACCAGTAAGCCCCGTGAGGTGCCCTGTCATACTATCTCGTTTCTCCTCAATCAGGACCTCAGTCGTGGTCCCTATACTCTTTTTGTAAAAGGCTACCCTTTTTTCTCTTCCCAAGGATCTCATTGCGTAACTCCTTCTTTTTATGATTTGAGGCGGGACTTGTTCACCGAAGGAGTACGCACGAGTCCCCTTTCGTCTGGAGTAGGGAAAGACATGAAGGTACGAAAGGGGTAGCCCCCGAACAAGATTCAAGGTGTTAGCAAAAGCTGATTCCGATTCTCCTGGGAATCCGACCATGACATCAGCACCGATAGCAACGTGTGGTAGATTTTTTACTATACGAAAGATCAGGTCTCGATAGGACAGGGCAGTGTAAGGCCTATTCATCCGTTTTAATACCTGATCGTCACCGCTCTGTAAGGGGATATGGAGATGGGGACAGATAATCCGGGAACGAGCAAGAAGATGTATGATTTCGTCAGTAATCTCAGTTGGTTCAAGGGAGGAAAGGCGAACACGCTTTATCGGGTGAGCCCTTTCTATTTCCTCTAATAAGGAGAGTAGGCTCGTCTTTGGCTTGAGGTCAAGGCCGTACCTTCCGATATGGATCCCGCATATGACCACTTCCTGATATCCTGCCTTTGCTAATGCTTCGATCTTATCCAGGACTCTGTCTGGGGGTAGGCTTCGACTTCGCCCTCTGGCGTATGGGACAATGCAATAAGAGCAAAAGGTGTTACATCCGTCCTGGATCTTGATGAAGGGGCGGGTTCGGGTCTGAAGCGTGTCACCCTGAAAGCCAAAAAAGCTTGATGTAGGTTCATCATTGACGTTGATGGCAGGGGGATGCTCTGGCTTTTCTAGAGGGGCAAGGTTGGGTATATTCTCCTTGAAGTCGTTCCCTAAGATGAGATGGACTCCGGGTATGGAGGCGATTTCCTTGGGTGCTGTTTGAGCATAACATCCGGTCACTATTATAAAAGCAGAGGGGTGTCTGCGGATAGCCCTTCGCACCGCCTGTCTCGACTGCATAGCAGCCTTTTGAGTAACACAGCATGTGTTTACGATATAAAGATCTGTCCGGCCCCAAGGATCAGCTCTCCTCCATCCCAGCTCTGCAAACCTGGCAAGTATACTCTCAGACTCAAAATGGTTAACCTTGCATCCCAGGGTTTCTATGAAGCAGGTAGGCATATCTATGTAACCCATCCACCTCCTATCACACGTTCGTCTTGATAAAACACAGCACATTGACCAGGGGTGATGGCCAGCTGTGGCCGGAAAAACCTTATGTGAACGGTCGTTTCGTCTATCAAGGTCAATCTTGATTCCGCTTCCCGGTGCTGGTATCGTATCCGGGTGCGTACAATCACTGGAGACCTGGACGGTACTTCCTCGATCCAGTTTACCCCTTTTACTGTACATTCACTGGCAAGAAGGTCTGATTTGTGCCCTACTATTAGCCGGTTATTCTCACTTTCTAGACGGACGACATAGTAAGGCTCGGGGGCTGGTATTCCGATCTTACGCCTCTGGCCCACGGTGTAGGCATGAAGACCCTTATGACATCCGAGCTGACGTCCCTTAAGATCCACGATAGGTCCTGGGTCTACTTTAAACCCGCACTGATCAGAGATAAAGCGGGCATAGTCAAGGTCTTTTATAAAACAAATGTCTTGGCTCTCAGACGTAAGGGTGGGCAGTATCTTCCACCTTCTTGCCATCTCTTTTACCATGCTTTTGGTATAACCACCCAGTGGAAATAAGGCACGCTGAAGTTGTTCCTGTGTCAGTAAGGATAAGAAGTAGGATTGATCTTTTACTCGATCCACACCCTTAAGAAGCTGCACCGTTCCGCTTGAGGTCTTTTTTGTCCTCACGTAATGGCCGGTAGCAAGTAGAGAAGCACCCAGCTCATGAGCTCGGTCCAGAAGGTAGGCAAACTTGATATCGCGATTGCATACAATGCATGGGTTGGGTGTAAGGCCCTGCTTGTAGCTCTCTATGAAGTATTTGACTACACGGCTATGAAAGATCTCTTTACAATTGATGGTAAAGAACGGTATTTCAAGCTTGTGAGCAGCAGTCCGTAAAAGCTTTTCGGTGTCATGAGCCTTTGTTGTCAACTTAAAGGGCCTTTTCCCCTCCTGATATCCGGTCTGAAAATGTATGCCGATTACTTTATACCCATCCCTCTTGAGGATAGCAGCAGCCGTCATGGAATCGACACCACCACTTAAGGCAACAGCGACTACCTTTTCCATACCAGATCCGGGGGCTCGACCCTGCTGAGTTCCATCGCCCTTGGTGGGCACGCGGTTAGACAGAGCTCGCATACACTGCATTTTTCCTGATTGAAATCTACCGTCATTTCGGGGCGCTGTATGGAGAGTGCTCCAGTGGGACAGACAGCCGTACATGCCCCGCAGTGGTAGCACTTGTCCATATTTCGCCTGATCCTCTGACCCACATCCAGCACCTCGACTCCACTCCTCTTTAGATAAGCGACCCCTTTGTTAAAGTTCTTCCTGCTTCCTGATAGCTCCATTACCATGATTCCTTCTTTGCGAGGGAATATGGTAGCCCTCAGTATATTGAATGTCAGATCAAAATCGCGTACCAAAAAGCAGACTATAGGTTTTTCAACCACGTTCTTAGGAAATCGAAGAAGTAACATCTTGGAGTACATGATAGGCTCCTATCCTTTTGGGTTCCTTAAGAAAGGGGAGGGGTAAAATCCTTACTCCGTTAGACGGCCCCGCCCTGTGGGCGGGAGTGCAATAAATATTTATCGTAGTATTTTAGCATTCTGAGACATGCCGGTTGCGTCAGACCTAAGCTGAAGTTACGATACAGGATGGATGCTAGATGCAGGATACATAATGCACCGCGCGGGAAGATATTGCACGTAAATCACGTATCCGCACAACCCTTTTATGATCAAACCCAAGTGTAGGGTGGGGGTTTATACGCCATAGAAAGTGCTTCAATTCAGCATCCTGTATCGCATATTAAGTATTCGGTCTGTCTTTTTGTGCGGCCGGGTTTGTTTCAACAGGCTTAACTGTTACTATTTATCGTTTTTCCCAGAAGGGCGGGGTTCGATGTCCCGCCAAGGTACGTGATCGTGTGTCCAAGTTCGTATAGTAAAGAATATCGATATCTTTCATCTTACCCTGTTTTTTGATAAAGGAGAGTGATAGCTTACTGAGATCGAGCCGTTTCGCAAAGGCAGTTGTTCCAAGGCCTAGAAAAGAAATTACTATTATTAGAAGAAGAAACAAGACCTTGTTCAAATAGGCCCTCAGGTACGTCATTACCTCCTTTTCCTTATGATTGAAAAAGATCTTGGCCTTCTCTTCCGTTGAAGAGAAAGATATGCTGTTTAAGGATGCTTTGCTAACCTCCTGCTGCCTGACCCACCAGAATATTCCGCGACATCAAACCAGGTGCTACAGCCAGATGCCGGGCAAAGCACACCTGAATCGGAATCTGTATATAACATAGAAAAAAGATAAAATACATAAAAAATCCTGTTCATTCGCGTGATAGCTTTCCCATCCCTTCACCAAGGCCTATGATGTTTTAATGAACGCTCAAAAGAATCTTGTTTGTGCAACAGACAATTCAACGCTGTAACAATTTAGCCTCTTGAGACAAGCCCGGCACCATCAAATAACAACCCCAATACCGAATATACGATACACGATACAGGACGGAAGATCCGCGATACGAGATCGTAAAGTATCAGGCAAAGGTCGTTATAAATATCGGCTACGTGCAAAACCGGATATAGGGCAAACAACCATAACCTTCGTGAGTTGAAAATATTCACTACGTGGGATTTTACACCCACCGCGATTTCGGTGGCATATAGAATGCCACCCTATATTTTGGTTTTTGCTCATAGAAGGATTGCGCGTATAATTGACATTTACTCCCTTAGAAAAAGCCCCGTGCGGGAGCACGGGGTCAAAATCGATATATACCTCTTTCTTCACATGGACCCGTAAGAGGCCAAAGGTCTTAGGGCGCGGGCGTTTAATGCCCCGTGTGAAATTGTAACGGGATTTACAGAACTTGTTGACTACTAATGAATTATTGTTTAAGAGACCCGAAGTTATTGAGAACTTACAATCAATAAGGGAAATCGAGGGTAAGCACTTGATCTTTCTTCCATTCATGTAATATATACTATCTTGAAGTTCTATGCCAGTATTCAGGGGGACGCTATGTTGGAAAGGACTCTCTCTATCATAAAGCCCGATGGCGTAGCCAGGGGCCTTATTGGTGAGGTAATCAAGCGGTTTGAGGCAAACGGGATGAGGATTGTGGCCATGAAAATGGTCCGTTTGAATAGGTCACAGGCAGAAGGGTTTTATGCCGTTCACAGGGGAAAGCACTTCTTTGAGAGCCTCACGGAGTTTATGTCCTCTGGTCCGATTGTGGTTATGGTACTCGAAGGGGAAGGTGTGATCGCCAAGAACCGGGAATTGATGGGAGCAACAAACTATCTAGATGCAGCGGAGGGTACCATCCGTCGGGAATTTGCCACCGATATTGAAAAGAATGTGGTTCACGGTTCTGACAGTCCGGAGACAGCAGCTTTTGAGATCAGCTACTTCTTTAACGAACTAGAACTATTGGAATATTAAGGCATAGTCGGCAAAGATTCGGTCGACGTGTACCTTTCACAGCCAGTCTGGACGGCATAGGGATATCACACTGCCCTGTGATGTAACTGCAACTATCTCGGCGCTATAACCAAACGCTTTCGCGTGCCTCGGAAACACGTTCACCCCTGCCCAGAGTCAGGACACCTGGTTTTTCGGCGTCAGTCGTCGGTTAAGCGAATAGAATCTTTACAATCATAGAATCAAGGGCTATTCATTAGAAAACGGGGACCTAATCAAGCATTCTGTGTGCTGTGGAATCATAGCCGACCTGATCACAAAGGGAAAAGGATTAAGGCCCCTGTTGTTATTTTCGTCTCAGGTTTGCTCCATGACATCCGCAAAGTGATATTTGATCAGTATGCCTCGAACCTGGTAAAGCTAAGAAGAACCCGGAGGTCGTTTCTCTGAAACATGTTGCAAGAATAGTAACACTTTAGCTCGTTAAAAAACGCTGTAATCGGTTAATCTTGCGAACGGTTTTGAACAATTTTGGAAAAAGATTCAAGGTTCACATGGCGTTAAAAACTTGAAACTGCGTGAGGGGATTAGCGCGAGATTTTGAAATTTAGCCAGGCAAATCTTGAATCCCAAGATTGTTCACGAAAGTGTGCAAGATTGACCCGTTACAACATTACCAGTCAATTTTTTTAAAACGTAGATTGTTACTTACCCACAACTCGGCTTCCATGTTTGGTGAGGCTTTTCTTTTCACTCGGATGTCTCTAACGTTTGTTTCACCAGTGACTTGAGAGTCGGGGATGCTCTGTAGATTTATTTGAAGAGAGATGATGTTGGTTGCATTGTAGAAAACCTGCGAGACATTGTGAGACAGGTGGAGATGGGCATCTGACATGGATAATGACGAAAGTTATTTTGAATTATATAATGTTTCTGAATTTGGCTTCCTTTTTGGGCATGAGGTGGAAGCAGGATTTTAGGGGTACCGGAGGAGTGAGCAGGGCAAAGCGAGAAGATTGGATGTAACCCATAAAGGCTATAAAGGATATCCTGATAATAGATGATGATCCGATCGTCGTTCGAGAGTTGAAGATAATCCTGAAAGAAGAGAATTATTGCCTGAGGTCCGCCTTTAGCTGTGCAGAGGCTCTTAAAGAGATTAAGGATGAGGCACCCGACCTTCTCCTGCTCGATCTTCCCATGCCTGAGATGGATGGTTTTGGCCTCCTTGATAAACTAAGAAGGGAAGAAGGGTCGAAAAGTATACCGGTCATAGTTCTTACAGCTGCAGATCTTACCCAAAGCGAAAAGAGGAGTCTTACGGAAAACGTAAAGGGCGTTATCATAAAAGGCCAAAAAGACAGGGCCTAAGAAGAATGATTGAGGATATGCTGTACGAACCCGTCGATGGTCGCTCAAAGGCTGGGGAGGACTACACCGAGGGGAGAACGGTAGAGGAGATAAGGAAGGGAAGGCCTTTCAAGATACCTGTGGTAGAAGACGCAGTAGATAATATCATTTTCATAATGGAGACGTTGAGACCATTAGGCCATATCTCATTTGTTCTGCTACTGATGGCTATGAGGCCATTGTAATAGCCGGAAAAGAGAAGCCTAACCTTATTTTAATGGATGTCCGGCTTCCGGGTCTAATCGGATATGAGGCAACAAGACGGATTAAGGAGATCGAGGGTATGAAGGACGTGCCTGTCATAACCCTGACTGCCACGGCCATGAAAGGAGACCGCGAAAAGATCTTGGCAGCCGGCTTTTTTAATGATTATCTGTCTAAACCTGTACATCCCGATGGGCTGATAAAGGAGCTTGAAGAATGGCTGGAATAGGTGTTTGTGCCCTGGTGGCCTCACTTGAATCGGATAAACCTACAAGACTATGATTGATACAAACAAAGAAGGGAAAAATAAGATTATGAATCAATCATTCGCCTACTCGAACAGTACGACTTGTTGATAGCGGCGAGAGGGCCTTGAAACTGGTCAGGGAGGTTCGACCTGACCTGATACTTCTGGACATCATGATGCCTGGAATGTCGGGATTTGACGTATGCAAGGCCTTAAAGAGTGATAAGCTAACCTTCGACATCCCTGTCCTATTTATCACTGCCCTTTCGGATCAGGATTCTCACAGGAATGCCATCGAATCTGGTGGAGAGGGATTTATAGTAAAGCCCTTTGACGTAGGATTAATCAAGGCCTACGTGAGGACATTTATAAGGATGAAGAAGGTTCGAGACCGTATCAGAGAGCAGCTAAGTTTCTGGAATGAGTTTATGGCCATGGTGGTACACGATCTGAATAACCTGAATTTTGCTGTTTCGGCTAATCTTGAACTCGCCATGTTTGAGCACCTTGGATCTCAAACCACAAAGAGATATATGGAAGAGGCCCTCTCCGTCCTTAAAGCTGGGTAGGGCATGCTTGAAAAGTTACAACAGATATTGCGTCTTGACTCGTTAAAGGGGACCTGGATCTTGTTCCTGTCGGTCTGATTGACGTGGCAAAGAGTGCTGTTAGACTACTTGAGGCGGAGATGGAACTAAAGGATATAACGTTTGTTTTGCAAGAATGCGATTCCAGTGAGGCGTACGGAGATAGGGATGTGCTGCTCCGCGTATTATTGAATCTCATAGGGAATGCGATCAAATTTGCCTGGTCAGGTACTAGAATAGATTTCGAGATCAGAAAGGAAAAGGATAAGGTTTGCGGAGATACCACAGGGTGGTTGGAAGTCGTTATGTCCGACCGGTGTCCTGCCATACCCAGAGAATACCATGAATCCATCTTTGAAAGGTATAATCGGGGACCAGATCGAACACAAAAGGAAAAAGCTGGCAGAGGGATCGGCTTCTATTTTTGCAGGCTGGCTATAGAATCACACGGGGGCACAATCTGGTTTGAATCACCAATAGCAGGGAAGAAAACAGGCGTGGTCGTTCACTTTACACTCCCTACGGTAGAAAGAGTTACCGGTGCTCAAGGAGAGGGAAGTCAGACCTAATCACCTGACATCTGTGGATGAACCTCCCTCTCCGCTAAGAGGAGGGGAAAATGGGTTCACAAATCGGCATCAGCTAATGGTCACAAACATTCTCTCCTGTGACCAAGGTGTTCGCCAGGTATTGGTTTACCAACGATTCTGGTGTGTCAACAGGCGCCCCTACAACAACCTTTATGCCAGCTTGATTGAAGAGACTCTGAGCCCGGGATCCCATACCACCTGCTATTATTACATTCACCCCCATCTCATGGAGCCAGCGTGGTAGAACTCCAGGTTCATGGGGTGGAGGGGTAAGCATCTTCTTATCCGTAATCTTACCGTTCTCTGTTTGAATGATGGAAAACATCTCAGAGTGACCAAAGTGCGAGCAGAGTTTACCTTGAGCCGTTGGAATGGCAAAGAGTATTTTCCCGTCCATCTTTTCCACCTCCATCAAATCTACAGCGCTTTTCTCTTTCTCCTCTACTATTTTATTCTCATCCTTTTTATCTAATATTTCTATAACTTGACCGACAATCTTGTTAAATTCTTTTGTGAACGGAATATCGTCATTGTCGAGTATAGAGGTGTTACCCGTATCCCCGTGCTTTACAATCTCTGGTTCTATTGGTAATTTTCCCAGCAACCTGAGATTTTCTGCCTTTGCTGTTCGTTCTCCACCTCCTGCCTTAAATATGTCTATCGATTTACCGCAGTGGGGGCAGTGGAAACCGCTCATGTTCTCGATCAATCCTATTATACCCATATGCACATTACGGCAAAAATTTATCGATTTTCTCACATCGGCAAGGGATACCTCTTGAGGTGTTGTAACTATGATAGCCTTTGCGTCACGGATAGTCTGAGCCACGGTTAAAGGTTCATCCCCTGTCCCTGGTGGGGAGTCAACAATAAGATAATCAAGATGATCCATCCACTCAATATCGGATATAAATTGTCTGATTATCCCTATTTTTAAAGGGCCACGCCAGATGGTGGCAGAATCCTTGTTCGGTAAGAGTGCCTCAATGGAAATAACCTGCATATTTGGCGAGAGATGTAGAGGAATACCTTTTTGATGTTTTGATGCCTTAATATTCCCTTTTAGTCCGAGGAGCCGGGGGATACTTGGCCCATGTAGATCCACATCCATCAATCCTACCTTATACCCTTTCTTGGCGAGGGATACAGCAAGATAAGCAGCTACACTGCTTTTCCCAACACCACCCTTTCCACTCATCACCAATATCTTATTCCTTATGCGATTGAGCCTCTCTCTAATCTGTACGTCTTGTATCTCCCTCTCCGCCTTTCTTACGTCTTCATCAGGTATTGTACGCTCCTTATTTCCTTTCATCTTTTATCGTTTACCTCCTTGGTCTTCTTTCTTTATATCCAATGGCCCTCTACATTAGCTTCAGTTGCAGGCCTTAGCTTCTTGCTCTTGAAATCATCTATTGCATCCTTGACTGTGCCTTTGACGCCCACATATATCTTTACTCCTCCCGAGTTTAATACCTTGAAAGCCTTAGGTCCACAGTTGCCTGTTAAGAGGACGTCCACGCCCTCTTTCAATACATTCTGGGCTGCCTGTATACCAGCTCCTTGTGGCAGATCCAGCTGCTGAGTGTTTTCAACAGCTTTAACCTCCGTGGTCTCAGTATCAACTATTAAGAAATACTTGGCTCTACCAAAACGGACATCGACCTGACTATCCAATCCCGGACCTTCACTTGATACGGCTACCTTCATGATTTACCTCCCAGAATTCAGTCTATTCTTGTTCATATGTATTTGGCTGTTTGTAAGCTGTCCAACACAGGGAGGGGCAGAACGGAATCCTTTATTACTTTTCAAGCCTCTCAACAAGACGTCTCAGGATTTCGTTTATCCCCTTTTTCGTGGCCTTGATCTCACCCTTAAGGGTCTGAACCTGGGAACAGGTATCAACGTCGGTACCTCCCCCATTCCCGTATCCATGCCTCTGCCCATACCACCAACCCATCCCAAAGCGCGCATATACGTTTGGAGCGGAAGCTGGTGACAATTCTCCCTTTCTATACCTTTCAATTATGTCCTTTACGTTTCCCTGTTGTCCTGTGATGACCTTGATACCGGCAGCAGATAGGGTCTGCATCGCATTCGTGCCGCAATTACCTGTGATCACAACATCCTTCACCCTTTGACGCAACAAACTGTGCAACCGTATCCCAGCGCTTCTCCCAAGAGCCATATTCTCGTTGTTATGTACTTGATAATCCATGCTATCCCGATCGATAATAATAAAGTATGCACATCGCCCAAATCTCGGGTCGATTTCTGATTCCGGCCCTCTCCCTGTCGAACTTACAGCTATTCTCATGACCATAACTCCTTTTTACATCCCCTAAAACTGCATCCCCTAAAACCGCGCCCTACGCCTCTTTTGGAGCATTTTATAGGACAAAGCTCGTATGTACCACCCTCTATCCTGAGTATCTTCCCATTAACAAGCGCCTCCGCTACAACCGCTCTCGCCTCAGATAGGATTCTGCTGAACGTTGGGCGCGAAACATTCATTCTCCCTGCGGCATCCTCCTGGTCCAGATCCTCAAGGTCTACCAATCTGATAGCCTCTAAGCCTTCAACAGAGAGTATAACCTCTCCTAGACTATCATCAAGAGACCCCTCTTTTGGGAAAAAGGCGGATATCAATGGATGTTGACATACAAATCTTGGTTTTCTTGGTCTAGGCATGTGCATTCGATTCCGTTTTGAACATTTGATCGTAAATTAATGCTCGAACCTTTATATGTCAAGAATATATTATTAAACATATGTTCACAAAAAAATTGCTCAACCAGCAGCCAATCGTGATAATTTCGTAAAAGATCTTTCCCAAGATAGGAACTGATGGATAAGACCCACCCTTTACCCCCGTTAGAGAAAGTCCCGTCCGGAAACACGGGGTCAAAATCGACATACACCTCTTTTTTCACACGGGCCTCGTAAGAGACGGAAATCCCTACGTGGCGGGGTTTAATGCCCAGTGTGAAATTCTAACGGGGTTTACCACTCACGT
>DTYH01000195.1 GCA_012961955.1 Desulfobacterales bacterium | reverse complement strand
AGCTCAAGACCCGTTCCGATGATCAGGATGAAGAGGCTATCAACAAACGTCATGACATCTACTATGACATAGAGAACGGCACACTTGCAGCAGTAAACTACTTTAAGGAGTTATCCACGAAAAGGGGGGGTAAACCCAAGATCGTGGAATTGGACGGAAGACCAGGGGTAAAGGAGGTAACAGCGGAACTCCTGTCGAAGCTATAGAAATTAAAAAAAGAATTCTCGTCGCCAGGCGTGTATTACTAATAAACTCCATGCTTCCGCAGGGGGCGTTTCAAACGGGTCCGACCAGATATTCTGGTGATACGTGCCTTGGTGTAATGTTATTTATCTAGAGGGGGATTTACTAAGAATTGGCCAAATTCGAGTTCATGTGACAACTGGCAAGGACATAGAAAAAGTTGACCGATATGAAGGACGATCGTGCAAGGGGAGAGACCCAGCTTTGCTATTAAGGAGACAGATAAGAAAGTTTGAGGAGCTCTCACGGTAGAATCCTCCATTAAACCGGGATATATTTGTCCCTACATCAAAGATACACCACCCCGGTATTGCTTACGCGCGTTTGTTAAGAAACTTTAAGATACAGGTATCAGTATTTGAACTTATGACTAAACAGTACTAAGTGGCTAAGATTCCAGGGGAAAGAGAAGATTCAAACATTCAAACACTGGATCGTGCTGTTGTCCCTGAGAAAAAATCAAAACCAAGACGGAAAGTGATTGTCAGTGTTTCCACACTGGTGGCCTTTTCTCTTTCCGTCTTCCTAGAGCATTCTTTGTGGGATTTTATAGAGAACCAAAAAAACGGATAAAGAGCGCGAGGAGCAGATTACGGGCGCTCTTAGATTTTTGGGTCGCAATTAACGAGCGTAGAGCACAACAGTCATACCGCCAATCCGAGTACAACCTTATGTCTCAAGTCTATTGACATCCTATAAGGACCACCTAGAAGACCTAACTGACTGTGTAATTAATCGGCCACAAGAGCTTTCGGTTAGTCCGTTTGGGCTTTCGGCTCTATTCAAGGTTTAGACGACATGAGCCCGCTGAGGGCGTAGGCCTTACGGCTCAGAGCCGAAGGGGCCATCCCGTACGGTTGAATATCCATCAAAAAGGAGATATGGTATGCCAATATACGAGTTCTATTGCCCTGATTGTAATACCATATTTAACTTCTTCTCTAAGTCTGTAAATACCGAGAAACGGCCAGTGTGCCCCAGGTGCAAGAAACGAAAGCTTGATCGGATGATGTCTGTATTCTCCACAGTATCCGGGAAGGAGGAAAAAGGAGAATCTGATATTGATTTTCCTCTTGATGAGGCACAAATGGAAAAAGCGATGAACTTCTTGGCGCATGAGGCAGAAAGGATCGATGAGGACGATCCCCGTCAGGCTGCCAATCTTATGCGCAAGTTTTCTGATATGACTGGCATACAGCTCAGTGACGGAATGGAAGAGGCCCTCAGCCGCTTAGAAGCAGGTGAAGACCCTGACATGATCGAGGCAGAGATCAGTGATCTCCTCGAATCCGAAGACTCGTTTACCTTAAACAAGAAGAAGAGGAAGGGCTATCATCGAGCTACGCCATCAACTGACGATACCCTGTACGAACTTTGAGACGAAACTGTAAATAGTCGCCCTTAACGGGCTGTCAGATAGTTGTTACAACCGTTCCCGCTTATGAACGGGATTCAATGGCGACGGTGTGAAAGCCGCGTAAAGGTTCATCCGGCGGAAAACTCCGATGGAGCGCCGTCAGTCCTTATGATGTTCAAAAAGAAAAAGGAAGGAAGAGGAATCATAGATTATATGATATGGATTCCTTTTCGGGGGTAGTGCTCTAATCGTAACATTACGCTACCTTTTTTATACGCGTATGAGAGAGGAAGGAAAGAGTCTTCGCGAAAAGCTAACGCTACCCATTTTCAGGGGAGGACCAGCCGAAGTCAGCTTATCAGGTGGGCTTGTTTCTTTCAAGATGGACAGGCCAATAATGAGCCGACCATAGGTAATTCTTCGGCCAAGGAATCTCGACAGCTGCAGGAGCCGGTTCCTCTTCGTATTAAGAAATCGAAAGAACTTGCATGCCTCCTGCAAAACGGCCTGATTACCCAGAATGGATATAACAAGGCTGGAAACCAGATCCTTAGGTCTTAAGCATCGTATTACATCCTTGTTTCTATAAAGCATTTATCCTGACTTTTTGGCCAAATAAGGTGTGTTTAATTAACAGTTGATGGTTTCGAAGAAACTCACTCTGCGAACGACATCGAGGAATTTTGCAAGAAGATTCAGAATGAGCCTGGCGTTAAAAATTTCAAACTGTTTCAAGGCGCAGGCCCGAGCTTATGAAATTTAGCCGGGCGGATTCTGAATGCCAAAATTCCTCCCGTAGAAGGCGAATTTAGAGTTTTTGCGAGACCATCATACTTTATTTGGCTAAATAATTACGCTTATCCTAAATCTTCACAGCGACAAAATACTGGTAACGACCCCTCTGGATTAGTATTACCAGTGAGTTTCTTTCCCGGTACTTGACCACTGCCTTTTTGAAATCATCAACCGTTTTTATGACCACTTCATTGACCTGGCGGATTACGTCCCCTGGTCGAGCTCCGATCCGCTCCAGATAAGAACCGGGTTTCAGCCTGGTCAGAACTACCCCTTCACTGGCTGAAATATGGAAACGGTACCGTCTTGTTAGCGAGAGATCTGCTACCTGCACTCCAAGTAGCTTGTAAGCCAGTTCCTCGGCTAAGTTTTCGGGAAATGATTTTGCTTCAATCCTGACCGTTTGCTCCCCTCCTTCTCTCCAGAACGTTATCGGAATCCTCGTACCTACTGAAAAATCGCGTATTACCGCATGAAATTCATCTCTTGAGGACACTCGCCTTCCTCCAACATTTGTGATAATGTCACCAGGCCTTAGGCCGGCTTTCTCTGCTGGGCTGTTTCTGTCGATATCAGTTATCAGAACACCCTGATCAATCGGCGCCTTAAGATAGCGAGCCAATCCCCTGTCCAGGTCCTGGACCCATATCCCTGTCCAGGCCGTATGGACCTCTCCATAGAGGATCAGGTCTGAGATTACCCGCTTGGCTCTGTTTATAGGAATTGCAAACCCAATCCCTTGGGCCTTGGAATATATGGCGGTGTTTATCCCGATTAGATCGCCGTTGATGTTTAGGAGAGGGCCTCCACTATTACCAGGGTTGATGGATGCATCGGTTTGAATAAAGT
>DTYH01000194.1 GCA_012961955.1 Desulfobacterales bacterium | reverse complement strand
TTTACCAAAAAGCGGCGGAGATCATGGAAAAGGTGGCGCAGGACTTTATCAATATGGGCAGGCATGACGTGGTGCGGGATTGGATTAACGGACTTCCGAGAGATGTGATTGCTAATCATCCTTGGCTCATGAAGTATGAGGCAGATGTGCTGACCGCCGAGTCGGAGTATGATGAGGCCTTACGGTTATATGATGCAGCTAAAGAGCTTTTTGAGAAGACGGGCGACAGAAGAGGTCTCTGCGCAACATTAGCAGCTATGGCGAGGATAACAGACTACCATGGCAATTATAGGAAGGCCCTGGATTTGGCGAGAGAAGCCCTTGAGTTCGCCGGGGAGGAGGGCAGTGCTCTGGCATGTGAGATACTCAGCATAATTGGCCGGGCACAGTATAATCTCGGAAATTATAGGGAAGCCACCCGTTTACTTCGAGAGGCCTTGAAAAGCCCGGAGGCATTCCTTGATAAGAGAACGGCGATGCAACTCCGACTCAATCTCGGCTTGATTTATGCTATGAGAGGTGATTTCCACCAGACGGCAGAAATATGTCAGGGTATCATACGTGAGGCCGGGGATCAATATATCTATGAACTTCAGACGGCCCGAAGTAATCTGGCCTTGTGCTATATGGCTTTTGGGGACCATTTGAGAGCCAAATCTCTCCTTGAGACTGCTGTCCAGAGAAGCAAGATGCTGAACGATAGACGAGGTTTGGCATATCAGTTGCACTCTCTTGGAGTGCTTTACCTTCATCAGGGGGAAAATGAAAGGGCTCTGTGTTATTTTCGTCGGGCTCTGGATCTAAATTCCCAGTTAAGATTGGCTGACATCTACGCATGTGTCTGGGCCTCGTTGGGCCAGTTGTACCTTCAGCAAGGGCACCATCGCCTTGCCTTCAAATATGTGGAAGAGGCCCTTTCCGTATCAAACAGAGAACGGCGTACCGAGGTGAACGTCAGCATCCTTATAACCAGAGGCCTGATTGAGATGGAGACCGGGGATTATGAGCCTGCCCAGAAATCACTTAATGAGGCCCTGAGAATCACGCAGGCAAACGGAATGAAGTACCACCGGATGAGGTGTTATATTTATCTGGCAAGGCTCTTTTCTAAGATCCAACAACAGGAAGGCGAAACCGTTTCCATACGGCGACAGATCGAAGGACATTTGAGAGAAGGGCTGAAACTGGCTTTAGAGAATGACTACCACCACTTTGTGATAGCGGAAAGCAGAAGGGATACCTGGCTGTTAGAATTTGCACTCAGAAACAGGATCCAACCCGATTATGCTGCCTGTCTCCTTTCAGAGGTTGATCAGCCTACGGGCTGCTTTTTATCTTCGCACTTCGATCATGTGGAGAACAAGCTTTATCGGACCGGCACGCACATCTCAACTCGGATTCGGGAACGGGGTGCTGGGATGCCATATGTTATACCAGACGCAGCACGATGGCGTCCTGATCCAGGGGTGATGTTAAAGCATAAGGCCGGGCCGATGAGGCTGGAGAAAAAGGGGCATCGGCCTTCGCATGCGCAAGCTTATGACGTCAAGGCATGGCTGTTCGGTGACTTCGAGGTTATGATTAGAGGTACCAGGGTGATGGAGCGAGCCTGGTGTTCCCGAAGGGCTAAGACTATGTTTTGTTACCTCTTATGTCACCGGAGGAGACGCGTTTCAAAGGATGAATTGATGGACCTTTTCTGGCGGAAGCATGACCCATCTGGCGCTGAGCATAATCTCCATACGACCGTTTACTATTGTCGTAAGGCCCTCAGAACAGTGGGAGAAAGTGGAAAAGGGGTCAGGATTTTACTTTCTGAGGGGCACAGTTATTTCCTGAATCCTGATTACAAATACTGGCTGGATACCGAGGAGTTTGAGAGGGTTATGCAGGAGGCGATGGGCGCGGAAGCCGGTGAAGATGTGGAGACCTTGCTGGTAAAGTTTGAGAAGGCGATCCAGCTTTACAGGGGTGAATACCTGAGGGACCTTTACGACTCCTGGTGTGAAGAGGGCCGGAGTTATTACAAGGGGATGTACGTCGAGGCACTGAGGAAAGTAGCAGATTATCATTTCAAGAGAAGCGATTACCCCTCGGCCCTGTTATACTATGAAAAAATGCTGACAGAGGATGAGTTCTTAGAGGAGGTTCACTGCCAGGTTATGCGTTGTCATGCGGGGATGGGCAATCGGAAGGGGATTGTCCAGCAATATCGAAGACTTGAGGAAATATTGGCCGAATCTCTCAATGCGAAACCGTTGCCTCAGACGACCGAGCTTTACCGCAACCTGATGAACGGCCGGTCAACAATTTAGCGAAGTCTTTATTTCCAAGCCTATAACTCGGTTTATGTTTGCTCTTTTCCTAATCGCGACCCATCCCGTACTGTATGGTCTCCAAAAAACCTGACATAGGGTTTAACGAAAATCCACAAATAATTCAAAATAGTTGCTGGTGCTTGTTGTTAAGCCAATATAGATTTAATTGCTTCACCGCTTAAATGTGCAATATGGCCTGTTCTTTGGAAAGTCGAAAGAGAGAGAAAGTGGTCATTGGCTATAACCGAAAAAAAACAGAGGTAAACCCTGTTACCATTGGTCAGTGGGTTTTGTCGGAGAAGATGCGGTTAGCCAAAGACTCCATCCCGATGCAAGATGGGTGTATTCGTACCTGACTCTGACGGCGGCATGAGAGGATGGTGGCTTCAACCGTAACTGATTTATGGGGTGTGGTGGAGGTGGTGTTAGGTGCCAAGGTCAAAACCTATTTTGTGAAGGCCGGCAATCCTGAAAGCCCTGGTCGGTTCGTCCAGATCTATCCTCACCAGATTAAAGAAATACACCTCAAGGTATAAGATCCTCCGTATATATCCCACCCACTACCCATGGCTGATTCCGTGTCATGGGCCTGTTTGTTCGATCTTCCTGATCATACCGGACGGTATTAAATAGAGGGCATTTCATTTTCTGATTATGCTCTGGTGATTGCAATACAGTTTAAAAAGTCCGCCCGTCGGTATTATATTTATGACGCCCTCGGGAAAGCTGTGGATTTTCTTGTCGGTTGGCGTGAAGAAGGCAGTGCTCACTAGGAGAAAGAGCAACACCCGGAAAAGTCCCTTCCAGAGGAACCGTGGAAGGGGCTTTAAGTTTGTGTGAGAATTTGACGAGAATTTGACAAGCGCAGGTTATTTTTTGTAGGTGAAACCGACAATACACGTAAAGACGGCTTAGAGGAATATGGGGTGATGGTGAGTCTAGAATCAAACGTCAGGCCTAAGAAAGACGTAGTTTTTCAGGAACTGGACGGCGAAGCTGTTATCCTGAACACTCAGACAGGAATATACTACGGCCTGGATAGCGTTGGGACACGGATGTGGAACCTTCTAGCAGAACACGGCAAGGTTGAGACCGCTTATGTTATGCTCCTTAAAGAGTACGATGTTACCGAGGAGAGACTTAGGAAAGACCTATTGGGGTTAATCCAGAAATTGGAGTCGAAAGGTCTTGTTGAGATTACTGAAGAGCAAGCTTCGTAAGGCACTGGTCTTCTCTTTCTCTGACTGGGGGAGATTCATCGAGGCATACATTTTGGTTTTGGCAGTAGATATAGGACTTCATCTCCTTGGGTTTTGGAGGGTATATAATTTGATTGCCGATAAAAACCGGTCCAGGACGGGGAGACCACATCCTCCAGAGAAACAGAAGGAGATTGATCGGATATCCTCTCTTGTCAGGACAGCCTGTCGGAACCATTTTTGCAGGGCGGAATGTCTCCACCGTTCGCTAGTGCTGTACTGGTTATTGACAAAGCGGGGATTCTCTGTGGAGTTGTGTATCGGGGTTCGAAAAGATAAGGGGGAATTTTCAGCCCATGCTTGGCTGGAATATGACGGAGAGGTTCTTAAAGATTCTCCCCTGGTGCGCAAGGTTTATTCACCGATGATTCGAAGCCAGAGGGGGTAGAAAAATTGTCAACTGCGTTGATGTGGAGGAAAACCGGAAAGGAGTATCAGAAAATGAGCTCTAAGATGAGTAGGAGGGCCTCCTTGTCCTCTTTTCTCCTGTTCTGGGGGGTCTTTCTTAGCTTTGGTTGTGCAGGTAGGGTATGGGAGGGCTTTCCGCCTCACGAGGTGGGTCTGAGGTTGATTAAGGTACCTGGGTTGGATGATAAGGACCTTACAGGGGTTCTCTACCATCCTGAGCGGGGCACCTTGTTCGTCACCAGTGCCCAGGGAGAGATAGCAGAGCTGAGCGTTGAAGGGGAGATATTACACCGCAAGCGTATTACTGGGCATCTGCGTGGTATAACCTACGATCCCCAAATTAATCTGCTTTACTTAGCAGTCAGTGGAGGGGATGAGATTTGGGAGTGTGACCCCGACAGTTTTGAGATAAAGAGAAGATTTAAGATCGACCGGTCCTACGGTGGCGGTAGTAATTTCCTGATGAGAGATGGAGGGAGGATTGAGGGCATCGCCTTCGTCCCAGATGCCGAACATCCGGAGGGAGGGACGTTCTTTGTGGTGAACCGAATGGGTTTTTCCGGTCTCCTGGAGGTGGAAGTACCGTTGAGATCGGCAAAACAGACCGCTGGAAGCGAAGCCAGGATTATTGGTTGCTATGACTTGGGTAGTACAGAGTTAACCGGCATTTACTATGAGACCAGAAAGGATAGGTTTTATGTGACTAGCAAGGGCTGGAATGTGCTGCTTACGGTAAGCCACTCTGGGAGGATTCTGAGGAAGATGCCCATGCCTGGCTATGCTCAGGAGGGAATCACCCTTGACACCGACGGCAATATTTTCCTCGTCCAGTGGTATGGAGGGTTAACCAAGGTGGATTTCACCCATACCTACGAGCATTAGGAGGCCATCAGAAGCGAAAGGTTTCGGCTCTTTTCGGAGAGAAAAGGGGGAGGATTGCCTTTACCAGTAAGTTCATATAGGTCTTCACAAAACTCCCTTTTTGCGGGGCAGGTAGTACCTGAGTCTTCTAAAGCTCCTTTCACTGTGATGACCAACGATGGAAGAAGGACTTAAAGGATGGATAGAATGGACCCTGGACATAGCAAGGTGAAAGCAGACACATCCTATCTTGGAGATTTGCTCTTTGAAGGGATGAAAAGTTATTGCCACCGAGAAAGGGTAAGCCTTCAAAGAGCTTGTGATATTTGACGGCTGGAAGCAATCCCTCCGATGCGAATATATAACCCAGACCCAGGGCTGGGGTGACTGTCCTCCTCGGGGACATGATGAGGAAGACGGTACAGACTGATCGGTTAGGGGACTATGGGGTTTCTTCCTGAGATTGGTAAGAGCACCGAGGCTGGGCGCCAACAGGGTGCAATGTCTGGAACGGAGGGGAAGTTCACAACTTTTCTCCGTGGGCGCTGTTCAGTACACCCGATAGGCGAGATGGGTATCATTATGAGTGGCATTGCTGGTATTTATAATTTAGATGGTCAGCCTGTGGATAGAAAATTGTTAAAGCGTATGACCGATGTTATCGCTCATCGAGGAGCCGATGGGGAGGGCCGATGGGCCAATGGCTCGGTCGGCCTGGGCCATCGCCAGTTATGCACAACTGAGGAGTCTTACAAAGGGAAGCAGCCACTGTCTAACCGCTCCGGTACCTGCTGGATTACCTGTGACGGGCGGGTGGATAATCGGGAGGAGTTATGCACGGAATTAGCAGACCAGGGACTCCCGTTGGAGGTGCCTACCGATGCTGAACTGATCCTTCAGACCTATGAGATCTGGGGAACAGAATGTTTGAAGAAGTTGATCGGCGTCTTTGCTTTTGCCATCTGGGACGAGACAAAGCAGCGGCTCTTTTGCGCTAGAGACCCCTTAGGGAGACGCCCCTTCTTCTATCACTGTGATCAAAAGATGTTTATTTGGGGATCGGAGATTCGGCAACTACTTCTTCATTCCAATATCGACAGGAGGATCAGCGAGGATTATATCGCCGATTTTCTTGTGATGCGTCCCTTGGGTCCTCTTGCAGAAGAAAGGACTCCGTACCAGGGTATTGTTCGGTTGCTGCCCGGTCACTTCCTGATTGTTGGACAGGAAGGGATGAAGAAAGAGCAGTATTGGCACATCAACCAGCTTCGTCCCATCCGTTATGCAGATCATCAGGAGTATGTGGAACATTTCAGGGATTTGTTCTATGAGGCGGTTCGCTGTCGTCTTCGCAGCCGAACACCGGTAGGTGTTATGCTCAGCGGAGGCCGGGATTCCACCTCTGTGGCATGTATGGCTAGCAAGATTTATAGGGAACTGGGATTCCCTAACGGTCCGATTATGACATTTTCGGAGGTGTTCGATGAACTGCATGAGTGCGATGAACGTAGATATATTAAGGACACCGTTCGGAAATGGGATTTACGTGCTCATTATATCAAGGGCGATAATCTGTGGCCGTGGAAGGACGAACTTAGCCCAGCACTCCCTGCGGATGAACCTGGAAGGCCGTTATCTCAAGCAGGGATTAAAACCCTTTGCAACAGAGTCCATGAGGTTGGGATCAAGGTTCTCCTGACCGGAGTTGGGGGTGATCATGTATTAAGGGTGGGTCGTCTGTATTTTATTACGTTACTTCATAAGTTCCAAATGAAAAAGATTCTGAGTCTCCTCAGAGATTATAAAAGCGTGACCGGTGCCAAACCTATGCGAATAGTAGGGTTTTTGGCAAACAAATACGTGCCCTTTATAGCGCGGCAGTGGTTCAAACACCTGATGCTTTTTAGCTCCATGTCAGATACCCAGGGGAGGACAGAAAATTTGACTTTTTCGTGCATAAACCGATCTTTTGCCGCCAAGACAAGCCTGAGGGAACGTTCCAGGCAGATACCCGTGTGGAGACGAAGCTCTGATCCTGTGGTTCAAAAAGAGTATAATGGAATTATTCTGGAGACAAGTTGTCTGTTTATTGACCAATATTTTTCATTACCATTGTCAATTGAGGAACGACATCCATTTTTTGATCTACGCCTGGTACAATTCTTACTGATGATTCCTTCGGAGGAGAAACACCAGCCGGGTCGTTCTAAGACTATACTGCTTGAGACGCTTAGGGATATCTTACCGGAGAGCGTCATAGCTCGAAAGCGCAAGACATATTTCAATTCTCTGGCTTTCAAGGGAATCGAGAAAGAATGGTATAGGGTCCAGCAGTTGCTTCATAATCCTTATGTGAGCACCTTGGGATTTGTAGATCGAGAGAAAGTTGCAAAGCTTGCAGAATCTTATAAGCAGGGGAAGCTCGAAGCTGGTCCACCTTTGGAGAATATCATGGCGTTAGAGCTGTGGCTTAGGTCATTATCTTCTTGTAACGCTCCAATGAGCCTCTCCGTTGGTAGTTTAGAGACCAAATTGGGCAAGGAAACTTCAGGCTAGCATTGTAGTAGCGCCTCGCATGTATCTTGTTGGCACCCGGTTATAAAGCTGGTTGCTCAAGCCAGCGGCCCAACCCCTTGAAGAAAGGAGGTGAAGGTAGATGAAGAGCTATTCTTTGCCGCACCTAATAGAGTACGGAGATGTTGCCAGGCTCACCCGATACTATTGGGGTGGTAATACTGAAGCTTGGGGATATACGGAGTGTTGCCCCCCTCCTGAGTATGATGAGGAAGATGACATAGACTGAGGGTTTAGGGGACGGAGCCTTGTGCGTGTCTCCTGACATCAATAGAAAAAAATCCAAACCCGGGTGCCAACAAGAGAAGATTTCCGTGACGAGCAGAAGGTCTATCCGAGATTTGGAGCAAGCGGAAACAAGAGGATTCTGTCGGATGACCTAAGTCGGGAAAGGGGTTCCAGAAAATGAAATCCGAGATCAGCAAGGAGACTTGCCTAATATTGGCTTCAGTTTGTGCGGCTATTTGGAGCTTCGATTGCGCAGGTACGAATTGGCAGGGCTTTTCCCCACAGGAAGCGGCACTGAGATTAATCCCTGTACACGGCTTCAGAGATCCCGGAGGGGTAGTTTACTATCCAGATCGAGGTACACTCTTCTTGGTTGGTGATCATGGGGATATAGCAGAACTGAGGGCTGACGGGAAGATACTGCGGCGCAAACATTGTGGTGGGGACCTGGAGGGTATCGCTTATGATCCAAGGACAGGTCTGCTGTATTTGGCAGTTGAAGGTGTAGATGAAATTTGGGAATGTGATCCTGGGAACTTTGAAGTGAAGAGAAGGTTCAAGATTGACCGGGCCTACCGGGGTGACAGCGATTTCTTGAAAGCCGGTGGACAAGGCATTGAGGGAATCGCCTTTATTCCGGACAGCAGACATCCAGAGGGGGGGCACATTCTTCATTGTGAACCAAATGGATCCCCCTGCTCTGGTTGAGGTGGAGGTGCCATTGAGATCTGCAGAGGGGAGAGGGGTCTCTAAAGCGAAGATCGTAGACTTCTATGATTTAGGCTATCCGGATCTCTCCGGACTTTACTATGACGGTAAGAGAAACGAACTTTATGTTCTCAGCAACGAATGGAATGTGCTGCTTGTGGTCAACCGCTCTGGAAAGATCGTGAGGAAGATGCCTATGCCCGGGTATTATGACCAGGAGGGAATCACCTTTGATGCTGACGGCAATATCTTCTTCGCCCAGGACGCTGGTGGGTTGACTAAAGTGGACTTTACTTATACCCTTGAGCAGTGGCAGACTGTCAGGAGGCGAAGTTTCTCACCTCTTTTTGTAGAGATAAGGAGAGGACCGCCGTTTACGCAGGAGGCTCACATCAGGGTGAAGAATCCTCTCTCCTCTCCCGGTAGCGGCACGATTAACTGGAACATTCGGGCTCAAGGGGTACAAATCGCACCAGAGCGATACGAGTATTCTGTCCAGCCGCAGGGTGATATCCGGGTTCCGTTTAAGGTGACCTTCAAAGAAGGAACTGACCTACGCTACCCCTTGGCGGATTATGAAGCGACGTTTATCAAGGCGGGGACTCAGACCCCCATTTTTATCACAGGAAAGATGAGGTTCACACCGTCTCTGGTCTGCAGAAAGAGGGTTAGGCCGATCAGTATCGATGGAGATCTACAGGATTGGGTCAGGTTTAAACCACTCTACCTGAATCGAAAGGAGTAGGTAAGATTTGGGGAAGCGTTTCAGTGGGGAGGACCTGAGGATCTGAGCGGCGAGGTACTTACCTGTTGGGATGAGGATTATTTCTATTTCGCGGCCGTGGTAAAGGACAACCGCTTCTATCAGACCTTTTCCGACAGGTACTTCTGGAGAGGAGATTCGGTGCAACTTGCCTTAGACACGCTCAATGAGAAGAGCGGGTGGTATGATGCCAACGACTATGAGTACGGCTTGGCCTTGACTCCAGAAGGAGAAAAGGCTTGGAGGATGTTTGAAGCTGGGGCCAGGGAACCGAGAGAGATAAGGGATGTTAAACTTAGCATAAGCCTCCACCCCAAGAAAGGAGAGTGCATCTATGAAGCGGCTGTGCCTTGGAGTGAGTTATCGCCCCTGGAGCCAAAGGAAGGTGTCTCATGTGGGTTCAATGTGATAATCAACGACAACGACGGGGAAGAACGTAAAGGATGGATCGAATGGACCCCGGGTATAGGAAGGGAAAAGGACACGTCCTATTTTGGAGATTTGCTCTTCGAAGCAACCCAATGAGGCGGCTGGTTGCTACGGCAACGCTAGGGTTTCTGAGGAAGTAATGAAAAACTCCAGCGAGACCCCATGACCGGGAATTTCCACAGAAAGAGATATTTGTATCGTGTATATGGTCTAAATGTCTCCAGCAATATTCATCTTCCATCAGATGAGCTTGTTGGGACATCAACTCCTGAAGTTTGGTTCCGCCTCACAACGGATGATAAGGCCACGGAGAGGCTTCCTCCGGGGGCAGCCTTTATCGCTGGCAGGAAAAGGCGAAACAGATGGAATGCCCCTGGTATCTTTAAGGTTGGGGGGTTCTATCTTCTCAGGTACTATGAAATTCTGGATCTATACATCTCTGAAGATGGTCAAAGCATCAGGTGTTATTGCAGGCCCGGGATCGCTATAGAGCATGTATGGGGGGCGTTGTTGGGGCCTGCCTTCTCTCTTATACTCAACTTAAGAGAAATCTTTAATCTCCACGGCAGCGGAGTCGCCTTAAATGGCCAAGCGATAGGGTTTACTGGCCCCCCTGGGGTTGGGAAGTCAACGCTGGCCACTTGCTTTTTAAGAAAGGGGGCTTCCCTTGTCACAGATGATGTTCTTGCTCTTCGGGAGGAGAAAGGGATGATCTACGCGTTGCCAGCCTTCCCAGCAGTGAGAATATGGCCCGAAACGGTCGCCCATCTCATAAAAGAAGACCTCGAACTTCCAAAGGTCGTCCCGGAGGCCGAAAAAAGGAGGCTTGATATCGACGGCTTATGTGGGACTTTTTGCAGGGAACCACGGCCCCTTCGGGCAATATATATCTTAGAACCCGACGAGAATCCCTCCGGTGTTGCTAAGGTCCAGTTTGTCCCTTTGTTCAAGAGGCAGGCCGTCCTTGCCCTGCTTATGGACACCTTTTTTAAGATCGCTTTTAGCCCCGAGATTCAGGCTCGCTGTCTGAAGTTCTATAGCCGTGTTGCCTCTCAAGTTCCGGTAAAACGCGTGCGCTTTCAGAGATCGTTTGATCTGCTGCCGTCCCTCCATTCAGCCATCTTAGAGGACCTCACCTATGAGCGGGTATCACTTAGCAAATAGGTTCATCTGGGCTCTACGATATCTCAGACCCTATTGGCATCTCTATCTAGTCGCTTTCTTTTGCATATTGGTAGTGACTGCAGCTCAGCTCGTCTATCCCTGGATGTATAAGATCCTCATCGACGATGTTTTTATGGAACGCAAATCGGAGATGTTAGGCACTATGGTATTATTAATTAGCGTAGCGACTACAGCTGTGGTTGTCTTTGGAGTTGTTGAGAGATATCTTTTTACCTATACAGGAGAACGGACCATTGTCGACCTTCGTAACCTGGTATTTGCACACTTGCGGCGGTTGCCGATGGCATACTTACATGGGGAACAGACAGGGCGGGTTATGGCCTTATTTACTACCTACATACCCGAGATGGGAAGCCTTTACAGGTCAACGCTTGCTGATGTGCTTCTTAATGTCCTTAAATTTATTGCCATATTAATCATGTTGATAAAAATTAATTTGGAACTGACTCTGTTAGGGATGTTATTTCTCCCTCTTTTTTCGATACTTCCCGCGGTATTTACAAAACACGTGCGTTCTGCTGCGGCGCAGGTCCAAAGTGACAGAGCCGAGATTTCAGCCGCTCTTCAAGAGAGTATCTCAGCCACACCTGAAGTAAAGGCTTTTGTGAGGGAGCAGTGGGACATAGGTAGAATGGGGAATGCATTCACAAGGCTTTTAAATTCACGAATTCGCCAGAGACTGATCCGTACTGCATCCCAAGGGGGGGCTATTGTTGTTTGGCTGAGTGTGGCGTTTATGTTCTGGTTCGGAGGGCAGAAGGTATTGGCTGGTCAGATGTCAGCGGGACTGCTGGTCGCCTTCGTCCAATATTTTTCCCAAATAGCATTGCCAATAGAGCGGTTCATTACTCTGAATAATCAGATCCAGATAGCGCTGGCCGCTGCAGATCGTATCTTCCACTTTTTGAGGGATGAATCAGCGATCGAGGAGGGTCCACCCGGTAAACCCTTGGATGCTGTTAAAGGCAGGATAAGATTCGAGAATGTATCTTTCTCATATGATGGTCAGAACCCGGTGTTTTCAAAGCTCAGTTTCTCAATAGATCCAGGCGAAACAATCGGTATCGTTGGTCCCAGCGGTGCTGGGAAAAGCACACTGGTGAACCTGCTCCTTCGCTTTTATAATCCCACTGCCGGCCGTATTTTGATAGACGGCAACGATATTCGTGACGTGAGTGTTGTCTCCTTACGACAGCATATTGGCGTAGTCTTCCAAGATACATTCCTATTTGCGGCAAGCATCCGCGAGAACATTAAATATGCCAATGCTGAAGCATCAGAGGAGCAGATCATAGAGGCAGCTAAGGCAGCGAATATCCACAATTTTATTATAAAGTTGCCGAAAGGATACGACACCGAAGTGGGAGAAAGAGGGGTCAAACTTTCGGGTGGACAGAGGCAACGTATCGCCATTGCCCGAGTATTTCTGAAAAATCCCCGCATATTGATCTTGGATGAAGCCACCTCCTCTTTAGACTCTGAGTCCGAACAGGCAATCCAAGGGGCTCTTGAGTCTCTGATGAAAGGTCGAACCAACCTGGTGATCACCCACCGGTTATCTTCGGTCCTGAAGGCAGAGCGTATTATTGTCTTGGATGAAGGGAAAATTGTGGAAAGTGGTACCCACCAACAACTCCTAAGGAATGAAGGGCTGTACCGCAAGCTTTATATGGATCAGTTTAAAGAAGGGACCGCTGAAAAAAATCCTTAAAAGCTCGATCCTTAGAAAAGACGAAGACCTCAATGGAATTGTCTTCTGAAGATATACTCTTATTGTATTCCGCTAGGAGGGAGACAGGCAAAAAAATAGGCCACAAGATAGAAGTGCTCCTCAAGCTCGAATTAGATTGGCAGTATATAAGGGAAAAGGCCTATCAACATGGTGTTGCAGCTCTGCTATACAATAGCTTAAGAAGGTTTGACCGGAATGACCTTGTTCCTAAAGAAGTGATGGAAGAACTTAGGAAGACCTATCTCCTCAGCGGGTTTCTTAACGCTTACCTTTACAGTAAATTGCGAGAGATCCTGAAGACCTTGCAAGATGCTGGGGTCCAGGTGATTGTCCTTAAGGGAGCAGCATTGGCGCAACCGGTCTACAGAGACATAGCCCTCAGACCAATGGTGGATCTCGACTTGCTGGTTAAAGAAAAGGATCTGCCCATCCTGAAGGAGAAGTTCTCCCAGTTAGGCTATCGGAGTTGGGATACTGATGCAGATTGGGCTTCACTATGGAGATGGTGGGATTATTTGCCTTCTTACAGCAAACAAGATGGCCTAGTGACCGCTATCGTCGACATCAATCTAGGTGCAGAGACCCTGTTAAACATAAACAGTCCACGAGAAGGTTTTAACCCCTCCAGGATTGACTCCAAGATTCTATGGGAAAATCCTCTACCCGTCAAGATAGCAGGTGTTAATGCATTAATCCTTTCTCCTGAAACTTTATTACAGTATTCTTCTGTCCATGTGATTAGACATGCCTATCAAGGACATCCACGATTGATCTGGCTATGCGACACTGCAGAGCTTTTAAAACGCTACCACGGTAGAATTGACTGGGAAAGGGTCCTGCAAGATTCAAGCTCTTATAAGACAGCGGAATTTATCTATTACGCTCTCTATTTGGCTCGAAAGTGGCTCGGTGCACCTATACCTGCAGTTGTCTTGGATGAGGTTAAACCCCAGGCCCTCATCACTTCCGCAGATGATTTCTGTAGGGCCTTCATAAAAGAGCCTGGGGGGTTACGGGTCCCCGAAAAGGAGGTCAGACATCTTCTACAATTTCTTAGGACGAAGGGAATTGGAAACAGAATGCAGGTCGTCCTCAGACGTTTCCTTCAGAAGAAAAAGCCCGTCCTGAAACATCCCACCCGACCCGTTGATTCGGACTGTTTTCACTATGTTGTTCGCTTTGGTAGAGTCGTTGGTATGGCTATACGGGCTTTACACTGGCTGTGTCGTATAAAGTTCAAAACTTAGTTCTCACCTTACAAAAACAACAATACAGCCAGTACCTTGCCAGACATAAGACCCATGAGATCATATCTTTGCTCCTCTTATTTTGCGAAAGGCTCCGCCCTGAAGCTCTGCCTTGTATGCTCATCGGGGGGGCATCTGTTTGAAATTCACAGTTTGAAGGATTGGTGGGGAAGGCATGAAAGATATTGGGTGACCTTTAAGAAGGAAGATGCGATATCCCTTCTAAAGGGGGAAAAGGTGTACTATGCCTATTTCCCCACAAACAGAAGTATAAAGAATCTCATACGAAATTCTTTGCTGGCTTTGAAACTCCTGAGGAATGGAGACTGCAATATAATAGTCTCTACGGGAGCGGGGGTGGCCGTCCCCTTCTTTTACATAGGGAAGCTATTGGGAAAGAGAACCATCTACATCGAGTCGATCGCACGTATAAACCACCTGTCCTTAACAGGCAGGATAGTCTACCCAATAGCCGATGTGTTTGTTGTTCAATGGCCGGGGTTGAGAAAGAAATATCCTAAATCCCTGTTCATATCACCATGATCTTCGTCGTCGTAGGGGTGGAGAAGTATCCTTTTGACCGATTAATAAAGCACATAGACATGCTCGCATCTGACGGCCTTGTGGAAGAAGAGGTCTTTATTCAAAGAGGGTCTTCTTCTTACAAACCGGCCTGCTGTCTGTACAAAGACTTCTTGAATTTTGAGGAAGTGAATGAGAAGATAAGGCGTTCGAGGATAACCGTTACACATGGGGGAGTTGGAAGTGTACTTTCGGTAATCTTCAATGGAAAGGTTCCCATTGTCGTTCCACGTCGGAAAAAATACAGAGAAGACGTAGACGACCATCAGGTCCCTTTTGTTAGAACCCTGGAGAAGCGAGGAGGGATAATAGCCGTGTATGAAGTAGGGGAGTTGAAGGCAAAGATAGACGGCTATGATAGCATAGTTGGAGAGCTATATTCTGGAAACCACAGGGTCCTAAGCTATGAAAAGAGAATGAACTATCTTGCTAAGGCGCTTGACGATGTATGTTATAACCTCCTAAAGGGAAATACCAGACTGTAGGTAGTTTTTGCCAGGATTCCCGTGATGCAAGAGACACTGATTGTAAGTGCTATGTGGGGTCGTTCAAAAGCCGTCAGAGAACCTCTGCTCGAATTCCGGAATGCTGTAAAGCGGGGCCTAGAGATTGTGTTTTCTTTACTGGCACTTCTGTTATTAGCTCCTATTATGTTAGCAATTGCTATCGCTGTGAAGTTGAGCTCTCCAGGCCCGATCTTCTTTGCGGACAGAAGACTGGGAAGAGAGGGCAGGTACTTCTATTGTCTGAAATTCAGAACGATGTTTGTTAACAGCGACGAAATACTCGAGAAGCATTTGGCAAACAACTCTTCGGCCCATGAGGAGTGGGAGGAATATGCGAAGCTCAAGTCCTTTGATCCAAGAGTAACGAAGATGGGACGATTTCTAAGAAGACATAGCCTTGATGAGTTTCCTCAGCTCATTAATCTTCTCAGGGGAGAGATGGTACTTATTGGCCCCAGACCTTATCTACCAGAAGAACTTAATAAAATGGATGAGCATGCAGATATAATTCTGAAGGCAACACCGGGAATTACAGGGCTTTGGCAGGTTTCAGGAAGGAATGAACTCACCTTCGAAGACCGCTTAGAGATTGACGCATGGTATGTCCGAAATCGGAGCTTGTGGCTTGATCTTCTCCTTTTGTTCAAGACCTTTAAAGTGGTGTTAGAGGGCAAAGGGGTGTGAATGGGTGGACTTACCTTGAACCCTCGTTTGAGCCCGGTAGAGGCCCTGCGGACCCTCCTATCCCTTTGAGCTATTAATACTCAATGGATCACAAGCATATTGTTTCAAAAGGCTTGAATAATCTAATATGTAGTGAAAAATGGTTTGGTGTAGTGTGGCATAGAACTCAATATACCCCAATTTTCATGAACTTAAGAGTACCGTTGACTTCGGATCGAAGGGGAGAAGTCTATCCTTGACAGGAAGGCATCATTTTTATATTTTTAAACTGTGTATCTGTAGACCTCGCCCCGAAAAAACGTGACAGCTCTGTTGTCACCTATCCCGGATTGCTGAGAACCTCCGGTCCCGCCAAGGGGGTCTGAAAGTGAGATTTATGTACATTGGGCAGGGCCGATGGTAAAGAGGGGAGCGGCTCAGAAAATTGATAACCGGTGTCCCCGGGTTGGACCTCTTTGAAGCCGGGCTTGCTGACGATCTATGAAGCAGGTAATGGCCTTATGGAGACCCACATCAGCTCCCATTGGACTCCAACCGAAGGAGGAGAAGCTATGTCCTACAACAAGATCTTATCCTGGTGTCTTGTATTTGTCTTGGTGCTCTTTGTTACCACACGCCTTGGAGCCGCAGAGCCCAGAACGATGACCGCCGTCAGGATCGAGAATCCTCCTAAGATCGACGGTGAGTTAGATGATCCTTGCTGGAAGTTAGCCGTTCCTACTTCTGGTTTCATCCAGATGGCTCCAGAGGAAGGAAAGCTCGCTACAGAGCAGACGAGGATCAGGGTGCTTTACGATGAAGACAACCTCTACTTCGGGATCGAGTGTCTGGACTCCAGGCCCCAGAAGATTGTCTCCCGGTTGGTGCCCAGGGATTCCAACTTCTGGCCCGGCGATCTGGTCTCTATTGTCCTGGATACTTTTCACGACCATCAGACCTGTTATGTTTTCCAGGTTAACCCGAGAGGGGTCCAGAGGGATCTCCGGTTTTCCGAAGACGGCGGACGAGGAGACTCAGCTTGGGATGGACTCTGGTGGTCCGCAGCAGAGATCACCGATAGGGGATGGACCGTGGAGGTTGCTATTCCTTTCAAAAGCCTCGGGTTTTCACGGGAGAACGAGCAGATCTGGGGTGTTAACGTGCAGAGATTCCAGGGTTCGAAGCAGGAGGACTCAAACTGGTCCTTCATAAGAAGAAGCGACATATCCTTTGCTCAGGTCTCCAGGGCAGGGGATCTGCTCGGCCTGAGCGATATCAAACCGGGACTGCACCTGGAGCTTCTGCCCTACGGCATGACCAAATATACTCAGGACTTAGAGAAAGATGAGGGCAGTGGACGGAGGGATGTGGGTCTCGACATCAAGTATGGTATCACCTCCAACCTGACCCTGGATGTCACCTTTAACCCCGATTTCGGCCAGATTGAAGCCGACGAGGAGAGGATAAACCTCACCAGATTCGAGCTTTTCTACAGAGAGAAACGTCCGTTCTTTATGGAGAGGAGCGAGCTCTTCACCCCGATGAATCTCTTCTACAGCCGCAGGATAGCCGATCCCAGCTTCGGGGCCAAGCTCACGGGGAAGATCGGAGACTACAGCTTTGGCCTGTTGACATGTGTGGATGAGGAAAGAGGCCCAGACCCTACCTACGTGGTCTTTCGCCTACAGAAGGACCTACCCCAGAACTCCTCCATGGGTATCATTGGGGTTGGGAAACAGAAGGGCGAAGACCAATATAGCAGAGCATTTGGGATAGACCTAAGCTTACGCCCTGGCAGGAATACGATCAACCTGGATCTGGCTAAGAGTTTTCAGCCCGGTCTAAGAAAGGATGATTGGAGGGCTTCAATTCTGTTTATCGGACAGTTCGGGGATAGATTCTCCATGAGAAGCGAATTCGAGGACATCCAGCCTGAATTCAACGTGGATCAGATAGGATATATTCCCCACGACCCCCATGTTGGTCAGAAAAGGTTCGATAGTTTAGCAAATTATCGGTTTGAAATTGGAAAGTTCGGGGTCAGATGGGTAACTCTTGGACAAAGGATCCATGCAACCAAATGGACTGATGACCCCAGATGGGGATGGGATTGGTCGAATGCTTCGATCATCCTCTCCCTTAAGAATCATGATTGGATCATCCTGGAGCATAGGGACTGGTATCTGAGGTGGCGACAGAAAGGATATAGAGGGGAAACCCTTGGCCTCAGTTATGACATGAGAGGAAAGGCCTTTATCCGAAGGTTAATTGTGAGGGGTTGGACTGAAGACAACTATGATTGGGGGGATGACTATTTTGGTGAGATAAGGGCTGTTTCGGTCTTGGGGGAGATGAGGCCCCGTGACAATCTCAGTCTCGATTTCGACGGAAATGTTATTTGGGAGTACCTCCCTTCAGGCAAGCTTGATGAGATCAGAAAAGTGGGGAACGTAAGGGTAACTTATTTCCCCACCAGACGTATCTTTTTAAGGGTCTTCGCCCCGCTTAACCCTTCTCTCCATCGGTACGCTATCAATGCCCTTTTAAGTTACGCCTATAGTCCGATGAGCCGATTTTACCTTGCTTATAACGAACAGAGAAGTAAGAATATGAAGCTCACCGACAGGATCATCATGGCAAAACTCTCCTATCTCTGGAACTTGTGAGGATTAACACCTAAATCCTCAGAGACAGATGCATGGAAGTCAGAAACGTAAGATTGTTAGATTCATCCCCCGAACATTGAGCCGGTTGGGAATTGTGCTCTATTTTTTTGTGAATCTATATGTTATAGTCCATCTATTTCACGCGATCTTTCTTCCTCCCAGATACTTTGGGTCTTTTTATGCAGAACGGGTTCTTGTACTCACATTATTTGGTACCGGTTATATTCTCCCCCTCCTGCTCTCCCGCTTAAGAGCGAAAGCCATAAGGTTCAACCTTGCGGTTGCCTTAATTGCTCTTGTCCTGATTATCTCCATCGGGTCCACCAATCTTGTGATATCCATAGCAAAACCGCTGGTTGTCTCAGATGGGCTGACAAAGGCCGACGTTATCATTGTACTTGGAGGCCCATTTTTTTGGTCCAGAGTGGAGTATGCGGTTGAGCTTTACAGGCTTGGTTATGCTGACAAGTTGCTTGTCATGGGCATAGGGAAGCAGGGCACTGCTGTTTTTGTGCAAAGATACTCAATTCCGCCTGAGGCTATTACCGCTATAAGCAGACCTCAAAGCACTTATGATGAGGCAATTATTACAAAGCGCTTTTTCGAGCAGAGATACTGTAACAAGGGGATCCTGGTAAGCATGCCTTGTCATATGTTGAGGGCAGGTAAGACGTTCAGAAATCAAGGATTGGTGGTCTCCCTGGCACCGATTCCTAGCCGCCGGTGGTACCGCTACCCTTTTCGACTGGGTTCCGAAGACAAATTCTGGTTACGGCAAATATGGTACAGGGACGTGATCCACGAATACCTTGGTCTTGTATATTATTATCTGAAGGGTTACATATAGTTGGGCAACTTTCAAAAAGGTCTTTGATGGGACGCTGAAAAAGCACCAGGCGAGACATAGCTTATCCCGAACGATATCTCAAAAAGCCTCTTTTAGAGATTAAAAGGGGCTTTTTTGAGGTTTTTTTGAGATTTTTTTGAGAGTTTGATGAGAGAAGAGATGTATTTTGGAGAGCGTTGCTTGACGGTCTCCCCGGGTGGCCTTTGCGGTCAAAACTATCTCTGGTGACCAGGGGAACGGTTGGATTATCCTCCGGCAGGCTTCTATATGGGTCCGACCGAGCAAACGCCCATGTGCCCTTGTTAGGAAACCTAATTTTCGGACCAAACGCTTATGCCCTTGAGGGAGATCACGGAACACGAAAATTTTGTTTTCGAAGCAGAGGAGAGAAATCTGCGTACACCACCTGAGCGTTGGATACAGGGTTGCCAAAGGGCCGAGTCACAGGGTGGGGAGGGCTGGGCAGGAAGGGGAGGAGGCTGCTCTTTAGAACTCCAGGCGCGCCTTTTGGGTCCTTTGGAGGTCACTGTAGATGGGGTGAGGGTGGAGGGTAGAAGGTGGCGTTCACGCAAGGCCCAGAGTCTGTTTTCTTACCTGTTGCTTCATCCCCAAGGGGTAACCGGCGATAAACTTATGGAGATGTTCTGGCCCGATGCTGATCCGGGTTGGAGCCGGCATAGACTTCACTACACCATCAATTATGCCAGGGCGGCCCTGGGTGACTGCCGGGGGAGGAAGACAGGATCGAGGTTGCTCCGATATGAGAAGGGGGCGTATTTTGTTAACCCTCAATACTGTTCATGGATCGATGTGGAGGAGTTTGCAAGGTTGGTCCAGGAAGCGAAAGGGCTTGATTCGGAAGGTCAGGGCACGGAGGTCGTCCAGAGGTGCACCAGTGCGGTTCAGCTTTATCGGGGGGATTTTATGGAGGGGTTCTACGACAGATGGTGCGAAGAGGAACGGGATTTCTACCAGTTGATGTATGTGAAGGCGCTCAAGTTAGCGGGAGATAGCCTTTTCAAAATGGGGGATTACAGCACCGCCATCGCTTGGTATGCAAAGCTTCTCGCCGTTGATGAATTCAGGGAGGATGTCCATCGGGCCGTTATCAGGTGCCATGCAAAGATGGGCAACCGCAAAGGGGTCATTGTCCAGTATGAACGCTTGAAGAGATTACTGGAGAGTGAACTATCAGTGGAACCGGAGCCAGAAACTGTCCGCTTGTATAAGGAATTAATTCATAATCCGAAACGCCTATTATCAGGGTTTAATTAGGGAGCGACATTCATGCACCAGACCATATAGCTCCGATAGATTCGTCCCCTGCAAATCGACCGAAGGTGCGTCAATTTGTAAGCCCTTGGCCGAGGGGCCTGGATCGTCCTTAGGTAGCGAAAAGTGGATGCTTGAAAAGGTCCATTGAAAACTAAAGATCCGGAGGGAATTTTAGTACTACGAGAAATTGACGAGAATGTGACGAGGGGGATTTGTCATTTACTAGGACAAAAACAATTTGAATTGCAGCAATTTTATGGAGATAAAGCTTCTTCTAAGGATTTTGGGAAAGGGGTTGAGGTGACGTGATAAGAACCGAGAACTTAACTAAGTTATATCAAAGGAATACTGGGTGCTCCTGGTTTCATAGAGATATCGATGAAACGGTTGCGGTTGACCATATCAGCCTTCACATCAAAAAGGGGGAGATATATGGTCTGCTTGGTCCAAACGGAGCAGGTAAGACAACCCTGGTAAAGATGCTCTCCACCCTGATTCTTCCAACATCAGGCACTGCTTCTGTAAACGGTTATGACATCATTGCCGAGCCAAAACAAGTGAGGACCTCCATCGGCCTCAGCACAGGTCATGAGAGGTCTTTCTATTTTCGGCTCTCAGGAGAGCAGAATTTGGAATTCTTTGGGACTTTGTCTGGGATGAAAGGAAAGATCCTCAAAGAGAGGACGGATGAACTTCTGAAGCGAGTGGGGCTTTACGAGGAGCGAAAGGTGAAATTTATGAAGTATTCCGATGGGATGAGGAAAAAATTGAGTCTTGCCCGGGCGCTTTTGGTTGATTCACCGGTCTATCTTTTTGACGAACCCACCGGAGGCATTGATCCGGTTTCGGCTAAAGTGATCCGTGAGACCATCCAAGAATTGAGCCTGGAAGGAAAGACTGTTCTCCTGACCACTCATGACATGCTCGAGGCCGAAGAACTCTGTGACCGCATAGGCATTTTGAATAAGGGGAAGTTGATCAGGGAGGGCACGCCGCTGGCATTGCAGAGGGAGATCGAGGGAAAGAAGATCGTGATCGAGTTACAGGGAAGTCCCCCCAGGGCGTTTTTCTCTGAGATTGAAAACCTAGATTACGTGAGCCGAGTGGCCGTTGGAAATCCTTATTTAGAAATCCTTTGTGAGGGGCAAGCGGATGCGATCAATGAGGTTGTTAGAACTATTTCAACATTTGGGGTAAGGATCAAAAGCATCAATGTAAAACATCCTTCCCTGGAGGAGGTATTTACCGAGCTGACGAGGGAGCAGTGATGGCTGCGCTCTGGGTGTTCATCAAGAGAGGATTTCTCACCACATTCAGCTACCGACTGGCCTCGGCATTGATGCTTGCAGGCATGTTCATAGGTGTGATCCAATACGGCTTCATGGCAAAGTTTCTTAAAGAAGGAAACACGTTTCCCCTGTTGGCCCCATATGGCGGAGACATAATGGCCTATCTTATTACAGGGAGCATGTTTATGGCCTTTCTCGGTGTTTCCCTCAATTCCTTTAGCGGTACAATCAGACAAGAGCAGATGATGGGAACCCTCGAGTACCTTCTACTCTCAAGGACACCTCTGCCCCTGATTATGATCAACTCCGCCTTATGGAATTTTTTGATGACGTGTTTCAATACCGTACTCATCTTCCTGGTTATCATTCTTGTATTTGGCATGAAATTGAGTGTCAACGCGCTCGCCTCTCTACAGGTGCTTATTCTATCCATCGTTTGCATTTCCGGCATAGGGCTGATGTCAGCCGGAGTGATCTTGGTTACCAAACATGGAGACCCGATTACGTGGGGATTCAGTACGTTAACCGGGTTGCTCAGCGGAGTGATCTTCCCGGTACAAGTCCTCCCTAATTTCCTGCGGAAGATTTCAGCTGTCCTGCCGCCTACTTATGCTCTAAGAGCCATCCGAAAAGCGGTTATAGTGAACGCAGGTTTTTCCCAGCTCAGAGGAGATATACTCTCGTTGAGCGTGATGTCCTTGGTTACCCTTTCTCTTGGATATTATCTGTTCAGGTGGGGGTTTAACAGGGCCAGAAGGGATGGGAGCTTGGCGGAATACTGAGGCTTTGATGTTCGTCACAGAGGGATAGGGAATGACTACTGCTAAAACCGAGGTGGAAGATATTTGGACCATTATCGAAGGGGCGCCGTCGGCTGATATGTATCCCGACGCAGATGGGATAGTGCTCCTTAACCATAAGGATTATGTGGTGAAAGAAGACCTGACGACTTTCTATACCCTCCGTCAGGTCATTAAGATATTGAATGATCGAGGCATGGACACCTTTGCAGAGATAAAAGTAAAATACTCTGCCCCTCGTCAGGCCGTAGTCCTTGACCAAGCACGAACTATTACTCCGGATGGTACAGTAGTTGAAGCAGAAGATGCTGTCAAGACCGTAACTGGCTCCTCTTTAACGGCTTTGTCCCCAGACATTCGTTATATGCTGGTCCGTATGCCCGGCCTAAGGCCAGGAGCTGTAATAGACTATCGGGTGACGGTAATCAACAGAAGGTCCCTTGTGCCCAACCATTTCTGGGACAGTTTTGCTGTTCAAAACTCTGTACCCGTTCTATTTTCCAGATATCGGGTCATTTTGCCTGTGGATAAGGATATTCAATACGTGGTCTATAAAGTGGATGTTAAACCCCGAATTTGTCTTTCTGAGAAGAGAAAGACATATACCTGGGAAATCAAAGACAGTTCGGCCTCCATGGAACCCCCTACGATGTTTTCCTCGAAGGATTCCGGTGCAAAAATAGGGATTTCTTCGTTTCGTTCTTGGAATGAAGTGGCGAAGTGGTATCTGAAGCAATTCGAAGGCCGGACGACACCCGATGAAGCTATCAAGGTTAAGACCTTAGAATTAATCAATGGCAAAAACCGTTTTGAGGAGAAAGTCAGGGCGATATACGACTACGTAAACAGCAACATCCAATATGTGGGTGATAACATAGAAGATCTGCGATATCAACCTCTTCGGGCCAGTGAGGTTTTCAGGAGGAGACGTGGAGATTGCAAGGATCAGGCTGCCTTGCTGATTTCCATGCTCAGCGTGGCCGGTATTAGTTGCCATCCTGTGTTGTTGAGGGCAGTTGAGCATGACAGGGTCGATCAACAATTGCCCACCCTGAAAGGATTTCGCCACCTGATCAATGTGGTACCCCACAAAGAGGGTCACATCTGGCTGGATTGTACTCTTCATGACAATAGTGGTACTGAGCTCCCGCCACAGGATCAGGGGCGAAGTGTCTTAATAATCAGCGACAAAACCACTAAACTGACGGTCACCCCGATATTCTTCTCAAAGGCTAACACCGAGACTTTCCATGGCGAGATGAGCCTCAGCGCAAATGGTCTGCTCGAAGGACGGCTTACCTGGCGCTTGACTGGGAATCCATTTCAGTTGATAGGAAAAAACTCAGAGGAGATGTTATCCACAGGGAAGCAATCGCGCCTTAAGAAGAGATTAGAGGCAATGTGTCCTGGAGCTTCCATCGAGATAATGAATATAACACCCCTTAGTCTGGAAGGCCGGAAGCAGGGATTCACTGTTACCTTTCAGTTCCGAGCCGAAAATTATGCCTCCATACAAGACGGGCTATTGCTGCTAAAGCAAGGTATCCTGCCACCGCCCTTCTTCATGCAGTCTGTGGGCAGATGTTCCAGAGAAAGCCTGTGGACGGTGTGGTTCAGTTCCTCTGTGATTAAGGAATTGGAGGTTAATTTGCCTGAAGGGTATCAGATTAAGAATTTGCCAGAGGAGTTTCAGGTGAAGACATCCTTTGCCTCCTTAAGGTCTAAGAGCTGGCTTGACAAGGGGAAGCTTTTTTACAGCAGCATCCTACTTTCCGAAAAACCGAAGATTACAGCTACAGAATATCGGCAATGGCAAGATTTGTTGAAAGCCGCAGCCCAAGCCGACGAGCAATTGATAACCCTTGAAGGCAAACGGTGAAGGTAGGGGCCCTTTGCCGGGGAAACAACCCTTTCAAAAGAGACAGAAGAGATTGAGGGAGCGAGGAGGAGGGGTAGTCCTGAAACCAGAAAGGACAAAGCTACCCTTGTGCCAGGTTAAGTATCGAATTGGCGCCTGTCTTGGGACCATTCAATTGGTTGGGTTGCACAGGGGTAAATCTTGTAGAAAGGAGGTGATAGCATGGAGTGGATCGTAGAGCCGGAGGATGAGACTCAAAGGCTGGAAGGGGCTCCTGGTTGCTGTTGCATGTGCAGCGTGACCTGCAGCAATGGAGGAGGGTGCACATATTACACCCCCTTTTGCCCGAGCTTCGGGTGACCTTGGTGTGCCCCTATAGGGCGATAAGAACTACGCCGATTCCTCGCTCCTTTCAAATAGAAATGGTCAGGGATAGGGAACTTTGAAGTGAGCTACGCTCAAAAGTAAAACGTGCCATGCACTGGAAGGAAAATTACCATGAAAGCCTCAAGATACAACGTTATTATAGAGCAAGATTCTCATATCCTGGCCTTTAATTGCCTAACCGGTGCTTTTGCAAAGATGGACAGGAGACAATACACTGAGTATTTGCAAATTGTGGACACAGAGCCGGGTACGGAGACAAAGCTTGATTCAGAAACGGATGCCTTCATCGCTGAGTTGAAAAGGGGAGGTTTCATTGTAGACGATGATTTTGACGAGCTTGACCTTGTAAAGGTCAAGCACCTTGGTACAAGATTTGGCTCAAGAGTCCTCTCGCTGACGGTGGCGCCCACCTTGGACTGCAATTTCGCTTGTCCCTATTGCTACGAAATTGAGAAAAGGGCGGAATATATGACCAAGGAGGTAGAGGCTAGGTTGGTTAACTATATCGACCAGCGATTGACGGGCATGTCTGGTTTGCATGTGACTTGGTTCGGCGGAGAACCTCTTGTTGCTATCGACACTCTGTATTGCCTCTCAGAGCAGCTTCGTCAGAAAGCTGCTGAAAAAGGAATAGAGTATTCCCAACAGATAATCACTAACGGCTACAATCTGACGAAAGAAGTCGCCTTGAGGATCAAAAGTATTGCAGAAGATGTCAAGGCCCAGGTTACACTCGATGGACCTCCAGAGATACATAATGTTCGCAGGCCGCTGTCCGATGGAAGGGAGAGTTTCCATGTCATAGTGAATAATCTTCAGGAGGTAGCAGGGCAGATTATGCCGGTTGTGGTGCGGGTAAACATGGACGAGGCAAACTTTTCCGCTTTCCCTAAGCTGTTAGACATATTGAAGCAAAGAGGCTTGGAAAAACGATTAACCGTCTTTGTGGCGAACACCGAGGTCGAACCAGGAGCCTGTCAATCCATGAGCGACTCTCGTGTCTCTGTTCCCCGATTTTCCAAGATAGAAGCAGAAGCCCGGGCTATGCTCTTGGACCGAGGATTCAAAATGCGTAGCCTTTTTCTGTTTCCCAACTTCGCCAGCTGCGTTGCCGTCTCCGCAAACAGTCTGGTGATCACTCCCAAGGGCGACACCTACAAGTGCTGGCATGTTATAGATGACCTGCGGGAGCGCGCGGCCAACATATTCGAACCGGCCACCTTCAACAAAAACGAGACTAAATGGTTAGCGTGGAATCCTCTTGAGAGAGATGAGTGCCTAAATTGCAGGGTGTTGCCGCTGTGCATGGGAGGGTGCCCTTATAAATCTGTGGATGTGGAGAGACGTCCCAAAGTGGCGGATAGAGATCGATGCTATACGGTGAAATATAACATCCGGGAGATGTTAAAAACAGAGTACTGTCAATATGAGATGCACAAGAGGGGGCTTAGTCAGGAAGAAAAGAGGTGATTGGATAAAGTGAAGACATCTAGATACAACATTCTCCTGGAAGAAGGGGATTGTGTGTTAGCGTACAATTGCTTAACGGGTGCGCTTCTAAAGATGGACAAAGAACAATACGCCGATCACTTGTTGGTGCCAGATGGGAACATCTCTACGTCAGATACTTTAAAGAGGCGCAACATCATCACCTCTCTGAAAAGAGGGGGGTTTATTGTGGAGGATGATTTTGATGAGATCGAGTTCATAAAAGCTAAACACTTTAGTAGAAGATTTGGTTCCCAAATCCTTTCCCTTGTTGTAGCTCCCACTTTGGACTGCAATTTTGCTTGCCCATACTGTTACGAACCAGAGAAGAAAGCCGAGTATATGACTGAGGAGATCGAGACCAGATTGGTCGAATATATTGGCCAACGATTGAGGTCGATGTCAGCTTTAGATGTGACCTGGTTTGGAGGAGAACCTACATTGGCCATTGAGACTATGTATCGCCTCTCAGAACAGTTCCATAAGAAAGCCGCTGAAAATGGAGCCAGGTACAGCGAGACTATCACTACCAATGGCTATAATTTGACAAAAGAGGTAGCCGTAAGGCTCAGAAATATCGCAGGGGATGTCAAGGCTCAGGTTACACTTGATGGACCTCCAGAGGTACATAATGCCCGCAGGCCCTTAACTGATGGCGGGGGGAGCTTTCATGTGATTGTAAATAACCTTGAGGAGATAGCAGGTATCGTTATGCCCGTTGTGGTACGGGTGAACTTGAGTAGGGAGAATTTTCACTCCCTGCCCAAGCTATTAGATATATTGGTGGATAGAAGGCTGCAGAAACGGCTGAGCCTCTATGTGGCACCTACTGATGTTAGACCAGGGGTCTGCCAATCCGCTAGTGATTATGCCCTCGATGTTCCTCGGTTTGCCAAGATGGAAGCAGAAGCCCAGATGATGCTTCTGGACCGAGGGTTTAGGATGTGTGGCATTATGGAACCTCTTGATATCTATTGCCCAGCAGTATACGCAGATCGCTTAATAGTCGCCCCAAACGGTGACATTCACAGGTGCATGCAGACAATCGACGACCCAAAAGAGCGCATGGGGAATATAATGGAGCCAACTACCATTGATAAAAATGACCTTAAATGGATGGCATGGAATCCCTTCGAAAGAGAAGAATGTTTGAATTGCGAGGTTCTTCCTTTGTGTATGGGTGGATGTACCTACAAATATATGCAGATGGAAAAACGCCCTCCGGTTGCGGACAGTGATCGATGGGTTTCGTTAAAGTACAACATTCGAGAGATAATTAGAAGTCGTTATCGCCAACATTTGTTAGCAAAATCAACCAAGGAGTGAGTCTACCATGAGGGTCTCAAGGTACAATATTTTCATAGAGCAGGATTCTTATGTCCTGGGCTTTAACGCCTTAACTGGTGCATTTGCACGAATAGACAGGGATATGTATGCCAAGTATCACCAGATTTCAGATAAGGAGCTGGATGTAAATGACCCCGAGGTGGAGGCCTTTATAGAGGATTTGAAAAAAGGGGGCTTCATCATAGAGGACAACTTTGACGAGCTCGATTATCTTAAGGTGAGACACTTTGCCTCAAGGTTTGGTTCAAGGCATCTTTCGCTGACTGTGGCACCTACTTTGGACTGCAACTTTGGTTGCCCCTATTGCTACGAACCTGACAAGAGAGCAGAGTATATGACCAGGGAGGTAGAAGACAAATTGGTCGACTATATCACCCAACGATTGGAGAACATCTCTACTCTGAGTGTGTCTTGGTTTGGTGGAGAGCCCACGTTGGCGCTCGACACCATGTGTCGTCTCTCGGAAAAGTTTCGCAAGAAGGCCGCTGAAAACGAAGTCAAGTACAGCGAAGAAATCATCACCAACGGCTATAACCTCACCAAAGAAGTAGCCCTGAGGATCAAAAACCTCGGAGATAACATCAGTGGTGCTCAGGTAACCGTCGACGGACCTCCAGAGATACACGATGTTCGCAGGCCTCTCACTAACGGAGGAAGAACCTTTGATGTCATAATGAATAACCTTCAAGACATTGCCGGAAACATTCTGCCTGTTGTATTGCGGGTTAACCTGGACGAGAAGAATTTCTTTGCTTTTCCTAAGCTACTGGAAATATTGAAACAGCGAGGATTAGCGAAGCGATTGCACGTTTATGTGGCACAAACCGATGTTGGTGCGGGAAGTTGTCAATCCGCAAGCGACTACGGCGTCGATGTTCCTCAATTTGCCAAGTTGGAAACAGAGGCCCAGAGAATACTCCTGGATAAAGGGTTTGTGATGTACACCACCATCAAACCTAATTTTGTTTCTTGTCTTGCCGTCTGCGCAAACCGCGTTGTGATTACCCCTAAAGGCGATATTCATAGATGCTGGCGAGGAATCGACAATCCAAGAGAGCGATCTGGCAACTTGTTTGAACCGGCTACAATCAACAAAAACGAGACCAAATGGTTGGCCTGGAATCCCTTTGAGAGAACGAAGTGTCGTAATTGTTACGTTCTCCCCCTTTGCATGGGAGGGTGTCCTTATAAGTCTGTGGAGATAGAAGGACAACCCGCAGTGGCAGAGAGTGACCGTTGTTATTCAGTAAAATACAACGTTCGGGAGTTGTTGAAAAGTCAGTATCGTCAGTATCAGATGCAAAAGATGGCAACCTCTAAGGAGGGGAGGATTGAGGTAAGATGAAAGCTTCTAAGTATAACTTTTTTGTCGAGTACGATGAAGGTATCCTGGCATACAACTGTCTTGGAGGCACTTTTTTGAAGATGGACAGGAGATCGTATGACTTATACCGGCGCATTGTGGATGCAGGGAGTGTCTCCGAACCGAAGAACTCTGAGACAGAAAAGCTCGTATGTGAGCTAAGGAGAGGAAGGTTCATTGTGGAGGATGGCTTCGACGAATTAGAGTATGTGAAGGCGAGACATTTCCTGAGCAGATTCAATTCCAAGTATCTCTCCCTGACCATAGCGCCGACCTTGGACTGCAATTTTAATTGCGTCTATTGCTTTGAGGGGACCCGTAAGAAGGGCATTATGAGCAGGCAGATACAAGATGGTATCATCGACTATGTAGCCGCTCATATCAAAACGCTTTCTCATATTCATGTAAGCTGGTTCGGAGGAGAACCCACACTGGTGCCGGATCTGATCTATTCTTTATCGGAGAGATTGATAGCCCTGGCGGAAAAAAACGGAACGATGTACACTGCAACTCTGATCAGTAATGCCTATCTGCTTACCCGGGAGATGGCCGAGAGAATGAGAAGTCACGGTGTTTCCACGGTTCAACTCACAGTTGATGGCCCCCCGGAGCATCATGATCGTCGCAGGGTTTTGCGCAATGGGGGATCAACTTTCGATGCTATTTTTCGCAATGTCAAGGAAATAGCTGGCATCCTCTACGTCGTATTTCGGGTGAACATAGATACACAAAATTGGGAAAGCTTTCCAAGATTACTGAATATGTTGGAAGAGGCGGGGGTTTCTAAGTCAGCGGTTTCGATTGACATTGCCCAAACGCAGGTTTTCACAGCGGCTTGTCAAAGCGTAGCCGATTATGGATTCGATACTGAGACCTTTGCCAAAATGATGACAGAACTTTATCCGATTGTGATAGAACACGGCTTCCAAGTTAGGGTGCTTCCCAAACCCAACTATGGCGGGTGTACCGCTACTGGAACAAATTGTTTGCTGATCATCCCAAATGGTGAAATCTATAGGTGTTGGAATACCATTGGCGACGAGAGGGAACGAATAGGCCATATTTTACGACCTATTAAACTCCATCACAACCTCACTAAGTGGCTGGCATGGACTCCGTTCGAGGAAGAGAAATGTCGAAGATGCAATATCCTTCCCTTGTGTATGCAATCTGGCTGTCCATATCGGGAGATTGCGGTTGACGGAGTGGTCCGCTCGACCAACAAATGCAGTCCTTGGAGGTATAACTTAGAAAAGATTCTAAAGCTGGCGTATCAACAACGGGTAATAGCAGAGAACAGGGAGGAAGATTCATCATGAAAGGGAACGCAACCTCAAGCGTACTATTGATCGAGATGCCCTTTTCCATTCCATTGGCACCGAACCCGGCTCTGCCTCTTCTTAAGGGATATCTTCAGGCCCATGGTATTCAAACAGACTGCAAGTACTGGGGCCGCGAGCTTTTTAAGATGAACAGACAGTGCAACTTTCTTCCGGCTTCTACCTACGTCACCCTAATAGATGTCCCTCTCTTAGTAGGAGACCTGATCTTCGGTTCATGGCTTTTCCCGGAATGTCACATAGAATTTGAAAAGGAGGTAGGAAAGCTGCTAAGTGGTTATGGAATTCCAGAAAACGATAAAATTGAGGGACTTTTAACTTTTGAAAAGGAGTTAAAGAAGATCGTCAGCAGGTGGCTCAAAGAGATAGAATGTGGTAACTATTCGTTAATCGGCTTTACGATCACAACAGGTCAATTGCTTCCTTCTCTATACCTTGCCAAAAGGATCAAAGCTCAGGGTTGCCAGGTTCCCATTGTTTTTGGGGGATCTTTGTGCAGCAAGGAGATGGGGATAAGCATACTTCGTAACTTTGATTTTGTGGACCTGGTGGTTGATGGGGAGGGAGAGGTCACCCTATGCGAGCTTGCCAAAAAGGCCAATAATGGAGAGGACCTCCGGGGCATTGCCGGGACTTTCCACAGATCAGACAACGGCAAGGTGGTAGTTAACCCTCCCAGGCCTCCCATTGAAGATCTGGACGCTCTTCCTTTCCCAGACTATTCGGAATTCTTTGAAAAATATTGTGGTGCGAAAGATAGATATGACATCGATGTGCCCATCTGGGGGTCAAGAGGGTGCAGTTGGAACCATTGCACCTTCTGCGAGAATATCGGGTCATGGGGCAGACACAGGGCACGTTCGCCTGAGAATATAGTACAAGAGCTTTTATTCCTTAATGAAACATATAAAGTATCAAACTTCTTGTTTTATGATAACTCGCTAAACCCAAAAGGCTCGTATTTTGAACATTTGTGCGATTTGCTGATAGAAATAGACAGAGATTTCCGATTGGTAGGGGAACTTCGTGCCACAGGCCTGACGAAAGAACTCCTAAAAAAAGCATATAGAGCAGGATTTACTGAGTTTCAGATCGGAGTGGAAGCATTGGATAATGACTTGCTCAAAAAGATGGGCAAGGGCACAAAGGTGATGGATAATGTTAAGGCGTTGAGATGGACAAGTCAAGTAGGCATCACTCTGCAGTACAATCTCATATCGAACTTTCCTACTGAAACCAAGCAATCCGTTGAGAATACGTGGGTTGTCTTCAATAAGGTCAAGCATCTTGGTATGCCTAAGATATCCCCTTTTTGTACACTGTATGGATCTCCAATCTATAGGGATCCCGAGAAGTTTAATACAAATATTGGCGAACCCGCTTCACACTTGAGCCGTTGGTTTCCAA